>CAXNDQ010000014.1:0-17170 GCA_964201275.1 Candidatus Planktophila sp. | reverse complement strand
TCTCGTTATGGCCATTGGTACATTTTCGGAAATGATCTAGATCGCCGAGCCAACCGCCTCTTTCGCTTAGATCGCGTCTCTGGCGATTTGAAGTCGCAGGGAAGATCTGGCGCTTTTGAGATTCCTGGCGATTTAGATGTAAATCAGGCATTTGCGAAATCTTCAGAGCTCTCATCAGCCATTGTCTTTATTAGAGATGGACGTGGGCTAAATTTGCGAAGTCGCGGTATACAGATCGTTACTAAGAGCGCACCGGTCGGGTGGCACGAGTTCAAGATGGAGTATCGGGATCGCGAACGTTTCATTGAGGAAATTCTCTGGTATGCCAACGATGTAATCGTTTCAGAACCGGCGGATTTGCGATCCGAGATACTTGACCACTTGAAGGCGGGGTTGGCAATTTATGGCTAAAACGCAGTCCACGCCGGTCGAGAAAGCAGCGCGGCTTTTAGATTTAGTGCCATTCATTTCTACACATCAAGGTATCGCGCTAAATGAGTTAGCAGAGGAATTTAACCTCTCTGAAAGTGAATTGTTAAGCGATCTTAATACCTTATGGATGTGTGGCCTGCCGGGTTATACGCCACTGGAACTTATTGATCTGGAGTTTGAATCTGGATATGTGAGTATCCGAAATGCAGAAGTCTTGCAAAGGGTCCGTCTTCTCACCAAACAGGAATTAGTAATAATTCTGCTTGGACTAGATATTCTGCGAAGCTCACTCAGTCCAGAGCGTGAAGATCTGCACAACGCTATTTCTGGCTTAGCTAAAAAGATAAAAGAGATTGTTGGAAACGTGGCTACCGCCTCGCCAATAGTCGATTCAGCGCATCGCGCCATAATCACGCAAGCCATCGCGAGCAGAATGGATCTAACAGTTAAATACCATTCTACAATTCGCGATACCGTTACAGAACGTGTAATCACACCGCTTGAGTTATCACTTGATCTTGGATTTGAAGTACTAAACGCCTATTGCCAGAACGTAGAAGGTTTCCGCACTTTTCGTTTAGATAATATGAGATCGGTACAAATGGCGGGATCTTCAGTCAGTGTTCCCGAGCCGGGTGATGTTCCTGATTATCAGTGGCAGTTGCTCATCAAATCGCGCTTCCGTACATCATCCGAGAGATTTAGGTCTTCTTTTAAACCACGAGAATCTAGCGCGGGGGAGGAAGTTACCGTTAGCTCCTTCAGCCAAGACTGGTTGTTACGTAATGCCATGAGCACTTTGGCATCCGTTGAGGTACGGCTTCCAGTCACGGCAAGATCGCTCATTTCTGAGAAATGCCAGCAAACTTTAGAGTTGTATGAAAACTGGGTTTTCCCCAACTAGCGGTGATGCGCTAGGGCGGACCTATGCGCTACCTTTTAGCCATGCCTTTTCTACGCGAACCGAGTCACATCCTCTTACTTCTAATCGTCGTGGTCATTCTCTTTGGTGCTAAGCGGCTGCCAGATTCAGCGAGATCACTAGGTCGCTCGCTTCGCATCTTTAAGAGCGAGATGAAAGATATGAAGAACGATGAGAAGAATGAGAATACGGACGACACTGACGGCTCTGCCGCTCGTTAACCGTTATGGCGACCTCCGTCGGCGGTCGTATGCCGCTAATAGAACATCT
This sequence comes from Candidatus Planktophila sp., assembly GCA_964201275.1. Lineage (GTDB taxonomy): Bacteria > Actinomycetota > Actinomycetes > Nanopelagicales > Nanopelagicaceae > Planktophila. The sequence continues at coordinate 15,546 of CAXNDQ010000014.1, read as the reverse complement.
CCGAGAGTTTCGTAAACGAGTCGTTCGCTCAGCCTTTGCGATCTCTCTTGGATCTGTTATTGGATGGTTCTTCTATAACGAGATAATTACCAAATTGGCTGAACCAGTTTGCGATCTCAGAGCCGCGCAAGCCAGTGGCGCTGAGAATTGTGGAGCTCTCTACATCAGCGGGGTATTAGGTCCGCTCAATCTGCAAATAAAGGTTTCAATTCTGGCGGGTGTAATTATGACTGCGCCTATCTGGCTCTATCAACTTTGGGCCTTTATCGCTCCCGCTCTTCATCGTAGAGAGAAGAAATATTCATTCTTCTTCCTAATCGCCGCAACTCCTTTCTTTGCAGCCGGCACATATCTTGGTTACTCAATTCTCCCAGTTGCGGTTCGCGTATTATTTGGATTCACCCCAGACGCGCTAGATAACTTGGTTAAATTCGACGATTATTTAGATTTTGTAATGCGCGCAATTCTTCTCTTTGGAATCGCATTTGAATTGCCGGTCTTCTTGGTGACTTTCAATCTAATTGGTTTTCTCAGCGGGGTGGCGATTCTCAAACCTTGGCGGATTTGGGTATTCGCCATAACCCTTTTCGTTGCCGGTTTTACGCCCAGTGCGGACCCACTCTCAATGGCTGCACTAGCGTTGCCGCTAATTGGTTTTTATTTAATCGCTGGGTGTATTGCCTTATTAAATGATCGCCGTCGGGCAAAAAAGAACGCGCTCTCCGAGGAAATATAGTTTTATGTGGGTGGTTGTAATAAATCCTGTTTCAGGATCAGGCAAAGGCGCTATTTTAGGAACGCAAGCAGCAGGGTTTTTCTCGGAGCGAAGATTGTCTTATCAAATCATTACAGCGACATCTGCCGAAAAATTGAGAAGTAACCTCGCAGAGTTTCTCGACAGCAACGTCGGCTTAATCGAAGGCGTGGTTGCAGTTGGGGGAGATGGGCTCGTTCATTTGGTTCTGCAATTGGTAGTGCCGCGCAATATTGCCTTCTCGGCGATACCGGCCGGAACAGGAAATGATTTTGTGCGCGCACTTGGGTGGGAACTAGATGAGATCATAATTCAATTAAACACCGTGGTCTCAACCCCTCCAGTTGCAATTGATCTCGGACTAGTCGACTCAGAGTGGTTTGGAGCGGTTCTTTCAACTGGTTTTGATTCGGTGGTAAATGAGAAGGCGAATGAAATGAATTGGCCTAAGGGACCGATGAAATACAACTTAGCCATTGCAATGGAGTTACCAAAATTTAAACCGCTCAAATACACAATTGAATTAGACAACCAGGTTATTGAAACTGAAGCAATGCTGATAGCGGTTGGCAATGGCGGTAGCTACGGTGGTGGAATGAAGGTTTGCCCGGATGCTGTTATGAGTGATGGACTCTTTGATGTAATGGTGCTCCGTCCGGTTAGTAAAGTTGAATTTGTCAGGGTCTTCCCAACGGTTTTCAGTGGAAAGCACATTAACCATAAGCAAGTAGATATATATCGGACTAAGCGGGTATCGCTGCATGCGCCCGCGGTTGCGTATGCTGATGGAGAGAGAATCGGTGGACTTCCAGTTCGCGCTGAATGTATCGCGGGCGCTGGACTATCGTGGACCCCATGACTACACCCGCCGCCAAATACGCCGCGGCGAAATCTCGCAGTAAGCATCAAGTCACCTCGGATTTCATTGCCCAGTTCGATTTTGCTTTCGATCAATTCCAAATCGAGGCTTGCCACGCAGTTGAAAGCGGCCACGGGGTTCTAGTTGCCGCACCCACTGGGGCGGGAAAAACAGTAGTTGGTGAATTTGCTGCCTTTCTGGCGCTGCGCAATGGAAAAAAGTGTTTCTACACCACGCCGATCAAAGCGCTATCAAATCAAAAATTCCAAGAGTTCGTCGCCCGCTTTGGGGAAGAGAAGGTTGGACTGCTAACTGGTGATACGAATATAAATTCAGAAGCCGATATTTTGGTTATGACAACTGAGGTTCTGCGAAATATGCTGTATGCCAACTCAACCACTCTGGTTAATTTGGGATCAGTAGTTATGGACGAAGTTCACTATCTAGCAGATAAGTTTCGCGGAGCCGTTTGGGAAGAAGTGCTTATCCATCTGATGGAATCTGTGCAGGTGATTTCTTTATCAGCCACTGTCTCCAATGCCGAAGAGTTTGGAGAATGGCTGGGCGAAGTTCGGGGTGAAACCGAGGTAATTGTCAGCGAGCATCGACCTATCCCGCTCTATCAACATGTGCTGATTAACTCCTCACTGGTAGATCTCTTTAGCCAACCTGGAAAGATCAATCCTGAGATATTGGCGCTAGAACGCGAGGCATTGCGCAAGGTTCGCATTCCGAGAAACCGACGCGAGCAATGGGGCGCACAGGAGTCGCGTTTATCGCGGGCAGAGATCATTGAAAAGTTAAGCCGAGAAAATCTCCTTCCGGCGATCACATTCATATTCTCTCGCATGGGTTGTGACGCTGCAGTAAAGCAATGTTTGGCCGCCGGATTGAAACTAACCAATACTGAAGAACGAGCCGAAATCCTCGCGACGGCAGAAAAATTCACAGCGAATTTGCCTGAAGAGGACCTTGAAGTACTTGGTTATCGCGAATGGATAACTGCGCTAGAGCGAGGTATCGCCGCCCACCATGCCGGGTTGTTGCCGAGTTTTAAAAATGCGATTGAAGATCTCTTTCAACGTGGATTAGTTAAAGCCGTTTTTGCAACTGAAACTTTGGCCTTAGGTATAAATATGCCGGCGCGCACAGTTGTTTTAGAGAAGTTAACGAAGTGGAATGGTGAAGCGCACGTTCCGATTACTCCGGGGGAGTACACCCAACTCACTGGCAGAGCCGGTCGCCGCGGAATTGATATTGAAGGAAACGCAGTTGTGCAATGGTCACCCACTGTCGATTCGGCCACTGCTGCGGGTCTAGCATCAACGCGCACTTATCCACTTAGATCATCATTTACTCCGACATACAACATGGCCATCAACTTGATAGCTCGTTTCGGACGCGAACGTGCTCACGGCAGTCTGGAATCTTCATTCGCACAATTCCAAGCAGATCGTGCAGTGGTTAGTTTGGTAAGGCAGATCAAGAAGAATGAATCCGCCCGAGATGAATTGATTGAAAGTGCAAAATGTCATCTCGGTGATTTTGAGGCTTACGCATCACTGCGCTCTGAAGTGAAAGAACTTGAGAAGTTGCTCTCTAAGCGAGATGGTCGAAAGACTTTCGATAACCGCCAGCGTGCGCATATGGAAGGGGAAATAGATAATCTCCGTCGCAGTATGCGTAACCACGCCTGCCATTCTTGTAACGATCGGGAAACGCACGCTCGGTTTGCGGAAAGAGCAGAACGTCTGGCTCGAGAATCGGATGGTTTACGAGCTCGAGTTGAGAACAGAACAAACGTTATAGCCAAAACTTTTGATCGTATTTGTGATGTTTTGACACACTTGGGTTACATAGAAGGTGAGAAGCCGCTTGCCCAAGGACAAATCCTCGCCAAAATTTATGCTGAGTCAGATCTACTCTTAACCGAAACGATTCGCGCCGGAATTCTAGATAACCTCTCAGCGCCAGAGCTTCTTTCGGTGGCTTCCTCGATGATTTTTCAATCCAGATCTCGTGAAGATTACGCTCCTAAAATGCCGCATCAGAACGTTGCTAACGCACTCGCTGAAATCACTCGACTTTGGGCCAAACTTGAAGCAATTGAAAATGATTTCGATGTGAAGACTCAGAAGGAACCAGATTTCGGCTTCGCCTATATCTCCTACAGATGGGCCCAAGGGAATTCGCTTACCAATGTGTTAAAGGGCAGCGATATGTCAGTCGGAGATTTTGTGCGTTCAACAAAACAATTGATGGATCTACTGATGCAGATAGCGGGGGCTAGTGAAGCGCTCCGCCCAGTTTGTAGGGAGGCGATCAAGCGTTTAGATCGCGGCGTTGTTTCATATATGGTTGACGACTTATGACACTAATGCTTCTTGATAGCGCGTCGCTTTGGTATCGCGCTTACTACGGAATGCCCGACACGATGTTGGCACCTGATGGCACACCAGTTAACGCAATTCGAGGCTATTTAGATATGACTGCACGTTTGATAACGATGTATTCTCCAAAGCGGATCGTTGCTTGTATAGAGGGAGATTGGCGGCCATCTTGGCGCGTCGAACTCTTTCCTGATTACAAAGCTAATCGCTTAGAAGAAGATGGTGAAGGCGAAGAAGAGCCCGATCTTTTAACCCCGCAAATTCCGATTCTTTTAGATTTACTGGATGAGTTCGGAATTCCGATGGTTGGTGTTGATGATTACGAGGCCGACGATGTAATGGCAACCTTTGCAGTTAAAGAGAAGGGACCGATTCGAATTGTTACTGGCGATCGCGACCTTTTTCAATTAGTTGATGATAAACGCGACGTAAAGGTTGTCTACTTGGCAAAAGGTCTATCCCAACATGACCTTGTTGACACCGCTTGGGTCGCTCGTAAGTACGCAATTCCCGGCGATCGTTACGCTTTATTTGCAATGTTTCGCGGTGATCCATCAGATGGTCTACCGGGAGTTCGCGGCATCGGAGAAAAAGGTGCAGCGCTAATTGCCAATCACTTCGCTGATGTTGACCAAGCTTTACAGGGTGCTCACGAGGCACACGAAGCGTTGTCGCCGGCGCTAGCAAAGAAAATCATCGCTGGCGCAGATTATTTAAAGATTGCTCCAACTCTTGTTAATTGCGCCAAAGATGTCGCACTTCCCACCCTTGATATCGCTATGCCGAAAGCACCGGCAGATCTCTCGAAAATATATGAAATTAAAGAACGTTATGGTCTGGGGGCTAGCGTAGATCGACTGATAGCGGCGTTGAAATGGTGATAATCGCACTCTCGGCATTTCTTGCTAGCGCAGCTTTCGCTCCAATTGGAGTTTGGTACCTTGGAGTTATTGGATATTCGCTCTTTCTGAGAAAGATATCTAAGTCACATCGGCAGTCATGGAACGCTTTTGCATTCGGCTTTATCTACAACGCAATTGTTTTGCATTGGTCTGGAAAATTCGTAGGCGCCGTGCCTTGGCTCTTGCTCGCATTACTGCAAGCGCTTTTCTACCTTCCGGCTGGAGCCATTGCTAAACGGTCAGGATCCATTAGGTTAACGATCGCCGCCTTACTTGTTATGGAGGAGTTCCGTTCAGTATTTCCATTTGGTGGTTTTGGTTGGACTCGGATCGCATTCAGCCAAGTGGAATCACCAGCGGCCGCCATCTTGCCGTACGGGGGAGTGCTCGCGCTTTCTGCCCTAACTCTTCTCTCTGCTGCTCTAATCGCAAGAATCAGGGTGGGCAATCTTGTTAAATTGCTTTTGATAGTTATCGGGCTCGGCCTTATTCCGGCGAATCCGCAGGGGAGTGGATCGGTTAAATTATTGGCGATCCAGGGCAATACACCTAGCGTCGGTTTAGATTTTAATTCTCGGGCACAGGCGGTCTTCAACTTACATCGCGACGCAACCTACAAGTACGCCTCAGGAGGCTATGACGCGATCATTTGGCCCGAGAACGCAATAGATATCGATCCCGGTCTTTATCCCAACGTTGCGGCAGATGTCGAAAAACTTACACGTGACAAGCAGGCTCCACTAATTGCTGGTGTAGTTCTTAAGCGTGATGGATCGCCAGTTAATGCCTCGGTTTTATACAACTCGGAAAAGGGTGTGCTAAGCACATACATAAAGCGCGGATTGACGCCATTCGGTGAATATATGCCGCTGCGGGGACTGGCGGAATTTATCTCACCGTTCGCTGCCACCGTTGTGGATTTCAAGCCTGGAGACGAGCTCGTTACGCATGAAGTAGCTGGCGCTGCACTCGGACCGATAATTTGCTATGAAATTATTAATGATCGACTTGTCGCGGAGATGAGTTCGAATTCTGATGCTCTAATTGTTCAGACGAATAGCGCTACCTTCGCTGGTACAGCCGAAAGTCGACAACAATTAGCAATTACTCGTATTCGTGCTATGGAAAATTCAAGAAGTATTTTGAGTGTTTCGACCATCGGTATATCGGCATTTATCGACAGCAATGGTCGAGTTACTCAGTCAACGTCGGAGAATATTCAGACAGCGTTGACTAGTGATCTGATTCTTAACGATCATCTTACTTTCGCAAATAAGTGGGGAAGTGTGGTGAAATTTTTGATCTTAGCGATTATATTGATCCTTGGAGCTCGGGGTCTCAGAAATAGGAGAGTTGTATGAACAGACTGATCATTCTGATACCCACGTACAACGAGTGCGTTTCGATAGTAGAGTTATTGGAGAATTTGAAAGTTCTCCGAAGAAGCGCTGAGGTCGAATTTGATGTATTGGTAATCGACGACAACTCACCTGACGGAACAGCAGATAGAACTGAAAGCCTGAATCTTTCATGGGTTGAGGTTCTGCGGCGACCAAAAAAAGATGGCTTAGGATCTGCCTATCGTGCGGGATTCGCCAGAGTTTTGGCCTCAGGAATTTATTCGCACGTAGTGACTATGGATGCCGATGGTTCGCATCGTGTAGAAGATCTGCCGGCAATGATTGCTGCAATTAGACCTGGAAGATCAATCACTTTAGGTACTCGCTGGATCCCAGGTGGCGGAGTTGTAAATTGGCCGAAAGCGCGTCAGGCTCTCTCCAAAGCGGGTACAAAATATGCAAAGTTTGCTTTAAATCTCAACTTTAACGACTTAACTGGCGGCTATCGAATTTATAGCGTTGAACTTCTTAAAGCGCTAAACCTAAAAGATATGCAAGCCAGTGGATATTGTTTTCAAATTGAAATGGTTATGGCAGCAGATTTAGCTGGCGCTGTTGCAACGGAAGTCCCAATTATCTTTGTGGAGAGAATTAACGGAGTCTCTAAGATGTCTAAAGCGATAGTTGTTGAGGCTCTGACGCAAACCACTCGCTGGGGAATCTCACGTCGGCTTAGACCGAACGCCGATAAGTTACATTATGTTAAGTAACCTTAAATTAGCCTATCCCCGCACAAACTACGCCTAAATTAGGAGCTGTAAGCCTCTATAGGAAGGCAAGAACAGACCAGATTACGGTCTCCGTGAGCTCCATCAATGCGTGAAACCGGCGGCCAATACTTCATTCGGGAACCGATCGATTCACCTGGCACAAAGCCATCCAGAGCTACCGGATATCCGCCAGATTCGCGACTGTATTTACGGTCCCAATCGCTGGTAACGACGCTCAACGCGGTGTGCGGTGCGTGCCTTAGCGCAGAGTCTTCAATAGTTATCTTGCCATCTATAACTTCCTGAATTTCAGTGCGAATTGAAATCATCGCGTCAATAAAACGGTGAATCTCGGAGATGCTCTCTGACTCGGTTGGTTCAATCATCAGCGTACCCGCAACAGGAAATGACATGGTGGGCGCGTGAAAGCCGTAATCCATCAATCGCTTTGCGATGTCATCAACACTGACTCCTGACTCTTTAGTGAGTCCGCGGATATCAAGGATGCACTCATGTGCAACTCGTCCATTACTACCCGTGTAAAGAATTGGATAAGCGCTCTTCAATCGTTCTGCGATGTAATTTGCAGAAAGAATCGCTACCTGGGTTGAATGCGTTAAACCTTCTCCCCCCAACAAGCGAATGTACGCCCACGAAATTGGCAAAATGCTGGCAGATCCGAAGGGCGCACCAGATATCGGACCCGGTCCAGTTGCTGGACCTGCGCTGTCATCCATCGGATGGTTCGGCAAAAATGGCGCTAAATGCGCACGAGCGATGACCGGGCCAACGCCAGGTCCTCCCCCTCCGTGTGGGATTGCAAATGTCTTGTGGAGATTTAAGTGAGAAACATCTGCGCCGAATTTTCCTGGCTGCGAGACACCAACCAACGCGTTTAGGTTTGCACCATCAACATAAACCTGTCCGCCCGCATCATGAATTAACGCGCAAATTTCAGATACTGCCGTTTCAAAAACGCCGTGAGTTGAAGGATAGGTAATCATCAGCGCAGCTAGAGCGCTTCCATGGTCCGTAATTTTCTGCTTAATATCCGCTAACGAAACATTTCCATCTTCATCGCACTCAATAACCACAACCTGCATCCCAGCCATTACCGCTGACGCCGCATTTGTTCCGTGCGCACTCGATGGGATTAAACAAATATTACGGCTCTGATCACCACGAGAATCGTGATAATTGCGAATCGCAAGTAAACCTGCGAATTCTCCCTGACTTCCAGCGTTTGGCTGAAGCGAGACAGCATCGTAACCAGTGATTGTTACTAACCATTCTGATAACTGCTTTATCAACTTGCGTGATCCAAGAGACTGATCACTGGGAGCAAATGGATGCAACGACGAGAATTCGGGCCAGGTGACCGCTTCCATTTCAGTCACAGAGTTAAGTTTCATTGTGCAAGATCCCAAAGGAATCATTGTGCGATCAAGCGCTAAATCTTTATCAGCCAAATTACGCAAATATCGCATCATTGCAGTTTCGCTGTGATTTGTATTAAAGACAGGATGCGTCAGGAAAGTACTCGTTCTTCTGAATTTTTCAGGAATCTCTGCTGGCTTAGCATCTGAGAGCCCAAATATCTCGAGAACATCCGCAAAAACATCTTCCGTGGATTCTTCATCAAAGGCAACTCGGACCTCAGTCTTACTGACCCTGGCAAAGTTAATTCCCTTTGCCTGTGCCTTTTTATGAATCTGATCCGCATCTGCAACAAAGATATGTACGGTGTCAAAAACTACATCCTGATGATTACCGTTGGCGGCGTGTAAACGAGCTGCAAAGTTATTTACTCTTTGCGCTATACGACGTAATCCATCTGGGCCATGCCACATCGCATAGAAAGCGCTCATATTGGCAAGAAGAACTTGTGCGGTACAAATATTTGAAGTCGCTTTATCGCGACGAATATGTTGTTCTCGTGTTTGTAGCGCCAAACGGAAAGCAGGTTTTCCTGTTGCATCAATACTTTGTCCGACTAGGCGACCCGGCATGGACCGCTCAAGACCACTGCGAACCGCGAGGAAACCGGCGTGCGGACCTCCGAATCCCATTGGGACTCCAAAACGTTGGGCAGTTCCTACGGCGATATCTGCGCCCCACTCCCCTGGCGCTTTAAGCAAAGTCAGTGCAAGTAAATCTGTTGCTGCTATAACTAATGCGTCGCGAGAGTGTGCGTATTCAGCAAAAGATGTGTAATCAATAACCGTTCCCGTTGTATCTGGATATTGCAGTAGGGCGCCGAAGAATTCACCAGCGAAGCCATCGCGAGCAACGTGCCCTGAGTCCACTTCAACGACTTTGATTCCAAGCGGTTTCGCTCGTGTAAGCACCACCGCCTTGGTCTGAGGGTGAACATGCTCTTCGATCAAGAACACCGCATCATCGCTTAGCTTTGAAGCTCGTCGAGCCAGAGTCATAGCTTCAGCTGCTGCGGTGCTCTCATCGAGCATTGAAGCATTGGAGATTGACAACCCAGTTAATTCACAAATCATGGTCTGAAAAGCGAACAACGCTTCTAGGCGACCTTGCGATATTTCTGGTTGGTAAGGCGTGTAAGCGGTGTACCAGGCAGGATTCTCTAAAACATTTCTTTTAACCACCGGCGGGACAATGGTTCCGTAGTAACCAGTTCCAATTAATGAACGAAAAACTTTATTTTCTGAAGCGATTGAACGGAGCTCGGCAATGACTTCAATTTCGCTCTTTGGGGAGTCCAATACTTGAGTAAGTTCGGTCGCAATGCGAATGTTCTCTGGAACAACTGCTTCTATAAAGGATTTAATATCTTTGTATCCGAGGAGCTGCAGCATCTGCATTTCATCCGCAGAAGTAGGGCCGATGTGGCGACTGGAAAAATTATCGCTATCGAAACTCATCACCACTCCCCTAGTTAGTTTTAGGGGAAGGCTCCCCTTTTCAATTGCTGTAGGGGAAGAGTAAGTGTATTAGGCGCCTTTCGCCTTCCGACGTAATGAAAGCTCGTCGTTACTTTCACCACCTGCTGGATGTACCGTCTCGCCATTGATTTCACCTTGCAGCGTAGCGAGAGAACCCTCAACCTCATGCCAAACTTTACCTACGGCAATACCGAATACACCTTGCCCACCTTGAAGTAAATCCACGATCTCATCAGCGCTAGCGCATTCATAAATTGAAGCTCCATCACTCATTAAGGTGATGCTTTCTAATTCCGTTACACCGCGGCTGCGAAGATGAGTGACTGCGGTACGAATGTTCTGGAGCGAAATTCCGGCATCCAACAAACGCTTAACGATTTTTAGAACTAAGATGTCGCGGAAACCGTAAAGGCGCGCAGTTCCCGAACCGCTTGCAGTACGAACACTTGGTTCTAACAGACCAGTGCGTGCCCAATAATCTAATTGACGGTAAGAAATTCCTGCAGCAGAACAAGCAGTCGCACCGCGATAGCCGATTTCATTCTGTTGATCTGGCGTAACTGGGGAGGTCACGTTTGCTCGATTCTCTTGAGGAAGTTTGCCGAGGGGCTTGTCTTATAGGCAAAGGCTACGAGCAGAAAGGCACTGGAACAACGACCGACACGGGGCAAACCTCAAGTAGAGAGTGAGACTTTTGGTCTGCTATCCAGCGAAGTCTTCGGGGTTGATCTGATCCAGGAACTCGCGGAAGCGCTCTAGTTCAACGTCTGAGCCTGCACTACCAGCGGACTGGCCATCCTCGACATCGCCCAGTAACCGCTCTGGAATATCTATCCCAACCTCGTCTAGCAGATCTGAGTCGGCGAGGATATTGCTCTTGGTGCGAAGTGCAATTGCAATTGCATCAGATGGTCGAGCACTGATTTTTAGAACAGTGCCACTTTCAGTTCGTACCTGGAGCTCGGCATAGAAGATGCCATCCTTTAACTGAACAACTTGTACCGCTGTCATTGTCAGATCAGCAGCCTCGAGAATATTTGCAATCAGATCGTGCGTTAAAGGCCGTTGAGCGACCATACCTTGTTGAGCAAAAGCGATCGCTGTCGCTTCAACGGCTCCCACCCAGATTGGAAGGAACCTTGAGCCCTCGACTTCCTTTAGAAGGACGATTGGTTGGTTGGAGGGCATCTCAATGCGAACGCCGACAACTTCCATATTTACCATCATTTAGAAAAGCCTAAGTTAAGTGATGAGATTAGCGTGGTCGGTTTAGACCGGCGCGAACCAAAGAGGCATGTAAGCGAACCGAGAGAGATGCGATCTGCTTCTGAACTTCTTCGGCACGAGCCTTTGAGTCAGCGCTCTTCTGGCGATTAATTGGAGTAATAACCTGCTCGATTAATCCGATCTCGCGGTCGGCGGCAGATTTAAATGAGCGAAGGTGTCTTGCTTCAATTCCAAAGCTCGCCATCTCGGCAACGGCGGTGGCGACAGCCAAGGCATCGTTATCGTAATGACGACCACGAAGTGCGATAAATCCAAATGATTCAAGTTCGACTAATTGCGCATCCTTTAGCCCACTTGCCTTTAAGAGTTCTTCACGAGATAGACGCAGATCAGATGTTGCACCAAACGACTCCGGTGAGGAATCGCCATCGATGGTGGCCAGAGTCGGACGAGGCGCTGCCACTCCCCCGTTTGCGGCCGGCTCGAGTCCGCGATCCAGGGCTTCTAGATTCTCTTTAATTACACGAAGCGGAAGATACTGATCTCGTTGGAGCAACAGAACATAACGAAGGCGATCCAGATCTGCGGCAGTAAATTTGCGATAACCAGATGGCGTGCGTTGCGGCTCAATCAGTCCTTCTGATTCGAGGAAGCGAATTTTAGAGATTGTTATATCTGAAAAATCTCCTCGCAACTTGGTAAGGACTTCGCCGATGCTCAGATACGCGCGTGCTGGAACGCTCATTTAGATCTCCCCTGATTAGTAATTATTTGGTTTTACGTGCTGATATAAAAATTAGATGAAACTTTCCAATCTGAATTTCATCGCCGCAGTTAAGCGGTGATGACTTGAGAGATTGGTTATTGATATAGGTGCCATTTAGGCTTCCTAGATCAGTAAGCGCGAAACCTGAACCACTACGTGCGATCACAGCGTGAGAGCGCGATACGGTCACATCATCAAGAAAGATCTCACTCTCAGGTGAACGTCCAATAGATGCGCTCTCTTTTGCGATCAAATAGCGCGAGCCCTTATTTGCACCACGATGAACGACAACCATCGCTTTATCGGGACCACCGTTTAAAACTGCATCAATTGCTGATTTATCCGCTTCGGCTAGTGATGACAAAAGAGCGTTTAACGCGCTTTGGGGGGATGCATCTACAACCGATCTCAAACCGAGATGGAGAGTGCTAGTAAGTTCGTTATTCTGTGAAACGTTCTCCATAGCGGCTCTCCTTTCGCATAGAAATCCTGGACGGGTTCAACTTCTACCTGAGGCTGACATTAGGGTGAGAGCGGTGAGAAATCAAGCGGAAATCGGAAGTAAATTAGCGCTGAAATTATAGAAAATTACGCGGTAATTTGACGGTACTGCTCTGGCGATAGTAAGCCAGCTGGCGCACTTTCCACCTGAATATCAGCCAACCAACCGGAACCGTATGGATCTGAGTTAATTGTTTCTGGCGATTGACCCAGTGAATCGTTGACCGAAACGATCTTGCCAGTCACTGGTGCGAAAATTTCAGAGACGCTCTTAGTAGATTCAACTTCGCCACAAATTTTATCTGCGATTACGCTTTCGCCCACCTTTGGAAGCTGCACGTAGACGATATCTCCGAGTGCGCCTTGTGCGTAGTCGGTAATTCCCATACGGAAAACATTTGCAGAAATCTCGCTGACCCATTCGTGCTCTTTTGTGTATTGCAGACCATCAGGAATTAGCGACATTTCTTCTCCTCATCGAATAGTTCTTTTGAAAGCGAGCGGAATCTACCGCGCCACTCTAATAGCCGCTATCCCAGTTCTGAGATAAGAAGCGCCGGTGAAAAGGTAAAGTCCAACTCCCCACCAGGTGAAGCTCCATCCAAAGATATAAGCAGCGGTACCCGCCCATCCTGTATCTAGCGCAAGCAGCAAAAATGGAAAGGCGTAGAGCAAGTTAAATGTTGCAGCTTTTCCTAAATAAGTAACCTTAAGTGGCGGTAGAGACTTTGAAGTTAAAATGATTGTGACGATACCAAGAATCACATCGCGCGCTAACAAGAGCGCAATTACCCAGAACGGAATTGCCTCTCGAAGGTAGAGAACTATCAGGGTTGCAAGAATGTATAACCGATCAATTGCGGGATCTGCTAACTCACCGAATCGCGATTCTTGACCCCAAGCGCGCGCAATCTTTCCATCGAAATAATCAGTCGCTCCGCCTATGGCGAGGGTCAAAATCGCCCAACCATCTGCCTCCAGCACTAGCGCGAGATAGACAAATAGCGGAATTCCCAACGCTCGCAGCCCCGTTAAGGCATTTGGCACATTGAGAAGTTTGCTCTTAGCCATCAATCGCGCTCTTTGACTCGAACCGCTACTTGAACTGGCGTGCCAGGGAAACCGAATTCTTCGCGCAGGCGGCGTTCGATAAAGCGACGATACGAAGCTTCGATCCAACCGCTAGAAAAGATAACAAATTTCGGCGGAGCGATACCGGCTTGGGTCGCGTAGTAAATCTTTGGTTGCTTTCCACCACGGACTGGAGGTGGGGTCGCACCGATAAGGGCTCCAAGGAATGAGTTGAGTTTGGCGGTTGGTACGCGACGTTCCCAACTATCGATTGCGGTGCGAAGGGCGGGTGCTAATCGGTCTCTGTGCCAACCAGTTTTTGCCGCAACATTTACTCGTTGCGCCCATTCAACCTGATCTAGGTGACGATCGATCTCACGATCTAATTGATCGCGACGATCTTCATCTACCAAATCCCATTTATTCATAACAATAACCATCGCCTTGCCGGCTTCTTCAACCATTGTAATAACTCGAAGATCTTGTTCTGAAATCGGTTCCGATGCATCGAGCACTACTACTGCACACTCGCAACGTTCCAGCGCTGCTTGTGTCCGAAGGGTCGCGTAATAATCTGTACCACTTGCTTGGTTAGCGCGTTTACGTAAACCTGCAGTGTCGATAAAACGCCAGATCGATCCACCGAACTCAATTAACTCATCTACGGGATCGCGCGTTGTACCGGCAACATCATCAACAATAGAACGGTTCTCACCAGCTAGCGCATTTAGCAAACTTGATTTTCCAACATTTGGTCGTCCAATTAAGGCAATCTTGCGATAACCATCTTGCGTTTGGGCTCCACCAACTTCAGGCATTTCAGAAACTATGTAATCAAGTAAGTCGCCACTGCCTCTTCCGTGAAGAGCGGAAACGAAACGAGGCTCTCCCAAACCTAGATTCCAAAGTGCGTGAGCATCAGCCTCATCTACATCGCTATCGACCTTATTTGCGATCAAAACCATAGGTTTCTTAACTTTTCGCAATTCTTGTACCAAAATTTCATCTTCATCTAGCGCGCCGACGTGTGCATCGACTACGAAAGCCAAAACATCAGCTTCTTGCATGGCAAGTTCTGCAGATGCACTAACCTGCACAGAAATACCGTCTGGTTTGGATTCCCATCCACCGGTATCCATCACAATGAATCTGCGACCGCCCCATTCGCATTCATACTGAACACGATCGCGAGTAACTCCAGGGGTGTCTTCAACAATAGCTTCGCGACGACCAATAAATCGATTAATTAACGTTGATTTACCAACGTTAGGACGCCCCAGGATCGCAACAATTGGTAGTCCAAGGAGCGAACGTTCTTTCAGCAATTCCCAAACCCAATCAGCGGTCTCCTGAAGTGTTAAATCTGTTGAGTCAATTAAAACTGCGTCAAGTGCTTTTGCAAGTGGTGATGCCGCGCGTGTTGAATCAATTTGATCGCGTGCAGCAAGAGATTGACCAACATCGGAAGCGGGTGAATCTATTTCTGCGGATCTACGTTCAGCGCGCGCTTCGATATCTGCCTGTAAGTAAATTTTTAAGGCGGCATCAGGAACAACAACAGTTCCGATGTCTCGACCTTCAACAACAATTCCACGATCTGCGTTTGCAATAAACTTTCTTTGAACATTGAGTAATTCCGCACGCAATTCTGGAATAGCGCTGAACTTACTAACTGCGCTGGTCACCTCTTCGGAACGGATTTGAACATTTACACAAACATCTCCAACAAATATTTCTGGTTTCGCGGGATTCGCAACAAAGCGCAGTGGGAAACGTTTCAACGCAGTCAGAATTTCAGAAGCGCTCTCAACATTTTCACGCAAGGCAAGCCAAGTCACTGCGCGATAAAGTGCGCCGGTATCCAAGTAATTCCAACCAGCGCGCTGTGCAACCGCTTTAGCAGTACTTGATTTACCCGCACCGCTTGGGCCATCAATAGCTACGACGATCATTTACTTACTTCCCATCGTTGCTTGCGCATATCAAAATTAATTCACGCAGTAGTTATTCTATCTCGGCGCGTGAACGTTCCATCCCGATCCAATTAAGTG
>CAXNDQ010000013.1:0-17305 GCA_964201275.1 Candidatus Planktophila sp. | reverse complement strand
CAAATGCCAGAAGTTGGAGAGCGCTACCTCGGTACCGTTGTAAAACTTGCAGCATTTGGTGCTTTCATCTCACTTATGCCAGGTAAAGATGGCTTGCTCCACGTCTCGCAAATCCGCAAGATGCACGGCGGAAAGCGCATTGAAAACCTTGAAGAAGTTATGAAGGTTGGCGACAAGATTCAAGTTGAAATCGGCGAAATCGATCCTAAGGGCAAGCTTTCGTTGGTTCCTGTTCTCGAAGATGGAACAACACCGAGCGCTGAATAAGTAAAGAGCGCAAAATGTCAGTTCGTCGCACAGTATTACCTAGCGGTCTGCGTATCGTCACGGAAGAAGTTCCGTCGGTGCGCAGCGCCGCGATCGGTATTTGGGTAAATGTAGGTTCACGTGATGAAACCCCGGCAGTCGCTGGGGCTTCTCACTTTCTAGAGCACTTACTTTTCAAAGGAACCACGCGACGTACCGCACTAAAAATATCTGCAACGATTGAAGCAGTTGGCGGCGAGATGAATGCCTTCACCAGCAAGGAGTACACCTGCTTCTATGCGCGAGTAATCGACACCGATTTACCAATGGCAATCGATGTAGTTTCAGACTTGATTACTTCATCAATAGTTTCTGCCCTAGATGTCGATGCCGAACGCAAGGTAGTTTTGGAAGAAATTGCCATGCGCGATGATGATCCCAGCGATTTAGTGCACGATTTATATGCTGAAACTTATTATGGGGATACCACGTTGGGGCGTCCGATATTAGGAACGATTAAATCAATCAAAGAAATGTCCCGCAGTAGCGTTTTTAACTATTACAAGAAGAAGTACCTTCCGCAAGATTTAGTCGTAGCAGTAGCCGGAAACATTAAACATAAGCGTGTGGTCGCAATGGTTGAGGAAGCGCTATCTCGAGATAATTTCTTAGATGTTAAGGGCGCACCACAGATTCGCCCCAATACCCCTGTTAAAACCAAACCTATGCACAGCGTTGGTTTGCTGACTCGCAAGACCGAACAAGCACATATGTTTTATGGAATGGAAGGCGTAGCGCGCTCCGATGATCGTCGCTTCGCAATGGGAGTTTTAGCTTCAGCGCTGGGCGGGGGAATGTCATCACGTTTATTCCAAGAGATCCGCGAAAAACGTGGCTTGGCATATTCGGTATATGCCTATGCCCAACAATTTGCTGGTTCGGGACAGATCGGTTTCTATGCCGGATGTAATCCAACTAAGGCGATTGAAGTTGTGGAAATCATCCGCGAAGTTCTGGCAGATGTGGCTGAAAATGGAATGAGTCATGAAGAGATCGAACGTGCCAAGGGTGCGGTCCGAGGCTCACTTGTTCTAAGTCAGGAAGATTCGGCATCGCGCATGAGCCGTATCGGCAAGAATGAAATTGTTTACGGCCAAGTTATGGGCTTCGACGATATTCTCAAAGCAATATCCCGCGTAAACCCAACCGACGTTAGGGAAATTGCTAGCGAATATCTCACCAAATCGCCTACCCTTGCTCTTGTTGGTCCATTTAAAAACGAGGCTAAGTTTGAAAAGGTGTTACGGTCATGATTAAAGTCGGCGTACTTGGCGCTCGTGGGCGCATGGGAGCAGAAGTAGTCAAGGCTGTAACCGCTGCCGCCGATCTTGAACTAGTCGCATCCTTAGATCTCGGCGATTCATTAGATCAACTCGTCTCAAGCGGTGCACAAGTGGTCGTTGATTTCACCACCCCTGACTCGGTAATGGCGAACTTAGAATTTTTGATTTCAAAGGGAATTAACACAGTCGTTGGCACCACTGGCTTTGATGACGCTCGAGTTGCAAAAGTGAAAGCTTTACTTAGCGCTAATCCCAAGGTTGGTGTTTTGATAGCGCCAAACTTTGCGATTGGCGCTGTATTGATGATGGAGTTTGCAACCAAAGCGGCTAAATACTTTGAATCTGCTGAAATTATTGAACTACATCATCCGGATAAGGTAGATGCGCCATCTGGAACGGCAGCACGTACCGCACAACTAATGACCCAAGCGCGCAAGGAAGCTGGCTTACCCGCTATGCCAGATGCCACAAATTCTGGCGATCCCGCTGCACGCGGAGCAAACGTTGGCGACATTCCCGTGCACTCGATCCGCCTGCGCGGATTAGTCGCACATCAAGAAGTTTTGCTCGGTGGCTTAGGTGAAACACTCACAATTCGCCATGATTCTTTGGATCGCGCCGGCTTTATGCCAGGTGTATTACTTGGTGTTCGCAAAGTTATTTCAAATCCTGGGCTGACATTCGGCCTAGATAAATTTATGTAAGGGGATAAGCAAATGGCTAAAGCAGATATCACAATGTATGGCGCTGACTGGTGTGGAGATTGCCGCCGCTCAAAGCGTTTGCTTGAAGAATTAGATGTACAGGTTAACCACATTGATGTCGAAAAAGATGAGTCAGCGGCTGCAAAGGTAATTGAGATCAATGGGGGAGCGAAGTCAATTCCAGTGATCGTCTTTTCAGACGGAACACACTTAACTGAACCATCAGATAATGATCTAAAGGCGAAGTTGCAATCTTTAAATATTATTTAATCTTTATTTAGTTTAGGTGAAATAAGGCAGCCGAAGTCGCTGCCGCCGATAAGACAACAACCGGAAATGGTGCACGCAGAATTAGCGCCACAATTGCCACACCCACACCTGCCATCCGCTGGTCTGCGATCAATCGCGAGTCTTTAGTGAAGGCCTGAACAGCTACTAGCGCGCTTAAAAGGGCGATAGGAATTAGTGAATTGATCTTTAAAACTCGTGGATGTGATAACCAACGCTTCGGGACGCTATGTCCGAGATATTTCAATATAAAGGCCAGAGCACTTGTTCCTATAACGGCTAGCCAAAATGGATCTAATGAATTTATCTCCATAAACTGGCTCGCAATCCGAAGAAGACCGCCAACAAAGCGGTAGCGATAATTGGTACACCAGGCACAAAGTAAGGAGTCATTGCTAGCGCCAAAGCACAAGCGGCTACGGCAAGTGCGCGATCGGTCCCACTAATTAAGCGCGGCCAAAGCAGACCTAAAAATGCTGCGGGAACTGCAGCATCGAGTCCCCACGCTGCTGGATTTCCCATTGCTTGCGCACCTAGCGCACCTGCCAAAGTGAAAATATTCCAAAATATAAAGACACCGATTCCAGTTAACCAGAAACCTTGCCGCGCTTGCTTCACTCCTAAATGTTCTTGTGAAAGCGCTACACCTGTTGATTCATCAATGGTTATCTGCGCAGCAAAAATTCGTCGCAACCCTTTTACATTTAAAACTGGTGCCATCCTTAGGCCGTACAAGGTATTTCGTACACCTAATAAAGTCGCAGTTGCAATCCCACTTAGTGCACTTCCGCCTGCACCCAGTACGCCAACGACTGCAAATTGTGATGCGCCGGTAAAAGTTAAGAGCGAAAGTAAACAACTCTGCAAAACCGAGAAGCCAGCGGCAACGGATGCTGCCCCAAAGGCAATTCCATATGCGCCGACAGTGAGGGATACGCTCAAAGATTGGGAGGCGGTGGCGCGGTTCACTCTAGACACGGGGACATTCTGCCTTAGATATCCTCAAGGAGGTAACGCCTTATATATAAGGTGACGCCCATGAGCCAAGAAGTAGTTTTTCGCGATGATGTCACAGTTGAACTCGTTAAATCCAGCGCCAGTGATGCTGATGTAATTTGGGCAGCCCGCGTTTCAACTGCTGGTGAACAGTCACTTGATGAGATCGGGGAAGATCCTGCGCGCTCAGCCGGGTTAATTAATTATTTAGCCCGGGAACGCCACGGTTCTCCATTCGAGCACACCTCAATGACATTTTTCGTTAGCGCACCCATATTTGTCTTCCGCGAATTTATGCGCCACCGAATCGCTTCTTATAACGAAGAGTCTGGGCGCTACCGCGAATTAAATCCAGTTTTTTACATTCCATCGAAAGAGCGCAAGTTAGTTCAAGTTGGCAAAACAGGTGCATACACATTTGAAGATGGCACAAAAGAGCAATTTGATATATCAATTTCTGCAATGAAGGAAGCGTATTTAGTTGCTTACGATAGTTATAAAAAGATGCTCGATGCAGGGGTCGCCCGTGAAGTAGCGCGCGTGGTTTTGCCAGTTGCGACTTATTCCTCAATGTATGTAACTATGAATGCACGCGCGTTAATGAACTTTCTTTCTCTACGCACGGCGCGCGAAGGATCACATTTTCCTAGCTATCCGCAACGCGAAATTGAGATGGTGGCCGAGAAAATGGAAGCCGAATTTGCAAAATTAATGCCACTTACCTACGGAGCTTTTGAAAAATCTGGACGGATCGCACCCTAAAACGGTAGGTTTAACCTATGACAATCGAGGCACCATTCGGACGTATGCTCACCGCAATGGTGACGCCATTTGATAAAGATGGAAAAATCGATTGGCCCGGCGTAGAAAAGTTAGCAGCGCATCTAGTAGCAAATGGCCACGATGGAATTGCAGTTAACGGAACAACTGGCGAAGCTCCTACAACCAAATCTTCTGAAAAAGAGGAGATCATCCGTGTTGTAAAGGGCGTAGTCGGTTCAAAGATATTTGTAGTCTCAGGCGCTGGAGATAACGAAACCGACTACTCAATCAATCAAGCAAAGCGCACCGAAAAAGCTGGTGCAGATGGGCTGCTTGTTGTTACTCCTTATTACAACAAACCTCCTCAAGCTGGCGTTGTGGCGCACTTCAAGGCGATCGCCAACGCAACGGATCTTCCGCTAATGATGTACGACATTCCTGGTCGCTGCGGAATTGAAATTGAGCCCGACACAATAGTTGAGCTCTATAACCATCCACAGATCGTGGCTTTAAAAGATGCAAAAGGAAATGTCGCATCAACTTCTTGGGTAATCAAGCGTTGCGGAATTCCCGTTTACTCAGGCGATGACATCCTTAACTTGCCACTTCTTTCAGTCGGGGCTGTTGGCATGGTTTCGGTATGCGGCCACACTGTAGGTAAAGATCTCAAAGAGATGCTCAACTCTTGGTTTGCAGGAAACTCAGCACGCGCTCTAGAGATTCATCAAAAATTACTTCCTGTCTTTACCGGCACATTCCGCACCCAAGGTGCGATCCTTACCAAGGCTGCGCTAAATATGATGGGCCTACCTGGCGGATATACAAGACTTCCTCTCGTCGATGCAACCGAAGATCAGATCACGCAATTGCGTAAAGATCTAATCGCCGGTGGCGTCGCAGTATAAAAATTTATGACCCACCCACATCCTGACCTAGGCACACCCAGCAAACTAGTTGCGGGTGGCTTGCGCATTGTGGCGCTCGGCGGCTTAGCTGAAATTGGTCGCAATATGACCGTCTTTGAAACAAATGGCAAGTTGTTGATCGTCGATTGTGGCGTGCTCTTTCCGGAAGAGAACCAACCAGGTATTGATTTAATTCTGCCTGACTTTAGTTATATTAGAGATCGCTTAGATGATGTTGTCGGCCTGGTTTTAACTCACGGCCACGAAGATCACATAGGCGCAACGCCTTACTTGCTGCGTGAACGCGGCGACATTGCGATCTATGGATCAGCGCTAACTCTGGCTTTAGTTTCAGCAAAACTTAAGGAACATCGCATCTCTCCACTGACTCGTGAAGTTAAAGAAGGAATGCGCGAAGATATCGGTCCATTTGAAGTTGAATTTGTCGCCGTAAATCACTCAATTCCAGATGCGCTGGCGATTGCAATTCACACAAAAGCCGGCACGGTCCTTCACACAGGCGACTTCAAGATGGACCAACTTCCGTTAGATGGACGTATTACCGATCTACGTACATTTGCAAGACTTGGTGATGAAGGCGTTGATCTTTTCTTGGTGGATTCCACCAATGCTGATGTCCCAGGGTTCACGCCATCTGAGCGCGAGATTATTCCAGCACTAAATCGCGCTATTGCAGCAACCAAGAAGCGAGTGATCGTCGCTTCTTTCTCATCTCACGTTCACCGAATACAACAGGTAATCGATACCGCTGCGATTCACGATCGTAAAGTGGTTTTCATTGGTCGTTCCATGGTGCGAAATATGAAGATCGCTGAAGAAATGGGTTACTTAAATATTCCATCAGGCATCGTTATTGATGCCAAAGAGTTAGATAACTACGACGATAAAGTCGTATTAATCTGCACCGGGTCACAAGGTGAGCCGATGGCGGCGCTCTCTCGTATGGCAAATGGTGATCATCAGATAAGAGTCGGTGAAGGCGACACAGTGATTCTGGCATCATCGTTGATTCCCGGAAACGAGAATTCAGTCTTTCGTGTAATCAATGAACTCACGCGGTTCGGAGCCAAAGTTGTTCATAAAGCCAATGCCATGGTTCACGTATCTGGCCACGCCGCCGCTGGTGAATTGTTGTATTGCTACAACATTGTCAAACCAAAATATGCCTTGCCGGTTCACGGTGAATGGCGACACTTAAAAGCGAACGCTGAATTAGCGATTCAATCTGGAGTCCCACGCGAGAATGCATTTGTAATAGAAAATGGCATAGTCATAGATTTGGTTGATCACGAAGCCTCAGTGGCTGGTTCAGTGCCTTGTGGATTTGTCTATGTTGATGGACAGAGCATTGGCGATATCACTGAGTCATCACTGAAAGACCGCAGAATATTGGGCGAAGAAGGATTCATTTCAGTTGTCGTTGTAATCGAATCACAGAGTGGCAAGATAGTTGCTGGACCTGATATTCACGCACGCGGATTTAATGAAGATGAAGCGCTCTTTGATGAAGTAAAAGGGCAGATTGAAAAGGCGTTACAACGCGCTGTTGCTGATGGCATAAATGGAACACATCAACTTTCCCAAGTGGTTCGTCGGACGATTGGCAGTTGGGTTGGTGGAAAACATCGCCGACGCCCAATGATTGTTCCCGTAGTAATTGAGGTCTAGCCAGTAAGATTAAAGGTGTGGCCAAGAAAAAAAATACTTCCTCGCGCAAGGCTGGCAAGTCAGCCCTATCTGTAATTGGACGCGCGCTTAATGGCCTCTGGAAATCTCTTGCAAAAGCAGTTGGTTCAACTATCCGCTTTCTTGCTCGAGGTGCCCGGGATTTAGATCCGGCGCATCATCGCGATGGCCTCGCCTTCCTTTTACTAATTTTGGCACTCGCCGCTTTTGCCGGAACCTGGTTCGCTGCAGATAACTTTGTTGGTCGTAATCTCTACGCGGTAATTTATGGCGCCTTCGGAACTATCGGCTTCTTGGCACCGCTTGTAATTATTTATTTTGCTTTTCGCTTATTCCGCGCACCCGATGATCACAAAGCAACATCACGGATCATCGTTGGAATAGTGACAATGATATTTAGCGCCGCCGGCTTAGCCCATCTCTTTAATGGCTCGCTTGGCGCAATAAATCCAACTGGCACAACTGCGATGCGCGGTGGCGGAGGCTGGTTGGGTTACGCCGTTTCCATGCCCTTAGAACGTTTGATGACTTCGATGTTGGCATATCCGCTCTTGTTTGCGCTATTCATATTTGGATTACTTGTGACAACTGCAACGCCACTTTCATCAGTAGCTATTCGGATGAAAAATACCTTTATCTGGCTCTGGTCTAAGCGCCCACAACGTGAAGAATCTGACTTTGAAATAACAGATACACCACCCTTTGAAACCCCGGTAGTTGCATGGAATCATCACGCAGATGAAGTTGCTGAAGAAGATTTAGATGAAGAAGAGTTTGACGAAGAATTCACGGTAGAAGTTCCCCGTCACGTTCAGGCCCCTCCTACAAATTCAACAATTCCAGCAACTGCGAAACGACCAGAGCAACTGCTCCTGACTGCAGATTCTCATTACACTCTGCCACCTCAAGATTTACTGCGCACCGGTCCTGCCGCTAAGGCAAAATCAAAGGCGAATGACACGGTAGTTGCTGCCCTCACGGAAGTCTTTGCCCAGTTTGAAATTGATGCTCAAGTAACCGGATTCATGCGCGGTCCAACGGTTACACGTTATGAAGTTGAGCTCGGAAATGCTGTCAAAGTTGAACGAATTACCGCGCTTGCCAAAAATATTTCATATGCAGTTGCCAGCAGCGATGTGCGAATTCTTTCACCGATCCCAGGAAAATCTGCCGTAGGAATTGAAATCCCAAATGCAGATCGTGAAATTGTGGCTTTAGGCGATGTTATGCGCTCAACCGTGGCTGGCCAAGACCATCACCCAATGTTGGTTGCCCTAGGTAAAGATGTAGAAGGAAATTTCGTCTGTGCAAACTTAGCGAAAATGCCTCATTTACTTGTCGCGGGTGCAACCGGTGCTGGTAAATCTTCAATGATCAACGCAATGATCACCTCAATATTAATGAGAGCGACTCCAGATGATGTGCGCTTAGTTTTAATTGACCCAAAACGTGTGGAGTTAACAGCTTATGAGGGAATTCCACATCTAATTACACCCATCATTACCAATCCTAAGAAAGCTGCTGATGCACTGACTTGGGTGGTTCGTGAGATGGATCTGCGCTACGAAGATCTTTCTACATTCGGTTTTAGACACATCGATGATTTCAACAAAGCAGTACGTGCTGGAAAGGTGATTGCACCTCCAGGAAGTGATCGCGTGGTTGAGCCTTATCCATATCTCTTGGTAATCATTGACGAGCTTGCTGATTTGATGATGATCGCGGCCCGTGAAGTGGAAGAAGCTGTTGTCAGAATCACGCAGTTGGCTCGTTCTGCTGGTATCCATCTTGTGCTTGCAACGCAGCGACCTTCAGTAGATGTTGTTACAGGTTTGATAAAGGCCAACGTGCCATCACGACTCTCCTTTGCAACTAGCTCACTTGCCGACAGTCGCGTTATTTTAGATAGCCCAGGTGCTGAAAAACTAGTTGGACAGGGTGATGGTTTATTTATTCCAATGGGTGCATCACGGGCTATTCGTATCCAAGGCGCATATGTTTCTGAACGAGAGATCGAAGCGGTAACAAATCACGTGAAGAAGCAGTTATCACCACGTTATCGTGAAGATGTAACTGTTGCACCACAAACCAATAAATTGGTCGATAAAGATATTGGTGATGACTTAGATTTACTGTTGCAGGCAATTGAACTTGTCGTTGGAACACAATTTGGCTCAACGTCTATGTTGCAAAGAAAATTGCGAGTTGGTTTTGCTAAAGCAGGGCGCTTAATGGATCTAATGGAATCTCGCGGAATCGTCGGACCATCGGAAGGTTCAAAGGCACGAACCGTCATGGTTAAGCCCGATGAACTGGATTCTGTCCTTGCAACTTTGCGTGATTACTAAATTCATCATCTGTTAACCAAATAGGGGACTAGTACCTGGGGTGATATTTCACCCCTACAACCCATACCACTACCCATAGGGTGATGGGCGCTCTAGACTTAACTTATCAATTTTCTATAGTTTGAGAATGGCGAAGATAAATGTCTCTGGGTGAATTTCTGCAAGGCGCGCGCGAAAGCGCTGGCCTGAGCATTGACGAGCTCTCAGATCGCACAAGTATTCGCGCCGGATTGTTAAGGGAAATAGAGAATAACAATTTCATCCATTGCGGAGGGGATACTTACGCTCGCGGACACTTGCGAAGTATCGCAGCGGTTATCTCTGTTGATGCGCAAACCCTGCTCGACTTGTATAACAATGAACACTCAACAGAAGTTCGCAATATTCACGATATGTTGGTTGAAAATAACGTAACTAAGATCCCTACTGAGCGAAAGACGATATCTTGGAAGTCACTAGCAATTGCCTCGATAGTTGTCTTAGCGGTAATTGCAGGCGGTCAAATAATAATTTCGAACTCTAAAACTACCGTTTCCCCTACAGTAATTACTAGCCCTACTGCAACTGCGTCAGCAGAGCCTTCTCCAACTTCAACTCAAACTCAGACCACAGAAGTAGAGCCATCAGTATCTGGAGAGTTATCTCTCACAATTTCTGCGGCCCGCGGCAATTCAAATATAGATGTCGTCATAAATGGAGCGAGTTTGTATAAAGGCCCTTTGTTTCAAGGAGAGACAAAGAGCTTTAGTGCGCCAAATGCGATTAGTATCTATTTGAGTAATGCCGGTGACCTAGATTTAACGTTAAATGGTGAAAAAATAGCCCCACTTGGTGCGCGCAACGAAGAGATTCGCAAGACTTTCAGATCTAAGTAGGCGCTAACGCTGTACCATCTGACAAATGAGTCGGACCGTTGCAATTGTAACCATGGGCTGTGCCCGTAATGAAGTCGACTCTGAAGAGTTGGCAGGCCGCCTCGCCGCTGATGGATGGACTTTAGTTTCAGATGTTGAAGCTGCAGAAGTTGCAGTTGTTAACACCTGTGGATTTATTGAATCTGCCAAGAAAGATTCAATTGATGCCCTTTTAGAAGCCAATTCGCTAAAGGGCCACGGAAAAACAAGGGCAGTTGTGGCAGTTGGCTGTATGGCCGAGCGTTACGGGCAAGAGTTGGCTAAAGCACTTCCCGAAGCCGATGGCATTTTAGGTTTCGATGATTATCAAGACATTTCTGCGCGCTTGCAATCAATTGTCTCTGGAAATGCGCATACTCCACATGTACCGCGCGATCGTCGCTCTCTTTTGCCAATCGCACCTGCCGATCGTCCAGCTGCTCGCCAAGAAGCGATAAGTGAATCTTATGCATCATCACTTGGTGCTGGTGGATCGTTATTTCGTAAGCGACTTGGTAACGCACCTTGGGCACCTCTCAAGATCGCATCTGGCTGCGACCGTCGTTGCTCCTTCTGCGCTATTCCATACTTTCGTGGCTCGTTTATATCCCGCAAGCCGACTGAAATTATTGAGGAAGGTAAATGGCTTGCGCAAAATGGAGTCAGCGAACTCTTCTTGGTAAGTGAAAATACAACTTCATATGGAAAAGATTTGGGTGATCTGAAGTTGATGGAGAAAATTCTGCCGGAGTTTGCCGCTATTGAAGGTGTTGAGAGAGTCAGGCTTTCATACTTGCAGCCCGCAGAAATGCGCCCATCTTTACTGCAGGCAATGATTGAGACCGAAAAGATCGCACCATACTTTGATCTTTCATTTCAACATACCAGCCCTACTGTTTTGCGCCGAATGCGACGCTTCGGTGACTCAGAAAAGTTCTTACATTTGATCACTCAAATTCGTGCGCTATCACCGGAAGCAGGAATTCGTTCAAACTTTATAGTCGGTTTTCCGGGGGAGACGCAGGCAGATTTTGATGAATTAGCGGACTTCATAAGCGCTGCTAAGTTGGATGCAATCGGAATTTTTGGATATTCAGATGAAGATAACACGGAGGCTCTAGAACTTGCCGATAAGGTTGACGAAGATGTAATTCGCCAGAGAGTTGAGTCACTTTCATCGCTTGCAGATGAAATGGTTTCACTTCGCGCCTCCGCCAGAATCGGCGAAAACGTGCGCGTACTCATTGAAGATAAAGAGCTGCAGGAGGGTCGGGCAGCGCACCAGGGGCCGGAGGTAGATGGCACCACATCATTTATCGGCACCAATTTTGAAGTTGGCCAATATATTGATGCGGTGATCATTGATTCTATGGGCGCAGATCTGGTGGCGCGCCCGCTATGAACATTCCAAGTTTTATAACTCCCAACTCATTAACCATTGGACGCTTAGTTCTAATTCCTTTTGGTGCTATCGCCTTATTTATGAATGGCGGAGATGATTACAACTGGCAGATCATTTCTTGGTGGATATTCTTCGTTCTTGGTTTAACCGATATCGTCGATGGAAATCTAGCTCGCAGTAGACAGCAAATCACCGAACTCGGTAAATTTCTAGATCCGGTTGCTGATAAAGCGATGGTTGGAACCGCAATGATTTGCTTATCGATTCTTGATCGTATGCCTTGGTGGATCACAATAGTTATTTTGGCGCGCGAGGTTGGAATTACGATCTTCCGTTTGGCAATCGTTAAGCGTGGGGTTATTCCTGCAAATAAGGGCGGAAAAATCAAAGCAACACTTCAAGGATTCGGTACTGGCTTTTATGTGCTTCCGCTCAACCCAGACTTGTTCTGGTTCCGAGATGGCTTTATGTACATTGCTATAGCGCTAACGCTGGTCACAGGTGCCTACTATGTAAGATCTGCTTTTAAGCCGCAGAGTAACTAGGAATTTTCAATGGCGCTAGCAAACGAGATCATCGGATTAATCTCCGACATCCACGATTCGTTGCGCGCCAGGGGCGAGACACTTTCTACCGCAGAGTCGCTAACTGCGGGCGGGCTAAGCAACGCTTTGACTATTGTCCCTGGCGCATCTGATGTTTTCCTTGGTTCGATAACTGCATATCGTCCAGAGATAAAGATTTCGCATCTAAGCGTTTCAAAAACTGTAATTACTGAACACTCTGTTGTGAGCGAAGACGTTGCCATTGAGATGGCACGAGGTGCTAATAAATCTTTCGGTTCAACTTGGGCGATTGCAACCACTGGGGTCGCTGGTCCAGGTCCATCTGATGGTTCAGATGCCGGCCGAGTCTTCGTCGCATTTGTTGGCCCAACTGTGCAGGTGATAGAACTTTCTCTCTCTGGTGACCGCGAAGTCGTGCGAAACGCCACAGTAGCCAGCGCGATCGCCTCATTTGCGCGTATCCTTAGGCAACGCGATACCAGCGTCCCGGCGCAGCAGAAAGGATGACCACTATGGCTTTGTTACGCACCGCAGTAGGTCAAACACTTCGCGCTGCCCGCGCTGAGCAATCTCGCACTCTGCGCGATGTCGCTCGTGAAGCGCGCGTCTCACTTGGTTATCTTTCAGAAGTAGAACGTGGCCAGAAAGAGGCTTCATCTGAACTTCTCAACGCTATCTGCGAAGCACTTGGCTTAACACTTTCTACAGTGATCGCAAACGTCTCAACTGAACTAAAAGTTCTTGAGAGCGCGAAGTTGTCCGTTGTCGACGCAGCCTAAGTACGCAACTCAAGGCGCAACTCATCGCCGAACAGAGAGCGCAATCCTTGAGGGTACAAAAACTTTAATTTCCGAATCGGGTTTATCTAACATTTCGATGATTGAAATCGCTGATGCATCTGAAGTTTCCCGCGCAACTTTATATAACCACTATCGCGACAAGAGCGCTGTGATATCTGCTTTGATTACGGCAGAAGTGGAATACATGATCGAGTTAGCGAATAAAGCTGGAACGCCAGCCGATGCCTTAGAAAAACTTTCTCTTTACATATCTTCAGACACTGCTCTTGCTGCGATGCGTATCCATGATCAAAGCGCACTCACAACCGCATTGGCACATGCTGACCACCCTCTTTATTTAGAGATAGCTCGATGCTTATACGGTGCTACAAAATCTGAGGCCGGAACCGGGGTAGCGATGCGTTGGCTAATTGGCCAAGTTTTGCAACCACTAAGTGCAAAACAATCACGCGAACAAGCCGAACTTCTTGTCGATCGCACACTCTTCTAACTTCTAAATGCGAATTTCTGATTTGCGGGAACGTTTAACTCTATCTTTCGGCCCTGAATGGGCACCTTCTTTCTGCAAAGACATCGCAATTACTGAATTAGGAAGTAAGAGCGTTGATGAAGCTCTGCAATTAGGTCTAGAAGCAAGTGACATTTGGCGTGCGGTATGTGCTGCTTACCCAAACGAAACTACTAAATACCGATAAAGCGCAGTTGCAAGTAATTCGCGTGTTGCAAAGCGCGAGGTACTTCCTTATATTTCTGCCTATGTTTACTAAGCGCCGTGTTATTGATTTCTGTCGCGTAAACACTTCTGCCTGCTAATTTTTTGCAGCGCCTTTTTATATTTTGTTTTAAACCAATTTCATCTAACAACAAACAGGAGAGAATTATGTTAAAAAGTAAAATTAAGAGAAAAGATGCGCTAGTTGTTGCGGCAATAAGCGTGGGTCTCGTTGCGGGAATATCAGTCGCGCCATCGATAGCTGCTCCAAAGAACTTGGCACGCGCAGTTGTGCAGACTGACTGGCTAGAAAAGAATTTAGATAATCCCGATGTGAAGATCATTGAAGTTAGTACCGAGGCTGGCTTATACGAAAGAGGCCACATTAAGAATGCAGTTAAGTTCAATTGGTACACAGATCTAGTTGAAGTTGTAAATCGCGACATAGTCTCGCGTGCACGTTTTGAGAAGTTGGCTCGTGCTGCGGGTATAAATAAGGATTCAACCGTCGTTCTCTATGGCGATAAGAACAACTGGTTTGCCGCATGGGGCGCGTGGATTTTCAACACTTATGGAATAGAAGATGTTCGCCTCGTAGATGGTGGGCGCGTTAAGTGGGAGAAAGATGGTCGAGCCTTTACCAGCGCTGTCCCATCTCCAAAGGCTGGAAATTTCATTGCCAAGCAAGCAGATAAATCAATCCGCGCAACGCTCAATAACGATGTCTTGCCGGCAGTTCGTAAAAAGGGCACAGTAGACATGGTCGATATTCGTTCTGCCGATGAGTACAGCGGAAAGATATTCGCACCGGCTGGTTTCCAAGAGCTTGCAGTTCGCGCAGGACATATTCCTGGAGCGGTAAATGTTCCGTGGGGTCTAAACGTTAACTCTGATGGAACCTTCAAATCAGTGGCAGACCTGAAGAAGCTCTATTCGGATAAGGGTATTGATGGCAAGAAAAAGATCATCACTTACTGCCGTATTGGAGAGCGTTCATCTCTTACTTGGTTCGTTCTGAGCGAGATTCTCGGATATGAAGTTAAGAACTATGACGGTTCTTGGACTGAGTACGGCAACAGCGTTGGTAATCCAATTAGCAATCCATCAGGAACTATTTGGGGAGCTGCATAATTAGCGCAGATACTAACTTTGACAGAGGTTCCGCAATTAGCGGAACCTCTGTTGAGGCTCCTATCTGGGGTAAAGCGGACACGCTTCGTACTATCGCCGCCGGCGCAATCATTTCGCTGTTGCTGGCAACTGCATATTTCTTAAGTGGCAAAGAGGGAGCCGGGGCTAATGCCGCTCTCTCACTTTTGATTGGAAGCGCACTTGGCATTGCATTTGAACGCGGCCGGTTTTGCTTCTTCTGTATTTTTCGCGATGCGATCGAAGACCGTGACACAACGCCATTCTTATCCATTATTAGCGCGATAGCAGTTGGTGCAATTGGGTATGCAATAGTTTTTGGACAATTCTTACCAGACACGAGCTCTGGATCACTGCCACCAGGTGCTCATATCGGTCCAGTAAGTCTTGCGCTAGTCGTCGCGGGATTGGCATTCGGAGTTGGAATGGCACTTTCTGGTGCTTGCATCAGCGGACATTTATATCGCATCGGCCAAGGTTCACTGCGCGCCTACCCAGCACTTCTTGGTTCCCTAATTGGCTTTGGTCTAGGTTTTAAAAGTTGGAACCTGCTTTACTCAAAATCAATTAGTGACGCGCCTACCACTTGGCTGCCACACAAGTTAGGTTATGCCGGAGCACTTGTCCTGACTCTTCTAGTGCTTTCAATAATTGCGATTATCGCCATAAAGTGGGGTAAGAATTCAACGCCAATTGCAAATCCTGTTCCAGAGAAAATTACCGCATCAACACTGCGCCAATCTCTCTTTATCAATCGCTGGCGCCCATTAACAACTGGCGCGATATTTGGCGTTATCGGAACCTTTGCATATCTTCGTATTGAACCCCTTGGCGTGACCAGGCAGATAAGCACAACATCGCGCACTTACTTTGAAGGCAATAGTTGGATTCCACAAAACTTAGATGGCTTAGATCTGATGGCTGGATGCGTTGCCGTTGTATCGGACACGATTGTAAATAATGGTTGGCTCATTCTTGGAATAGTCCTTGCCTCATTTGCCGCTGCACTAACCGGAAACCGCTTTAAATTTCAGCAGATTACTTTGCGCAATGGGCTAACGGCGCTGCTCGGTGGCGTGCTTCTGGGCTGGAGTTCAATGATCGCGCTCGGCTGCACAGTTGGAGTTTTGCTATCAGGCACACAATCATTTGCGCTCTCTGGATGGGTTTTCTTCGCAACGGTCTTTATCGGAAGTTGGCTAGGAATAAAACTTAAACTCCATAAGCTTTAAATCGGACGGGCGGTATCTACTTCCGCTAGATTCTTGCTATGGATTTCAAATTGATCGCCGCAGCAATTGGAATTCTCTTCGTCTTTATCTACGCCTTCGGTTCCGGGATTTGGGTCTCTTCTTCACCTGGCTGGTATTCAACGCTGAATCGTCCATCGTGGCAGCCACCGAGTGCCTTTATCGGATTGATCTGGCCTTATAACTTCGCAGTTCTTGGCATTGCTTCATATCAAGTATCAAGATCGTTAACTCGAATTGAGAATGTAACTTGGCTTGTTTTCTTTGGGCTGAGCATTGCCGCCGCACTAACTTGGGCTTATCAATTCTATGTCCCTCATAATTTCTTATATGCATCGCTGGCTTTAACTTCTGCTGCGCTTTTAACCCTGCCGATACTTCTTCTAACCTTTAGAGCTTCGCTAGCAATGGGGCTGCTACTTGTTCCATATCAAATTTGGGTAGCAATTGCTGCCAGCTTAGCCTGGGGATATTTAGCAAAAAATTAATTAGCGAATGCAATCAACTAAACTGCAATAACTTCCAGAATCCAAGGCTCAACACCATCACTTGGGGTAAGCGCACATGGGTATTTTTCTGAAACGATCGCATACAAGTCTTCTGGAGTCTTGGGCAGCGAGCGCGATTGCAGAAGCCATCTCGTAATCTCACCGCGCGTCTTCTTCGACATATGGGTTACAACAGTGCGCACGCCATCGACCACAGTTGAGACGCGAACCTCAACAGTCTTTTCTACAGGGGAGTGCCAAACTGTTTTATAGGTTGATGATCGGCAATCGACAATTAACGGGGTCTTGATTGGATCTAAAACCGCAGATACCGGCCCACGCATTGCGCTGTTATCGATTTTTTCCTTGTAACTTTCAATGAGCTGATCGGTGCGAACCGCCCCGTACTTCGCGGAGATGATCACAACGGCGCTCGCGCCCCGCTTCTTGGCAGCGGCAGAAAGGCTCGCCCAATCAAGGGCCTGGTAGAGAATCCCCGTGTAAACGTCGATCGCAGGCGTTGGTTTAACGGTGGGATTCTTCTTCTCAGAAGGCGGAAGCAGGATCAACACCCGGGCATCCTCCCACGGGGCCTAGCGCGACACGCCTAAAGGCGTTGTCGGTCCAGCCTGATACCTTTCGAACAGATGTTCGGATAAAGTTATCCCTGCACAACCAGAGCGGTTCCATCCTCCGCCCACAGGCTCTCTATAAGCCTCGTAGGCCGTCGTTGGAGCACCGTACCT
>CAXNDQ010000012.1:0-17475 GCA_964201275.1 Candidatus Planktophila sp. | reverse complement strand
TCGCCACTTTACGCATGAAATAAGTGTACGGGCTATAGAAAA
This sequence comes from Candidatus Planktophila sp., assembly GCA_964201275.1. Taxonomy (GTDB): domain Bacteria; phylum Actinomycetota; class Actinomycetes; order Nanopelagicales; family Nanopelagicaceae; genus Planktophila. The sequence continues at coordinate 17,433 of CAXNDQ010000012.1, read as the reverse complement.
AGCACGCCTGAACTGCTGGTGCGCGCGAAGGGATTCGAACCCCTAACCTTCTGATCCGTAGTCAGATGCTCTATCCGTTGAGCTACGCACGCCTATTTACTTGTATTTACCTACGAATGCGAATAGTACCCGTTTTCTTATTCCACCCCAAATGGCTATAAATCAGGGTTTTCGCAGGCAAGAACGCCAAAAGGCGCCCGATACCGGACGCCTTTTGGATTTGATTCTAGTAGTTAGATGTTATCCAACTTTTACGATTCTTCCATCTGCTGTCGGCATCTGCGTTACTTTGCCGGCAGCCAGATCTGCTTTGAGTGAATCTACAAAGAGATCTAGGAGAGCGCCTTGAACTTTAGCCTTCGACGGTGTGAATACATTTGAATATCCATCGCCACCGTAGACAATGAAGTCAGGTGTTGCCAATGTGTACTCCTTGGAATCTTTTGCAATTGGAGTTCCATCTAGTTTGGTGACTGAGACAATACGACTTCCAACAGCCTTTGATGCATCAAATGAGAACTTAAACCCAGAAATATTTGGGAAGCGACCATCTGTTGGATAGCTACCACCTACACCATTTTCTAGAGCAGTCCATAAATTAGAACCAGTGACAACTGTTGTTGCAATCTGGTTGCCGAATGGGAAGACCGTTAAAGCATCTCCTAGGGTTACATCAAGAGGTCCAGTGCCTGAACGTACGAGCGTTGTATCTGCTGGCAAATAATTCTTTGCTGGGAATGAGTCACGAATTCCTCCGCCATTCAGTAGCGCAAAATCAGTCTTGTACTTTGCGCGCATCGCATCGGCAACGTAATTACCCATTGGGTTTTCGCCAGAGCGCTGAACGCGAGGCGTACCGTCGATAGGGAATTGCGCAGAGACTTTACCAATCTTCACATCAAGCTTTGTCGTCATCTGATCTTTGTACTTCTTAACCATTGCTGCTGCAGCAACATCTTGCGTTGTTACTGTGCTGACAACTCCAGTGTTGACGGTTGCTGATGCAGCTTTCAACACGTGCTGTACTGATTGCCCAACAACCTTCTTGTTGATCATGCAGATCTGCGTGCGGGTGTACTCAACACCAGCATTTTTAACTTGACCCAATGCGATTGGGGGAATGCGAGTATTGCCCGGGATTATGGCTGCGAAAGTTTGGTGGCTATGGCCGCCGTAAATTGCTGTCGCACCTTTGATCTGTTTTGCCATGTCAACGAAGAGTCCCTTGGCAGTACCTTCTGAATTTTCAGTCCAGCCTTGGTGGATCGCAACGACGACTATATCTGCGCCAGCAGCTTTAGCATCTGCGATTGATGCGTTTATGCCGATTACACCTTTCTCTATCTCGATTGTCTTCTTTACTCCGGCTGCAGTGGTGTAATCCAAGTTGCCAGGGAAGACCTGTTCGATAGTTTCAGATGTATTCGCGCCAACGACGCCAATTTTTACTCCACCGCGATCAATCACTGTAAATGATTTGGCTGCTTTTGTACCGGATTTTAGTGTGGCAAGTGCATCAGCTGGATAGTTTGAAACTACCCATTCGAAATCAGATGCGCCGATCATTTTATTTAAGTGAGTCAAATTGCGATCGTGCTCGTGATTACCAAATGTTGAAACATCTAACTTGGCGAGATTGAGCGCTTCGATTGTTGGTAACTCTTCAAATTCTGTAGAAATTGGTGGGGCTGCACCGAAGTTATCTCCGGATGAAATTGCGATCGTTGCCTTGTTTGCAGCGCGATCTGCATTCCAGTTACTGGCCAAACCTGCCGCACCAAATGCAGAAGTTCCTGCTTCAATTGCACCGTGTAGATCGCTTAGTTGCAAAATTTGTACCGCTTGGTTTTGAGTTGATGCAACTTTGGCAAGGTCTGCCGCTGAATGTGTCATCCCAGAAGTGCCTGGCTTGGAGAATCCATAAGCATTAACTGCCTGAACAATTGGGGTTCCAGCTGGTTGACCAACGACAACTGGCATTACGATGCCGGTGCGCTTGCCACCGTGAACATAAATTGGGCAAGAACCCACACCAGCAGATACAACGTATCCGGTGACTGAAGGAAGGATTCCCGCAGGTGGTGTCCATTTAACAAATACACCATTGGCAACAATTGTGGATCTCACCTGAGTTGGAGCATCAGGTAACACGTATGAGTTTGCTTGTGCGGTTGGCACAATAAATGAGAGTAGGAGTGCTGCGGTGACGGCAGCAGTTCCGAGGATAGATTTCTTCGAGGTAGATTTCATGGGGCTATTAACCGTGACTGCAATTAAAAGGGAGGGTAGGTGGGGTTAAGCCTTGGTTAATTGAATGTGAACAATTACGAATGGGAGATGTTAAGCAAATCTTCTCGACTCACAAACTTCTTACGCGGCTTACCAAGCGGCTCTCCGGCGGCTACTTCTGCCCCATTTATCGCTTCCCAATGTGATTGCGAAACAAACTTTTTATCTTTGAGTAAATCACTAACATCGCCTTTATCTTTTGCTGACCTTAAATCTTCAACTAAAAGCTTCATTACATCTGATGCATCAGATTTATTGGTACCGATTACTCCAGATGGACCGCGCTTGGCCCAGCCGACAACAAAAAGATTCTCTTTGACGTGTCCATCGGTATTTACAACTTTGCCACTTTGGTAAGGAATGCCAGGGATGCTGGCTGCTTCATAACCAATGGCTGTAATGACAAGGCCACATTTAATTGTGAATTTTTCATCGCTTCCAGTCTTTTGGAAAACAACTTCCTCCACCTTGTCATCGCCTTTTATCTCAATTGGTGTAGCTAAAAATTGGAATTTCATTGTGCGATCGTGGCTAGTTAGCTCTTTCTCAGAAATCAATAGCATCGCATCAAGATTGCTTTTGGTATCTTTTTCAATAGCATCTCCGGCGCGAATAATCGCGGCCTCAATATCAGATTTATTAATCAGTACATTGGTGTGCTCAAGTTTTGGAAGTTCGCGGAGCTCGGGTGAGGTAAATGCAGCGTGCTCTGGTCCGCGCCGAGCGCTAATTACTACCTCGCGGATTATTGATTTCTTAAGAGCGGCGATCGCATGGTCTGCGGTATCTGTTGGATCTAACTCACTTGGCTCAAGAGCCAACATTCGGGCTACATCCATTGCGACATTGCCGGCGCCGATTACAACGGCGGTTTCGCAATTAAGTGGCACATCAACGCCGTGGAAATCCGGGTGAGCGTTATACCAAGGTACAAATTCAGCAGCAGAAAGCGAGCCAGGCAGATCTTCGCCTGGAATGCCAAGCTTTTTACCCACAGCAGAACCAGTTGCGATCACGACGGCGTCATACATATCTTGCAACTGTTCGATCGAGATATCGGTACCGAGTTCGACTCCACCGAATAAACGGAAATTTCCAGCCGTTGCTACCTTCTCAAAGACCTTAGAAACAGTCTTAATCTTTGGGTGATCTGGTGCAACTCCGCTGCGCACCAAGCCCCAAGGAGTGGGCAGGCGTTCGATCATATCGATCGTAAATTGCAACTCTTCGGTCTGTAAATTCTGAAGGGCTTGCGCCGCAAAGTAGCCGGCTGGACCTGCACCAACGATCGCTACTTTATAAGAAGTCATAGTTAAGTCTATTCATACGAGATGCCATACTAAAACTTTCCAATAACAAAGTTCGCAAAGTTCTTAAAGCCGCCGAACTTTCGATAATTCTTTAAGTAGAAACCGGCGCGAATCAGTGGGGCTAACGCACCGAAGACTCGCTGAAAGACACGAGCGCGCACTCGCAAATCCGGCTCTGTCCCCCAACGGTTCCCCGAACTATCTTCAGAGTGGATAGCAATAGTGATTGGCAAGAATGTAGCTGATCCACCGGCTTTGAGCAGATCGGTGACAAATATGTATTCATCGCCCAAGTAATTCTCCGCACCAGCGCCGAAATTCTCATCGAAGGCAACTCTTTTACTTCTTACGCTTTCTACGCGCACAATCATTTCGATAGTTCCCGCTTTGGCAGAGTTAAATCGGGTTAATTTCTCTTCCTTCTTTGGATAAGCCTTACGCAGTTTCCCATCAGCATCACTCACTTGGGCAAGAACTAAATCACAGTTCGGATTGGCCTCTAAATACGAAACTGCGGACTCTATCCCTTTGCCGATAAATTCAATGTCATCGTCAGCAAATAATAGATACTTGGTTTTCGTACTTCTTAACACTGTATTCCGGCTCTTTGTCACACCTTTTTCACCAGTTGTTACAGAGTTAAACTCGAAATTGGTGGGTAGTGAAAATTCAATATTGCTTGGATTCTGGATAGATATAAAGATCTCGTGTGGTAAATCTACTTTTGATGGCGCTATGTTTTTCACTCGATCGGCAAGAGTCGAGTAACCGATCGTAAGTAGTTTTTCTGCCATTAGATTCTAGGCTTACTCGCTGTTTGTGCGCGCTCTTGCAAATCTCATCAAGGCAGTTGCAATATTGGAGAAATTAGAATTTTGCATTTTTAGACCAAAGAAGAGCACGATTGTGTTCGAGGTACTGATTCCGCCAATATAGCTGAGATAAATTAAAACTCCCAAGAGAACCAATGTAGCAATTCCGGATATAAGGATTCCTATTTCTCCGGATTTGATTCGTGTGCCGATACGCACAGCATTTGTGATTTGTTCCTTATTTTTTCTTGCTGTTACAAAGCCACGCTGTGCATCAATCTGGCTACTAAATAACTTTCCGTAAACTTGAAAGATCGCAAGTACTATGAGGATGTTGATAACCGCGAATTGCCAACTTAAATATGCGAAGAAAAGTATCACAACACCGAGCTGAGTGATGGTGCTGAGAATGTTTGTTAACTCAAAGGCCAGAGACCAGCGCCAGTTCTCCTTTGCGGTAGGGACATCAGCGCTTGAAGCCTTGAAGGCATTATCGAAGAATCTGACCTTATAGATGCGCTGGAGAAAGTGCCCTGCTTTGGTAATACCAAAAAATAGGAAAAACCCAATAACTAAAATAATTAATTGTGTGCTGCTCATAGTCTTTTCAAAGCCAATTATTTTTGTGAATAACTTTGCGACCGCGAGTTCGGAGACAGAAATCATGGCGGCGATGAAAACTAAACCTAAAAGAATGTACCGATCTCTGGTTGTTGTGAATAAAGCCTTGACGGCATATATCAACTCTTTGGCCACTATCAGCATTACTTAATTATTCCTCAAGTTGGAAGAGGTTACAATTTCAGCGTTACGTCCCGTAGTTATAGAAACCACAATATCTATAGGCGTTTGCGGAACGGTATTTACCTTCATAAGCGGTAATCTATCGTGCTGAAGCGTCACTTAAGCGGTAGTTAGGTCGAGAAGGTAGATATGGCGAACCAAGTCGTAACAAACGCAATCGTTTGCTCCTTTTATACAGGCGATGAATATTACAAGGGCCACGCCGCCAGACTTAAGGCTAATCTCGAATCACTTGGTATTCCTTATGAATTACGTGAGATCGCAAAGCAACCGGGTGATGATTGGGCAGATATTTGTCGCAAGAAAGTTGGATTTATCGCGGAAGTTTGTGCCACTAATCCCGATAAGAAAGTTTTCTGGATAGATGTTGACTGCGAAATTTTCTCTCTCCCAGATTTTGTTCTAAATTCAACTGCAGATGTAATTGGATTCCAGCGCGGATTTAGCACTCCCTCAAGTATCGGTTATGAAAACCGAAGCCGTTTTTGGGAGCCTTGCTTCTGGGGGATTAATACAACTGCGCCGGCAAGGCAGATGGTTGCCGCGGCCGCAGAATTTGAAGCGGTAGCAACAGTTAAGGCGACAGATGACTTCTTCTTTGAGGCCGCTTGGCGAGCTGTTTCGCCACTTATGACCTTCCAAATTATCCCTTCAAATTGCGCCGTTGATAAAGGTAAGGGTTCTCTTGAAGGCCATGAAGCGTTCTTTAGATTTGGATCTAGCGGACAAGTAGATAATTTCAAGAAAAAGGTTCAGCAACATAAAGGAAAAAGAAAAAGGAAGCTTGGGCCAAAGCGCCGAATTCTAGAATTCGCCAAGATGGTAGAAGAAAAACTGCCAGAAGACTTATCGGCTAAAACGCGCTCACTAGTAGATGCAGCAGGAATAACAGGATTTTTGACTAGCAAGAAACACAATGATTTAAGCAGCAAGCTTGTTGCACAGATTCTCGCCGCCGGTAAATCTGGGGATGCAGAAAAATTTAATAGCTCCATCACACTCTTGCAGAACACTTCATTGCCAAGTAAAAATGAAAGCGCTGCAATTAAGGCGGCTTCAACCTTCTTGAGTTACTCATCAAAGCCGGACACTAAGAAGATTTATCTCTCCTGGTGGGAAAATCCATACCCAGGTAACTATGGTGACTGGCTCACGCCTTACATCTTTAGCCATTACACGAGCAGTCGCATCTTCTTCCACAATTTAACGAGCCGCTCAACTAAGAAACATATAGTTAGTCTCGGATCTGTAGGTCGATTTATAAAAGGTAACTCAATTGTGGTTGGCACTGGAGTGAGCTCATTCAAGCACGCTCTCAATCCAAAAGCGGATTACATCTCGGTGCGAGGTCCTCATACCGCTGATTTGCTGGTTCAATCAGGCGGACCAAAAGTCGAAAACTTTGGTGATCCCGGAATCGTGCTGTCAAGAATTTTGCCACTGACACGGGGTGCAACAAACAGAAGAGTCGCTCTTGTGCGCCACTACACGCATCTGCAAGCGCCTGTAATCCTGCCAAATAACTTTGACGAGTTATCCGTCCAGCTTTCACATCCTGATGACATCGTCGCCTTCATTAAGAAACTTAATGAATATGACAGCGTTGTAACGAGTGCCATGCACGTACTAATCACTTGTCAGAGTTATGGAATTCCTTGCGCTCTTGTTGTTTTTAAAGGCTTTGAACAATATGTCCACGGTGATGGAATTAAGTACATTGATTACGCTTTAGGTGCAGGCGTAAAGGCAATTAGCCCAACACCTATAAATCCAAAGTTGGATTGGAATGAGATAAAACCGTTAATTGAAACAATCCAAGTATCAGATTCAAAGATTGCAGAAGTCGAAGCAGCAATCAAAGAAAGTTTACGCAGAGTCCAGTAAGAGTGGAGTGGCCTTTAATTTACTTTGTTGATCAAAGGTTCACCTTTTGCCAGGCGCGATAATTGCTTTTCAATCAAGCTCTTACCTCGAGATTCAAATGCTGAAGAATTACCACCTACATGCGGCGCAATAATGCAATTAGGTGCACTCCAAAGAGGATGCCCTTTTGGCAGGGGCTCTGGATCTGTTACATCTAACCCGGCGTATAACCTCCGAGCGTTTAACTCTTTAACAAGAGCATCTGTATCAACTATTGGGCCACGTGCAACATTGATAAGTAAGGCTCCATCCTTCATCTTTGCTAAACGAGTAGCGTTAAAGAATTTGTGACTCTCTGAATTTAAAGGCAAGATTAAGAAAATAACATCGTATTTTGAAATTTCTGCATCAAATTCAGATATCTGCTTAGAACCATTTTTCCCACTCCGTGAATACCCGGTGATTGAAACATCATATACACCTAGGTACTTAGCTATCGTCTGCCCGATTGAACCGAAACCAACAATGGCTATATTGCTATCGTTTAATGAGTTGTAGCGTTTACTACTCCATTCTTGACGATCTTGTGCACGCATAAAATCTTGAAAGCCTCGTCGCACAGAAATTGCCAAGCCCACTGCAAGTTCAGCAGTTGAAGCATCGTGTACGCCTCTTGCATTACAAAGTTGAATTCCAGGCTTTGCAAACTCAATGGCATCTTCATAACCTGCTGATAAAAGCTGAAGAGTCTGCAATCTCTCCATTTTTAATGATGGGAGTAACCCTTCTCGTCCGCTCAAATATGCTGGAACAAAAAAAGTAATTGCTTTTAAATCATCAGCCTTTAGGTCACAATTCTGTGGAGAAAGTCGAACAAAGCCTTCGGGAACCTGAAGGTCATCCCACTGCGACCACACAACCTGTGACATTTTCAGGGCTCCATATTCTGATTATGTTGAAAAGGTTACATCTATTTTCATTATTTCTCCTATAGCGATGAGGCGAGGTTACCTAGCTGAATGTCGTTACCTTGGAAATTTACTGAAAGCCCTTTCGAGCTTATTGACACTGATTTAACTTTGAGTCCCTGAGGAACTTTAAAGTCTTTCGCGCTCCTGCTCTTTATTTGATCTTGAATATCTGTAGGCAGCGACGATGCTGGAATTGGACTACCCATCACAGAAACACTTTTAATTTGAAAGTAAATCTGGCCATTTGCATACTCGGGAACGAGTAAAGCCTTGCCAACCCCACCAGCTCCTACCGATATCTCTAAAGCGTTATCAAAAATTTCTGCGTCGTTGAATCCGGATTCTTCCAATAACTTAGATACTGGGATAGTCACTGTGATATCTAAAGATCCGATTTGTGTGGGCTTTGATTTACTTATACTTTTCGCAGAAATTGCCAGTGAGGTTTTTGTGCCGCTATCTTTTAGTGTGTAATCAGCGATCTTGATTTTGACCGATTTTATTAAATCTGATCTTAAATCACTTGGCAGTTCGAATAGTGGGATAGATGCGCTAATTCCCGAAGCACTTGGTAGCTTCTCCTTTACGCGAATTTCAATCTTTGATGAAACGGCATTCTCGGCGGTAATTGCAGCCGCGGCTATAAGGACAAATGCAGATGTAGTAGAGATCAAGGTTAACTTTTTACGGTTCATTCGCGGGAGACTACATAAGCAACATTAATAATCGCTGAGAATGGACAAGGTGTGAGTCTGGCGGAGACGAGGAGATTTGAACTCCTGAAGGCGATTAAACCTTACCTCGTTAGCAGTGAGGCGCACTCGACCGGGCTATGCGACGTCTCCAAGTACAGGTGTGAGTTTACAGGTAGTTGGCTATCGGGTGAAACAGCCTAAATCGCTATTTAGCGATCAATTTGGGGCTCACGCAAGCGATAGTGACTATGTACTCTTAGCGATATGAATGAGAAGGTGGAAGCCCCAGAAGTTAACGACGTGCGATCTTATGATGTTGCGCCGCCTGCAGGCTATGCAGAATTTATGCGCACCGGTTGGGCACCTTCAAATCTAGAAGGGCTGCAGCCACTTGAAGTCGTGACTTATGCATTTACTCGCCGCCAAGTTTTATCGGCAGCGTTTCCAAATATTCGCCTGGTGATTCCTTCAGGTAATTTTAAAACTCGATCTAATGACACTGAATATGCATTCCGCCCACACAGCGCATTTGCTTACTACAGCGGCGTACAAGGATCAGATGCGGTTCCTGATTCAGTTTTGGTGATGGAACCAAATGAAGCTGGCGGCCACGATTCATATCTTTATCTACATCCGCGTTCAACTCGCGAAACCGATGCTTTTTATACCGACCGAAAATATGGCGAACTTTGGGTGGGCCGTCACTTCACACTTGATGAAGCAAATGCGGTTTATCAAATTCCAACTCGTGATGTAGAAAAAATCGAAGATCTACTTCGCTTCAGCAAAGAGACTTTGTTGATTCGTGGTGAAGATGCGCTGATGGATAAGTTAATTTCAAAGAGCCCACGTGAAGCCGAATTTCTTACCTTTACATCCGAACAGCGCTTAGTAAAGGATGGATACGAAGTTGGCGAATTGCAGGAGGCGGTTAATGCAACCGGTCGCGGTTTTAGCGATGTAATTGCCGCTCTTCCTGCAGCGGCAGAACATCCACGCGGTGAAAGAATTGTGGAAGGCGCTTTCTTCGGGCGTGCTCGCTTAGAAGGTAATGACATTGGGTACACAACGATTGCTGCCGCTGGCTCGCATGCCTGCGTTCTTCATTGGATTCGCAACGATGGCGCTGTTCGCAACGGCGAGCTGTTGTTGCTGGATGCTGGTGTTGAAATGGATTCTTATTACACCGCAGATATAACTCGCACCTTGCCGATAAATGGAAAATTTACGCCTGCACAACGCGCTTTATATATGTTGGTTTATGAGGCGCAACTAGCCGGATTCGCAGCGGTAAAACCAGGAGCACAATTCTTGGATGTCAACCGCGCTTCACAACGAGTTCTTGCAGAGGGTTTAGCGAATATGGGTGTCTTAACAATAAGCGCCGAAGAATCAATGAAACCAGAAGTTGGTTTACATCGCCGATGGACTTTGCACGGGGTTAGTCATCACTTAGGCCTTGATGTACACGATTGCGAACATGCGCGTCAAGATATGTATCGCGAAGGAATTTTGCGCGAAGGAATGGTTTTAACTGTAGAGCCAGGACTTTATATCCAACCTGATGATGAACTGTTTGCGCCGGAATATCGTGGAATTGGTATCCGCATCGAAGATGATGTGGTTGTTACCGCCGATGGCTATCTCAATTTGAGTGAGAATATTCCGCGCCACCCAGATGCAGTCGAAGAGTGGATAAAAGTAGTCCAGCAAGCAAGATAAGATTGGATGATGAGCCAATCACTAATCCATGCGCGCGGGCTAACTAAGAAGTTCGGTGATTTCACCGCCGTTAATGGGATTGATTTTGACGTTATCAAAGGTGAATCTTTTGGCTTACTAGGCCCTAATGGGGCTGGAAAATCCACTGCCATGCGGATGATCGGCGCTACCTCACAGCGCACATCTGGTGATCTCACGATTCTAGATAAAGATCCAGACCAATTTGGACCACAAATTCGCGCCCACCTTGGTGTTGTTCCACAACAAGATAATTTAGATACTCATTTAAGTGTTACCGACAATCTTTATATTTATGGACGTTACTTCGGATTGAGTCGTAAATTCCTAAAAGGTAAAATCGAAGAACTCTTAAGTTTTGCTCAACTTGAAGAGAAGCGAAATGCCAAAGTTGAATCTTTAAGCGGTGGAATGAAGCGCCGTTTAACTATTGCACGCGCACTTGTTAGCGAACCTGAAATTTTGATGCTTGATGAACCAACGACTGGGCTAGATCCACAAGCTCGTCATATATTGTGGGATCGCCTCTTTAGGTTAAAGGAAGATGGCGTGACGCTGCTTATAACAACTCACTTTATGGATGAGGCCGAGCAACTATGTGATCGCCTGGTTGTTATGGATAAGGGCGCGATTATGGCCGAGGGAAGTCCGGCACAACTTATTAAGGATTATTCAACGAAAGAAGTTCTAGAAGTGCGCTTTGGGTCCGAACGTAACGCGCATATGGCAGATGATTTGCGCCAACTTTGTGATCGTATAGAAGAGTTGCCGGACCGCATTTTGATGTACACCGAAGATGGTGAAGAGTTACTCGAGCGCGTTTATAAAAAAGGATTCCATCCAAAGACTTCACTTGTCCGCCGCAGTTCACTAGAAGATGTCTTTCTGAGATTAACCGGAAGAACGCTGATCGATTAATGAGCTCCCTCCAAACCAGACAAGGTTCACTAAAGATTGTTGATGCAGCGCGCGTTGCAGCGCGTGGTGCACTCTTCGTTACTGAGGCTCGCCTGCGTGCAATGGTCAAATGGGTTTGGTTAATTATCTCAATTGCAATCGCTAACCCAGTTCTCTATCTCGTTTCAATTGGCCTCGGCCTCGGTTCTTATATTGATGAAAACACGGGCGCTATGGGTGTTGACGGAGTCTCGTATCTAACTTTTCTGGCCCCAGCGCTTTTAGCAACCGCCGCTATTCAGGGTGCTATGGATGAAAGCGTCTATCCAACTCTCGAGGGATTTAAGTGGGATAAGACTTTCTTTTCAATGAATTCAACTCCGCTGAGCGGAAATCAAATTGCAATGGGTGTTTTCTTCAATAGTTTGATCAGAACTATCTTTACCGCTGTTCTATATTGGTTAGTGATGCTGGCATTCGGAGTTCTTGATTCTCCGCGTGCATGGCTTGCCATCTTCACCGCAGTTATGGCGGGGGCTGCTTTTGGTGCATTTATGCAAGCGTTGGCCGGATTCCTTGAAAATGAGAATGTCTTCTTCACTATCGTTGAGCGATTTATCATTATGCCGCTCTTCTTATTCTCAGGCACTTTCTATCCACTCACAAATATGCCGATATTTCTTCAATGGATTGGCTGGATTTCACCACTTTGGCACGCAACTGAATTAGGGCGCTGGTTAACTTATGGATCTGAGATTTCTACGCCCATGCTCTTGCTGCACTTCATTTTCTTAAACTCAATTCTTATCTTCGGGTTAATTGCATCACGCCGCATCTTCACAAAAAGGTTAGGCAAATAATGATTATTTCAACTGCGGTCGCAATTGCCGAAGCGCGCATGGGTAAACCAGGCGAAAAGTATTATTCGGGGCGCTCGAGAGCGATTATGGAGCGCGCCTACATCGCCTTTAAATCTTCGACGTGGCTGATTGTTATCTCCGGTTTTGTTGAGCCAGTGCTCTTTCTTCTCTCATTTGGCTACGGACTGAAAGACCTGGTTGGAGATATGACCGTTGCGGGTCAGCCGGTGGGTTACGTGGCATTTATCGCACCAGCACTTCTTGCAACTAGTGCTATGAATGGCGCGATTTATGACTCAACCATGAATGTATTTTTCAAGATGAATCACGAGCGCGTTTATCACGGAATGCTTGCGACATCTCTTGGGCCAATGGATGTCGCACTCGGTGAAATTAGTTGGGCGTTGCTGCGTGGTTTCTCATACGCTGTTGGATTTATGGCTGTTGTTGTACCGCTTGGACTTGTTCCGAGCGCTTGGGGAATCTTGGCAATTCCTGCTGCAGTTCTAATTGCTTTTGGTTTTGCATCATTTGGTATGGCGGTTACTTCATATATGAAGTCATTCCAGCAACTTGAAGTCATAAACATCTTCTTGCTTCCAATGTTTTTGTTCTCCGGTTCTTTCTATCCACTTTCGGTATTTCCTGAATGGCTACAAACGGTCATTCGACTCTTCCCCTTATCGCACGCGATTGATTTAGTTCGCGGATTAACGCTGGGCAATGTTTCTTGGGCACTTCTTGAGCACGTCTTGTATTTCGTAGTGATGATTGTTGTTGGATTGTTCTTTACAACAAAGCGCCTTAACGCCTTATTTATGCGTTAAGAAGCTAACTGAAGACCTAAATAAGCCGCGGCTAAACCAAAGCCAAGTGACATAACCAGGTTGACCGTAATCTCCCTGTATCGCTTCAACTCAAAGCCGAGATAGATATCGAGCATAAATGTTGACCAGGTTGTGAAAGCTCCGGCAAAGCCGACGGCAAATAAGTCATACACGGTCTCTGTTTTGTTAAAAGTTAGACCGATTACAAATGAACCAATGACATTTACTAGGAAAATTCCGTAGGGTTTATTCGAGAATTTTCTAATGTATTGATCAATTGCAAAGCGAGCGGGTGCGCCAATCGCCGCGCCAAGAATTACATAGAGAGTATTCATTTGCGCACCGGAATTAGCTTGCGGCTAAGCGGTAGGACCAGCACAACGATAAGCAAACTTAAGAAGATATTTTCTACCAAGAAGAGCGCTCCGCCAGAAACTGGTTCGACTACTTGCACTGTTACCGCTGAAAACGTTGTCATTCCGGCGCAAAAGCCAGGAAGTAAGAGATGGCGGAGTTCGGTTACGCCGCGACGTTCCATCAAAACTAGTAGAGCGCTAGCAAGGGCTACACCAATTGAATTTGCAGCAAGAGTTCCGTTGCGATCATCAGGAATGACAATAGATAGTCCGAAGCGGACCAAAGTTCCTGCTACTCCGCCTACGGCAACAAGTAGCAGTGACTTCATCTTTAGCTGCGCTTTTCTCTCTTTAAGAGACCGGCAAACATGCGCGCTGGTTCGTATTTGATATCAACAACACGTTCCTTCATCGGAATGATTGCATTATCGGTGATCTTGATGTGCTCCGGGCAAACTTCAGTACAGCACTTGGTGATGTTACACATTCCCAAGCCATGTTCTTCTTGCGCAGTGCGCTTGCGGTTTTTCAAGATATCAAGTGGGTGCATATCCAATTCTGCGATACGAATAAAGAAGCGTGGGCCAGCGAAAGATTTCTTATTCTCTTCATGGTCACGAACTACGTGACAAACATCCTGACATAAGAAACATTCGATGCATTTACGGAACTCTTGTGAACGTTCAACGTCCACTTGTTCCATACGCGCCTCACCTGGTTTTAAGTCTGCAGGAGGTGCATAAGCTGGAATCTCCATCGCCTTCTTGTAGTTAAAGGAGACGTCGGTGACCAAATCTTTAATAACTGGAAAGGCACGAAGTGGCGTAACTGTGATTGTTTCGCCCTCTTCAAATGATGCAACCTGGGTCATACAAGCAAGGCGTGGCTTGCCATTGATCTCCATTGAACAAGAACCACACTTGCCGGCCTTGCAATTCCAACGAACTGCAAGATCGCCCATCTGTGTTGCTTGAACGCGGTGAATAACATCGAGAACAACTTCGCCTTCGTTGACATCTACCTGAACATCTTTAAGGCCACCGTCAGTTGCATCTCCTCGCCAAATGCGAAGGTTTAATTTGCGCGCCATTAGTTGGAACCGCCTTTCGCGATTTCTTCCGGTGTCATGTACTTCTTAAGTTCATCGACTTCAAAGAGATCAAAGAGTTCCTTTGGCATAAACGGCAACGCTTGTTTACGAACGTTTACTTGGTTGCCATCAAAAGATGCAATGTGATTGCTCTGGCGCCAACCTGAATCCATACCTGGGAAATCATCGCGAGTATGTCCGCCGCGAGATTCTTCGCGACTGATTGCAGACTTTGCAGTGCTTTCGGCAACTAGCAACATGTTGTCTAGATCAAATGCTAAGTGGAATCCTGGGTTGAATTTGCGTCCGCCAGATACCGCAACGTTGGCGCTGCGCTTTCTGATATCTGCAATCTTTTCAATCGCTTCTTTTAACTCTGATCCGGTACGGATAATTCCGACCAAGTTATGAGTAACTTCCTGCAATTCAGCGTGAAGTGAGTAAGAGTTTTCGCCACCAGTACGAGCAAACGGCGCTTCGATGCGCGCTGCAGCGGCGGCAACAGTTGCATCAGAAACAGATGCTGTGCTGTTCTGTTTCACATAAGCCGCTGCACCCATTCCGGCACGACGACCGAATACCAATAGATCTGAAAGTGAATTTCCACCAAGACGATTTGAACCGTGCATTCCGCCAGCAACTTCACCTGCGGCAAATAAACCTGGAACGCCAACAGCTGCTGCAGTATCTGGTTCAACTTCAACGCCACCCATCACGTAGTGACAAGTTGGGCCAACTTCCATCGCCTCTTTCGTAATATCAACGCCAGCTAGTTCATAGAACTGATGCCACATAGATGGCAGGCGCTTCTTGATTACATCAGCAGGAATACGTTTTGAAACATCTAGGAAAACACCACCGTGTTCGGTGCCGCGACCAGCTTTAACTTCAGTGTTAATTGCGCGCGCAACCTCATCGCGTGGCAAAAGCTCTGGAGGACGGCGGTTATTGTCTTGATCGACATACCAGCGATCTGCTTCTTCTTCGTTGTCGGCATACTTATCTTTAAATACATCTGGGATGTACTTAAACATAAAGCGTTCACCTTTATTGTTGGTAAGAATTCCACCTTCACCGCGAACAGATTCGGTAACCAAGATTCCGCGCACAGACGGTGGCCAAACCATTCCAGTTGGGTGGAACTGTAAAAATTCCATATCAACTAAATTAGCGCCGGCCTTTAACGCAAGGGCATGGCCATCGCCGGTGCCTTCCCAAGAGTTTGAGGTAATTTTAAATGTCTTTCCGACACCACCAGTAGCAATAATTACTGCAGGTGCTTCAAATAAAACCTCTGAACCGGATTCGCGCCAGTACCCGTAAGCGCCGGCAATCTTTCCATTCTCTTTAAGAATTTCTGTAATTGTTAACTCTGCAAAAACTTTAATGTGCGATTCATAATCGCCGTGATCGCGCTTATCTGCTTGTTGCAGGGCAACAATCTTCTGTTGCATGGTGCGGATTAATTCAAGTCCGGTGCGATCGCCTACGTGTGCAAGGCGTGGATATTCGTGTCCGCCGAAGTTACGTTGGCTGATTTTTCCTTCTTTAGTGCGATCAAAGAGCGCACCCCACATTTCGAGTTCCCAGATACGATCTGGAGATTCCTTGGCGTGTAGTTCTGCCATACGGAAATGATTTAGGAATTTTCCACCGCGCATTGTGTCGCGAAAGTGCACCATCCAGTTATCGTTTGAATTCGCATTTCCCATTGAAGCCGCAGCGCCACCTTCAGCCATAACAGTGTGGGCCTTACCAAATAGTGATTTACAGATGATTGCTACGCGCAGACCTGATTCGCGCGCCTCAACAGCTGCGCGAAGCCCGGCGCCACCTGCGCCAATTACAAGAACGTCGTACTTATAACGCTCGAGTGCGATTTTTTCGGTAGTCATATCTATTGGCATCCCTTAGAAGAAGTAGAAATTGGTCCAGGCGCCAGTTGCAACTTGGCGAACGTAAATATCGGCAAAAGCAACTGCGGCAAGTGAATACCAAGCAAATTGCTGATGTTTGTGATTGAGAACTGAAACCCAACTCCATAACTTGTAACGAATTGGATGCGCTGAGAAATGCTTTAAGCGCCCACCAACTGTGTGGCGACAAGTGTGACAAGAAAGTGAATAGAACCAAAGAAGAGTTGAACTTAAGACAAGAACAAGTGAGCCGACGCTCATATGGCCCCATTCGCCCTCAACGCTCTTAAATGAAATTATCGCGTCGTAAGTAAGGAACATGTTAAAAACTAATCCGGCGTAGAAGAACCAGCGGTGTGCGTTCTGCAAAATTAGTGGGGCGCGAGTTTCACCGGTGTATTTGGTGTGTGGTTCAGCAACTGCGCAAGCAGGTGGTGATAACCAGAAAGCGCGGTAGTAAGCCTTGCGGTAGTAATAACAAGTCATGCGGAAACCAAGTGGGAAGATCAAAATGATTAGCGCGGGCGAAAGTGCGAAGTTAAATATTTCAGCGCTGACTGGAGTCCACCCAAAAATTGTTGCTTCAGGCACACAAGCTTCAGAAAGACATGGTGAATAGAAAGGAGAGATTAAATGGTCTTTGTAATAATTTGCGCCTTCAAATGCGCGGAAGGTGGCATAGATAATGAAGCTAAATAGAACTCCAAAAGTGATCGCTGGTTCTAACCACCACTTATCTGTGCGAAGCGTGCGCTCTTTAATCTTGGCGCGGGTTGGAGAAAAGACTCCTGACATTGCTTCCCCTTTGGCTTAAAGATTTCTTAAGGGCAAGTGTGCGCTTGAATAGGGAAAGCCGCTAGGCGTAACCCCGCAGACAGGCTATGAAGTCAGCCACAGGTTGCGGAAAAATGGCGGAGGGCGTGGGATTTGAACCCACGAAACTTTCGTTTGCCGGTTTTCAAGACCGGTGCACTCGGCCGCTATGCGAGCCCTCCGTGGGAGA
>CAXNDQ010000011.1:0-19337 GCA_964201275.1 Candidatus Planktophila sp. | reverse complement strand
CTTGAATTGCAGTGAAGGGTGTATTGGGCTTGACCATCTGAAATTCGATTTAAATCGTTGGTGAAGATTGAATTTAGAAATTCCAGCGCGCCCGGTCCCTTTACGCTTACCTTGCCTAAATGGGAGACATCGAAAATTCCCACTTTATCCCGCACTGCGGCGTGCTCAGCTAAAACACCAGCGCCCGGATATTCAATCGGCATTAGCCATCCACCAAAATCGGCCATCTTCGCCGAAAGTTGGATATGTTTATCGGCAATTGGTGAATTTTTCATAGCAACAACTTACACTTACCCAAAGAATAATTCAGGTAAGTTGCCGTCTATCAGCCTCAAGGGAGATTTAATGACCACGCTTCATCTATCCGATGGAATTATCAAGGATGAGATCCTAGTTGTCGGTCTTTCTCACAAAAAATCTATGCGAGATGGCAAGGTAAATCTAGTTATTGAAAGCGGCGATATAGCACTGGATGCGAAGAAGTTACTTCCAATCTTGGCCGATATGGGAGCAACTGGAAAAACTAATGAAGTAATCAAGGTTCCTGGAATTACAACTCGCCTGCTCGTCTTCACTGGACTAGGAGAGCACAGTCCCTCTATAGAAGATGAAGTGCTAAGACGCGCAGCTGGCGCAGCAGCGCGCGCGCTTTCTGGAATTTCAAGTGCAACGATTTCACTCCCCGCAAAAAAAGTCTCATCACTGGAGGCGATCGCTGAAGGTGTCCTATTGGGCTCGTACGTATTCAACAAGTTTCGCGTCGACTCGCTCACCGAACGTAACCCAAGTTTAAAGTCAGTCACTGTTCACTCAAAGCAGGCGGGGAGCGCGGGTGCAAAGGATGCGATAAAGCGCGCCAGCATCATTGGGCAGTATTCAGCGCTTACCCGCGATTTAGTTAACACTCCCCCAAGCCACTTAAATCCAGATTCATTCTGCAAAGAATTTACGACCATAGTTAAAAAAGCGGGTGGCGCGGCAGCGGGCCTAAAGATTTCGATAATGAATGAATCGCAACTTAAAAGTAAGGGCTATGGTGGAATTACGGCGGTTGGGCAAGGTTCGGCAAATTCACCAAGACTGCTGCATATTTCATATCGCCCGGTAAAGGCCAAAGCGAAGAAAACATACGCCTACGTTGGCAAGGGAATTACCTTCGATTCTGGTGGGTTAGCGCTAAAGCCTGCTGCCGGAATGGAAGCTATGAAATCTGATATGTCTGGTGCGGCTGCCGTTTGCGCAGCGACAATCGCAATTGCAATGATGAAACTTCCAGTAGCAATTGATTGCTATGCACCACTTGCTGAAAATATGGTTAGCGATAATGCGACCAGACCGAGTGACATAATCACAATGTATGGCGGCAAAACTATTGAAGTTCTCAATCCGGATGCCGAAGGTCGACTTGTTCTCGGTGATGCGCTAGTCAAGGCGCAAGAAAATAAATCACTTGATGGAATAGTCGATGTGGCGACTCTTACCGGTGCGCAAGTTGTTGCTCTCGGAACACGGACTGCTGCAATCATGACCAATAACCAAGAATTTAGTGACCACTTCTTTGCAGTAAGCAAAGCAGCTGGTGAAGCATTCTGGCCAATGCCATTGCCGGTTGAACTTCGCGCTTCGCTGGATTCACCAGTTGCAGATATGGCAAATATCGGAGAGCGAATGGGCGGAATGCTGGTGGCCGGTCTCTTCCTTAAAGAATTTATCTCACCAGAGTTACCTTGGCTCCACCTTGATATTGCAGGCCCTGCCTATAACGAAGGCGAGCCATATGGCTATACGCCAGTTGGTGGCACGGGTATGGCCCTTAGATCTTTGGTGGCCCTTGCTCAATCTGCCGCAATTTCGTAATCGCAGGGCTGAACTGGCAAGATAGGCTCATTCGGTAGGTTGATTTACGAAGGAGCGCGCACAGGTGTCCAACTTTGATCTCGTAATTTTAGGTGGCGGCAGTGGCGGATATGCAGCAGCCTTACGCGGTGCCCAACTCGGCTTAAGCGTCGCCTTGATCGAAGCAGACAAACTCGGCGGAACTTGCCTTCATCGCGGATGTATTCCGACAAAGGCGCTCTTGCACGCGGGCGAAATTGCGGATGGTGCGCGCGACGCCAGCCACTTTGGCATCAACGCCACTTTTAACTCAATCGATATGGCGGGCGTAAATTCTTATAAAGATGGCGTAATCACAAAGCTCCATAAGGGACTGCAGGGTTTAGTTAAGTCTCGCAACATCACCTTTATTGAGGGGCACGGAAAGCTTGTCGCTAAAGATGTTGTCGAAGTAAATGGCACGAAATACACCGGCAAAAATATTGTCTTAGCCACTGGTTCATTCGCAAAAACACTTCCAGGTTTAGAGGTCGATGGAAAGCGAGTGATGACTTCAGATCACGCAATGAAGTTGGACTATGTGCCAAAGAGCGTAATTGTTCTTGGTGGCGGCGTCATTGGATGCGAGTTTGCATCTGTTTGGAAATCTTTCGGGGCCGAAGTAACCATTATCGAAGGGCTTCCACATCTAGTTGCACTAGAAGATGAATCCTCGAGTAAGCAACTAGAACGCGCTTATCGCAAACGCGGCATTAACTTTGAACTCGGTGTTCGCTTTAAATCCCACGCAGTCACCGCCGATGGTGTGACCATAACTTTGGAAGATGGCAAAACATTTAGCGCAGAAGTACTTCTCGTTGCGGTCGGGCGCGGCCCAGTTTCAGCGAACTTAGGCTATGAAGAACAAGGAATAAAGATGGACCGCGGCTATATTTTGGTCGATAACAAGTGCCGCACTAATGTCCCAGGAATCTGGGCAGTTGGCGATCTAATCCCTACTTTGCAGTTAGCGCACGTCGGATTTGGTGAAGGAATTCTCGTCGCTGAAGAGATCGCCGGGCTTAATCCCCGACCAATAAATTATGACGGTGTCCCACGCGTTACTTACTCTGAGCCAGAAGTTGCATCTGTTGGCCTAACAACTGCCCAAGCTAAAGAGCGTGGATTTGTTGTTGTTGAACTTAATTACGACTTGGCTGGAAACGGCAAGGCACAAATATTACGCACTGCTGGATCAATCAAGTTGGTTTCGCAAAAAGGTGGACCAGTACTTGGAATCCATATGGTTGGTTCGCGCGTTGGAGAACTTCTAGCAGAAGCGCAACTAATCTTTAATTGGGAAGCATCAGCTGATGATGTAGCACCTTTTATCCATGCTCACCCAACGCTTTCCGAAGCAATGGGTGAAGCTCACATGGCACTCGCCGGCAAACCATTACACGCTCACGGTTAATTAAGGAAAAGGAAAAGCTATGACTTTCTCAGTAACGATGCCTGCACTTGGTGAAAGTGTCAGCGAAGGAACAGTCACACGTTGGCTAAAAACTGAAGGCGATCACGTTGCAATGGACGAGCCACTCCTTGAAGTATCTACCGATAAAGTTGATACCGAAATTCCTTCACCTGTTGCTGGCATACTGCAAAAGATTGTTGTTGGAATTGATCAGACAGTTCCGGTTGGAGCTGAACTTGCGATAATCGCCGACGGTGTTGTACCTGCGAGTACGCCAGCACCAGCAGCACCAGTTGCCGTTGCACCAGTTACTCCTCCCCCAGTTGCTGCTGCACCTGCACCGGTAACTCCAGCTGTTGCACCTGCTGCAAGTAGTGCGGGAACAATAATTACTATGCCGGCACTTGGCGAGAGCGTCAGTGAAGGAACCGTGACTCGATGGTTAAAGGGCGTCGGAGATAGCGTTGATGTAGATGAAGCGTTACTAGAAGTGTCGACAGATAAAGTTGATACCGAAATTCCTTCACCAGTAGCCGGAACCATTATTTCTATCGATGTTCCAGTAGATACAACTGTTCCTGTTGGTGCACGTCTGGCTGTAGTTGGTGGTGCGGGGGCAGTCTCTGCTCCAGTTAAGCCTGCTACCCCTGCGCCAGTTGTTGCAGCGCCAGTTGTTGCAGCGCCAGTTGTTGCTTCACAACCTCTCGATGCTTACGTAACTCCGATTGTTCGCAAGCTTGCCTCTGAACTTGGAGTAAATCTTGCAAGTGTTACTGGAACAGGTGTGGGCGGGCGAATTCGCAAAGAAGATGTGCAATCTGCTGCGCCAAAGGCTGCACCCGTTGCGCCAGTTTCAGCTCCTGCAGTTTCGGCACCGGTTGCATCGGAAGCACCTGCCCAACGCAGCACATCTACCGTGCCTGTTTCGCCGCTGCGCGGAACCACAGTGAAAATGTCACGGCTTCGTAAAGTTATTGCTGCACGAATGGTCGAATCTCTACAAGTTAGTGCACAACTAACGACTGTCATTGAAGTAGATGTTACAAAGATCGCGCGCTTGCGTGATCGTTCAAAAGCAACCTTTGAAGCGCGCGAAGGCGTAAAACTCTCGTTCTTGCCATTCTTTGCAGTATCAGTATGCGAAGCGCTGAAGCAACATCCAGTGCTTAACTCATCTGTAGAAGATGATCAGATTATTTATCACGGTACAGAGCACTTGGGTATCGCTGTCGACACAGAACGCGGACTTTTGGTGCCCGTTATCCATAGCGCTGGTGATCTAAATATGGGAGGAATTGCTCGTAAGATTTCTGATCTTGCTGCGCGCACTCGTGAAAATAAAGTATCTCCTGATGAACTCGGTGGCGGAACATTTACGCTGACAAATACCGGCAGCCGCGGCGCTCTCTTTGATACGCCAATCATTAACCAACCACAAGTTGCGATTCTCGGCCTAGGCGCGATTGTGAAACGTCCAATGGTTGTAAAGGGTGAAGATGGTGGCGAGACAATTGCGATTCGTTCAATGGTCTATCTTGCACTTTCTTATGATCATCGCGTAGTAGATGGTGCAGATGCTGCGAGATTCTTGGTGACCTTGAAAGAGCGCCTCGAAGGCGGCGCTTTTGAATCAGATTTAGGTCTATAGCTTTTATGGCGCTCGCTCAAAGAATTGCCGTCACTGGTGCATCCGGATTAATCGGAAGCGCACTTGTTGGATATTTGAAGTCTGAGGGACACACTGTGCAACGTTTAGTGCGGCGCGCAACCGTTGCTCCTGATGAAATTCGATGGGATCCAAAGACGGGTTATGTAGATATAGACGCTCTTCGTGGCGTTGATGCAGTTATCCATCTCGCCGGAGTCGGCGTCGGTGATAAGCGTTGGACTAAGCGATACAAGTCCGAGATTTTGAATTCGCGCTTGCTTGGCACAACAGCAATTGCAAATGCTGTAGCCGAAGTAAAACCACAAGTTTTTATCTCAGCAAGTGCAATAGGTTGGTACGGAGACTCTGGCAATCGCGCTGTCGTAGAAAGTGACTCAGTTGGTAATGACTTTCTAGCTGCGGTTTGCCGCGAATGGGAAGGTGCAGCAGATTTAGCCGGAGAAGTTCGCACGGTAAAGCTTCGTACTGGATTGGTCCTTGATCCAACAGGTGGAGCACTTGGAAGAATGTTGCCGCTCTTTAGATTTGGACTTGGCGGGAAGTTGGGTTCAGGCAAGCAGTGGTGGTCTTGGATCACTTTGCATGATGTTGTGCGCGCAATTGTCTTTTGCCTGGAGAAGAAGATCTCAGGGCCCGTGAATTTAACTTCACCAAATCCAGTTACAAATCAAGAATTTACCGCAGCGTTAGCGCGCGCAATGAAACGACCTGCCCTCTTTCCCGCACCAGCGATTGCTTTAAGGATTGCACTGGGTGGATTTTCTAGTGAAGTTCTAGGTTCTAAGAAAGTTATGCCTAACGCGCTAACTGAGGCGGGATTTAAGTGGGATTACCCTCATATCTCAACTGCGCTTGCGGCCCTCGTCGAGCAATAAATCCTCTGCCGCCAAACGGCCGGCAAGTAACGCTCCATTCTGTGAAGGAGCAGTTAGATAATCACCTGCGCGGTAGACGTTTTCATTAACGTGCAAACTCTTTACCATTTCTGCTCCTGGGGCAAATAATGGAAGCGCGGAGTGAATTTCATACTTTGCTAAGAAGCGCCAGTCCGCCGTTGATTTACCCCACATTAGCGCTAAGTGGCGGCGGACTTCTGATTCAGAAGCGTGTGAAATAGTTGTGGAAGAAATGAGCGATTGCCCCACTGGTGCATAACGAGAAGATAGATTTGAAATTACTATTGAGTTAATCACCGGTCCTCGATGTTGTGAATCAAGCACTAATTGTGCTTCTTTAGTAGGAGCGTTGTCTGTGGTGTGATACCAAGTGATCGAACTCAACAGCGGCGTTACCTGATCAGATCCCAAGATCTGACCGGCGGTTGTCAGGTCTGTAGCCAGAATTATCTTCTTGGATAGGAAATTTCCGTTATTAGTAATGATTGAATTACCGTGAATTTCTTCAACTCGAGTATTCAATTTCAAGTTTTTAACTCGCTTGGCTAGCGCAAGGGGTAGCGCGCTCACCCCGTCTGATGGAACGCCGGAACGGCCACCTATAAAACTACCGATGATTTGCCTTCCGACTATTGCGCTTACACGTGACGGATCGGTAAGGAATACTCCTTGTAAAAAAGGTTTCAATACTTTCTGGTACAAATCTGTGGTTCCACAACGCAATAAATGCGCTTCAACGCTCTCTGTTTGCAGTGGCTTAGATAGTAAATACCTTAAAAAAGCTATCTTGGAAGCCAACGATCCTGACTTTGGGGAGAAAGCAGAAAAAATAGCGCTACGTGGATCACCAAGGTTTACAAAATCTGAATCGAATGAGATACGAACAGAGCGCGGCGCTTCTTTGAAATCTAACTCGTGCTCAATCCCCCAACGTTTTACTTCCGGATAATTCAAATTAACTAGTTGGAATCCGCGATCCAGCACAAATCCATCTATGGCATCGCTAGCGACTCGGCCACCGGGTCTGTCCGAAGATTCCAGAACGGTGACTTCAGCACCAGCATCTTGCAAAGTTAAAGCAGCGCTCAAACCAGCAAGACCGGCACCAATTACTACATACATCTAGAGAAAAACTTACTTATTTTGTAATTTTGATGGCCACCAGATTTTTGGTCCGATGTCGTGCACTAACGCGGGTACCAAAACTGAGCGAACAATGATGGTGTCCAGTAGAACTCCAAAGGCAACCGCAAAGCCAAGTTGGGCAAGCGGCACTAGTGGAAGAAGTCCAAGGACAGCGAATGTTGCTGCCAAGACGATTCCGGCGGAGGTGATTACTGCGCCTGTAACCGTGACTCCCTTAATGACTCCGGCGCGAGTTCCGATCTTCGCACTCTCTTCTCTAACGCGGGTCATAAGGAAGATGTTGTAATCAATTCCCAGAGCTACTAAGAAGATAAAAGCGAACAATGGGAATGAATTGTCTCCTCCCGCAAAACCGAATACGTGATTGAAGACCAATGCGCAAACTCCAAGAGTTGCGAAGTAACTCAGAACTACTGTGCCCAACAAGAGAATTGCGCTAAGAATACTGCGGAGAAGAACTCCGAGAATTAGAGTAATCACTAAGAGGATGATCGGGATTATTGTTTTATTGTCCCTATCATTTGCGGTGCGCACATCAAAGTAGACCGCGCTAGTTCCGCCAACTAAGGCTGATGCATCAGCAGTTTTCGCAATCTCGCGAATTTTGGGAATGTCATTTCCCGCTTCAACACTATCTGGCGCAGTCGCAAGGGTTACGTTGAGAATTGCACGACCATTTACCACTTTAAGTTCTGGCGCTGGTTGTCCGGCAACCGGCATCCCGTTGAGCATCGGAGCCACTTCTATGACACCCGGCGCTGATTTAATTGCTGCGGCAACTAACTCAATTTTATTTGCATCAACCACAATCTGAGTTGGATCGCCTTCCCCACCTGGGAAGTGCTTTTCAAGTAATCTTTGACCCACGACAGACTCTGGATTACCCGTAAATGTATCCACCGTTCCGATTCCATCGGCCTTCAAAGTTGTCGAAGTTAAGGCAAAACCTAACAAAACAATTCCGGTAATCACCCAAGATTTACGCGGATTGCGACCAATTCCAGTGGCTATCTTTGACCACGCGCCCGACATTACGTGATCATCTCCATCATTTTTTGGAATACGTGGCCAGAAGATCCACCGACCAAAAATTAAGAGCAAAGCAGGTAGCAGAGTTAAAATCGTAATCATCGACACAACGATTCCGATTGCTCCGATCGGACCAAGGCCGGCGGTATTGGTTAACTGGCTAAAGAGCAGCACCATAAGTGAAATCGCAACGGTTGATCCAGAGGCAAGAATTGGCTCCCAAACGCCTTTATATGCAGCGCGCATCGCGATAAATCTGTTATCAGTGAAATGCAATTCTTCGCGATAGCGTGCAATTAATAAGAGCGCATAATCTGTTGCCGCACCGATAACAAGAACCGAGAGAATTCCTTGCGACTGTCCGTCAACGTCGATTATGTCGTTCTTTGCAAGTAAATAAACGATTCCACCGGCAGTCGATAGCGCGAATAGAGATGAAAGCAGAGGAATGATCCATAAAATCGGAGAACGGTAAACAACGATCAAGATAACCGCAACAACGCCGAGCGTAGTTAGCAACAGCTTAGAGTCAATGTCTCCGAATGCTCCAAATAAGTCGCCTAACAATCCACCTGGGCCAGTGACATATGGTTCGAATCCGTTGGCTTCGGCAATTGGCTTAATATCCTCACGCAGCGCTTCAATTACTGCAGGAAGAACTGGCTCATCATTAGGCAACAATTTAGAAATCGCATTTCCATCTAATGGAATATTTGCTAAAAGCGCTTTACCGTCTTGGGCAGGAAAGACAGAAATCGCTTGACCTGGCAATAAGTAATCTGAGATTTTTGCTGATGTTCCTGCCAGAGTTAAGTTACCGACTTGTGAGACGTGTTCATTGATCGCAGCGAAGGTAGCAGCTGAGGAAGTGCCCTCGAACAGAACTAGCACTGGAAAGTTGATTGACGCTTGTGTTGAAAACGTCTTTATTTCATCCGCAGCCAAGGTCGCTTCGGCCCCTTTAGGTAAGAATGAAGAATTGTTATTTTCTTGAACAGAAGTTAACTTTCCAAATAGCGGTCCAAATACGCCGGTAATAATGAACCAAGCGATCACCACCAACATTGCTATGGCGTAAGGTTTACGATTCTTTTGGGCGCGTTGCATAGTCACGATAGAAGGGCCTTTCGGGCTTGAGTTTGAGCAGAATTCGCTAGGAGTACAGCCTACCTTTAGGCTGTACCCGTGCCCCTTCACTCGCCCGTAAGCACCGCTCAAAGTGCTCCAGAAATTGTTGTAGATCACATCGGGCTACTGGAATATGAGAGCGCTCTGGCGCTACAGCGAAAAATTCACTCAGAAGTCGCGTCTAAAGATCGAGCAAATACATTGCTCTTACTTGAACATCCATCAGTTTATACAGCGGGAAAACGTACCCAGAGTTTTGAGATGCCAACCGATGGAACGCCCGTAGTTCAAGTTGATCGCGGTGGGCGAATTACTTGGCACGGGCCAGGTCAATTGGTTGGATATCCAATTATTAGATTGTTAAAACCAACCGAATTGGTTGGATTTGTTCGAACTCTAGAAAGCGCCCTCATTAAAGTTTGTGCAGAAGTTGGGGTCAAGGCGGTACGAGTCGACGGCCGATCAGGTGTTTGGATTTCTGACAGTAACGGTGACCGCAAGATCGCCGCGATTGGAATTAGGGTGGCCAGCGGCGTAACCATGCACGGTTTTGCCTTTAATGTATCCCCCGACCTTAAGAAATTTAGCCAGATCGTTCCTTGTGGGATTGATGACGCGGCCGTCACTTCATTGGCGATCGAACTTGCGCGGAATGTAGAGATTGCCGAGATAACCCCAATAGTTGAGAAGCATCTCGTTGAGGCACTGGGTAAGGTAAGCCTATGACTCTGGCACCTGATGGCCGCAAGCTACTCCGGATCGAAGCGCGCAATACCGAAACACCGATTGAACGCAAACCAGAGTGGATTAAGACTCGTGCAAATATGGGGCCGGAATACACCAGGCTCCGTTCGCTAGTTAAGACCGAAGGGCTGCACACTGTATGTCAAGAAGCAGCCTGTCCAAATATTTTTGAATGTTGGGAAGATAAAGAAGCAACATTCTTGATCGGTGGTGATCGCTGCACCAGACGTTGCGATTTCTGCAATATAGATACTGGTAAACCATTGCCTTTAGATCGCGAAGAACCGCGTAAAGTCGCTGAATCAGTAAAATCGATGGGGCTGCGATACGCCACTATTACTGGTGTAACTCGTGATGACTTGCCTGATGAAGGTGCGTGGTTATATGCCGAAACAATTCGCCAGGTTCATGAGTTAAACCCTGGTTGTGGCGTTGAAATGTTAGCTCCAGATTTTCACGCAAAAGCTGAACTTCTAAATCAGATATTTGAAACCCGACCTGAGGTATTCGCTCACAATCTTGAGACAGTCCCTCGCATTTTTAAGCGCATCCGTCCTGCCTTTACTTATGAGAAATCTCTTCAGGTGATCGGTATGGCTCGTGACTTTGGTCTAGTAACTAAATCTAATTTAATTCTTGGCTTGGGCGAAACTCGTGAGGAAATATCGCAAGCGCTCATAGATCTTCATGATGCGGGCTGTGATTTGATAACTATTACGCAATACCTTCGCCCAACCAATAAACATCATCCGGTTGAACGTTGGGTAAAGCCAGAGGAATTCGTGGAGTTAGCCGCCGAAGCAACTGCTGCTGGATTCTTGGGCGTAATGAGCGGACCGCTGGTTCGCTCGAGTTACCGCGCTGGTCGTCTATATAAGCAAGCAGTTGAAGCACGCACCAACCAGGGATCGCTGCGTGGCTGAAGTTGTTTATCCGCCAGTAATTTTGGTTCTTAAATCATTTTGGAAATACCTAGGGTTGCAATTTCATTTCGAGGGTGAAGCTCATATCCCCCGTAAAGGTGGAGCAATTCTGGCGATGAATCACATCGGCTATCTCGATTTTGCTTTAATCGGTACGGCGGCACTTCCTGCTAATCGCTTAGTTAGATTTATGGCGAAGAAGGAAATCTTCGACAATAAGTTAGCGGGACCACTTATGCGCGGAATGCACCATATCAATGTTGACCGCAGTAACGGTTCTGCATCTTTTGTTGCTGCCCTTCGCGCACTTCGTTCTGGTGAAATTGTTGGAATTTTTCCAGAGGGCACGATCTCGAAGAGCTTCGAAATCAAAGAGTTAAAATCTGGCGCTGTACGTCTTGCTATGGGCGCTAACGTTCCTGTGATTCCGGCAGTTATCTGGGGATCCCAACGCATTTGGACTAAAGGCGTAAAGCGTGACTTAGGCCGACGCAAGTTCCCAATTTTTGTCACATTTGGCGCTCCTATGTACTTTGATAAATCTGCTGATGTCGAGGCGGGCGAGAAAGCGCTCCGTGAAACACTTTTAAATCTCCTACATGAAGTGCAGGAGAAATACCCCGATAACCATCAAGGTCAGCGTTGGGCACCGGCTCGTCTTGGTGGTACAGCGCCCGTTCCCCTAAACTGACGCCATGTTTAAAAAGAAGGCGAAAGCGCCCAAGATCAAAAAAGTTCGTTTCCAAACTTTCCGTGACGCGTACAAAGTAACCAAGAGTGTAAAACCTTGGATTGGCGCTGGCATATTTGGCGTATTCGCCATCACTTGGGCAATTGGAATTGCAATTGGAATTTTCATCGGCCACCCAATTTATCTCGGCTTCGTTTCTCTTCCCGTTGCAGTTCTTGCAGCGATGTTCTTCTTCACACGAATCGCATCCTCTGCCGCTTATGTTTCAATTGAAGGACAGATGGGTGCAGGCGCTAGCGTACTTATGGCTATTCGTAAAGGTTGGATAACAACTCCTGCTGTTGCAGTAACCAAGAATCAAGATATGGTCCACCGCAGTATTGGTCGTGCAGGAATCGTCTTAACTGGTGAAGGAACTCAAGCCGTTCGAGGGATGTTGCAGGACGAGCGTAGAAAAGCTGAACGCTTCGCTCCTGGAGTTCCAGTAATTGAAATTTACGTTGGTGATGGCGCTGACCAAGTTCCGCTTCGTAAGTTGCAGAAGCGAGTTGCTAAATTACCTAAGAAATTATCTGCGCATCAAATGCGTGAAGTCCGCGCCCGCTTTAAAGCAGTTGGCGGAATGTCTATGCCAATACCAAAGGGTCCAATGCCAAAAGGAATTCGCGTTCCAAAACGCTAATTACTTCTTACCTTTTCGCGTATCTACCAATCTAGTTCCGCTAAGTCGCTCGTGAATTCCGCGACCATTTTCATCGTAGGTAATTGCGGTCACTACTAAACAGAGCAGAACCGTCCTGATTAGCGCCTGAACCGGAGTCGGATTTCCACCACCGCTAAATTGGACGACTCTCAAACCAACGACGCGATGGCCTGCGGTCGCTCCGCCGAAGGCGGTTAAAACTAAGACTTCAATGAAGAAGATGACCAGGTGTGGAAATCGAGCTTCGGGGGCTCTCTCGGCAAATGAGGCGCTGCCTCCAAAGAAGCCAAGGGCGATCGCGTAACACATCAGCCAATCGATGCTCAGACCCAGGAAGCGGCGACCCAAACTGATCTCATGTTTCATATGGGTGAGCCTACAGACCAGGCGTTAGCGGTGCATGTTTTACATGGCTGTAACACACCAGTTATGCCAAATGGCCTTTGGAGTCTTAGGGTTTACCCAGATCGGTCGCCCTCAATGATGATGGCCCATTCGAATATACGAGGAGCAAACTTTATGTTTAAGAATTCCGCAGAAATTTTCGCTTATATTAAAAAAGAAGATGTCAAACTTGTTGATGTTCGCTTTACCGATCTTCCAGGTATTCAGCATCACTTCAACGTTCCAGTTGAATCTTTTGACGAAGCAGTATTCACAGATGGCCTAATGTTTGATGGCTCTTCCATCCGTGGCTTCCAGTCAATTCACGAATCAGATATGAAGTTGCTACCAATTCCTTCATCTGCATTTATCGATCCGTTTCGCCTAGAAAAAACGCTAGTAATTCTTTTCTCAGTACACAACCCATCTGATAACACTCCTTACTCACGTGATCCACGTGGTGTAGTAGCCAAGGCAGTTGATTACTTGAAGTCAACCGGAATTGCAGATCAAGCATTCTTCGCACCAGAAGCTGAATTTTATGTTTTTGATGCAGTACGTTTTAAGACTGGAATGAATGAGTCATACCACCACATTGATTCTTACGAAGGTGCTTGGAACACAGGAATCGTTGCAGATCCCGATGGCACTCCAAACCGTGGGTATCGCACACGCATCAAGGGCGGTTACTTCCCTGTTTCACCAACTGATCAATTCGCTGATTTGCGCGATGAGATGGTTATGGAACTCGGTCGTGCGGGTCTTCTCGTTGAACGTTCACACCACGAAGTTGGTACTGCAGGACAGATGGAGATCAACTATCGCTTCACTGACATCCTTAGCGCCGGCGATGAGTTGATGAAGTTCAAATACATCATCCGTAACGTAGCTTGGGAAGGCGGCAAGACTGCAACCTTTATGCCAAAGCCACTCTTCGGCGATAACGGTTCAGGAATGCACGTGCACCAATCACTTTGGAAAGATGGCAAGCCACTCTTCTTCGAAGCAGGAACTTATGGTGATCTTTCAGATATGGCGCGTTGGTATATTGGCGGACTTCTAAAGCACGCACCTTCACTTCTTGCTTTCACTAACCCAACGGTTAACTCTTACCGTCGTTTGGTTCCAGGATATGAAGCGCCAGTTAATCTCGTTTACTCAGCGCGCAACCGATCTGCGTGTATTCGTATTCCAATTACTGGTTCATCACCAAAAGCAAAGCGCATTGAGTTCCGTTGCCCAGATCCATC
The DNA here is from genome assembly GCA_964201275.1 of Candidatus Planktophila sp. Taxonomy (GTDB): domain Bacteria; phylum Actinomycetota; class Actinomycetes; order Nanopelagicales; family Nanopelagicaceae; genus Planktophila. Next base: position 5,485 of record CAXNDQ010000011.1, on the reverse strand, counting down.
ATCTAATCCATACCTAGCATTCGCTGCAATGTTGATGGCTGGTATCGATGGCATTCTCAACAAGATTGAGCCACCTGCCCCAGGTGATAAGGATCTCTATGAACTTGAAGGTGCAGAAGCTGCGGCTATCCCTCAAGTTCCAGGATCACTTGATGCTGTTCTTGACAGCCTTGAAAACGATCACGACTTCTTAACTAAGGGCGGCGTCTTTAGCGAAGATTTGATCTCAACTTGGATTGAATGGAAGCGAAAGAACGAAGTGGATTATGTTCGTTTGCGTCCACATCCAGCCGAGTTCGAGCTTTACTTCGATATCTAAAAAGTAACGAAAGAGCCCGCCATCTAATGATGGCGGGCTCTTTCGTTTTTAATTTATTTCTTTGCGCTTGCCTTAAAAATTAGAGTCGACAGTAGCGCGCTGATCACAGAGGCGGCGATTACCGCAAGAACTGCGATATCTTGAGTTTGAGGGTCATCAAAGGCGAGATTGGCAATAAAGATTGCAACGGTAAACCCAATTCCGGCCGCGCTACCAGTTGCCAGCAAAGAGGGTTTACTGACGCCGTCTGGCATTTCGGCAATCTTTGCTTTTTTAGCCGCGATTGCAGCCAACAAAACACCGAGTGGTTTGCCGATCACCAATCCGAAGAAAATACCCCAAGCGATCTTTGATTGCGCCGCACCTTCAATTGAATCTAGGGTGATAACAACTCCGGTATTTGCAAATGCAAATAGGGGCACCACAAAGAAGGTGCTAATTGGATGGAACTTGTGCTCCAGCCATTCAATAACCGAAACGGTTCCATCCTCTACATCTTCTAGATCGACTCCCCCGTGTGCAATGTTTGGGGTCATTAAACCGAGAATTACTCCCGCGAGAGTCGGATGTACACCGGTTTTGTAGAGCGAGAACCATAAGGCAAATGCAAATAGCGCATAAACAAAAATGGAGGTTACTTTCACTTTTTGCAGCGCGGCGATAAAGAGTACAGAGAGAACGCCTGCGGCCAGCCACGAGATTTTGATTCCGGTTGAGTAAACGAATGCGATTACAAGGATTGCCCCAATGTCATCAATGACGGCAAGTGCAAGAAGAAAAGTTCTAAGTGATGCAGCAACGCTGGGGCCGAGCATGGTTAGCAATCCAACTGCTAGAGCAATGTCGGTTGCAACCGGAACTCCCCAACCTTCTGGCGCGACTCCGCCCGCAATAGCTAAATAGATCAAAGCTGGGACTGCCATCCCGCCCAAAGCTGCCACCAAAGGCAGTATGGCTTTTTTCAGTGATGCCAAATGCCCGCTGGTCATCTCGCGTTTGATTTCCAGACCAACTACAAAAAAGAAAATGCTCATTAAGAAATAGTTAATGACCTTCAGAATTGTAAGATCGAGAAGATACCAATCAGCGCCGAATGAAATACGGGTATCAAGAAATGAAAAATAAGAGTTGGCAAGTGGTGAGTTTGCTGTGATCAAACCTAATGTGGATGCGGTAAGAATCAATAAGCCGCCGGTTGACTCTCGACGTAAAAAATCCCGTAGCGGGGAGATGCGAGATTTCATGTCCTTACTTTAACTTACAGCGCGATCTTGAGCTCGAATTTTTCGATGAGAGAGAATTAGATGACCAGCAAAACCAACAACGAGCGCGAAAATCACTCCCACATTTGCAAAAGCCCAAGGTCCTTCTTTCCCTCCGATTAGAAAGAGTAGATAACCCTGCCAAGAGAGCCAACTTGCGAATGAATTGGTGACAAATCCCCAACCGATAAATGAGCCAACCGCCATTATTAGAAGTGGTCGCCAATTCCAAACACCATAACGGCCGGATATCGAAAACAGATCTGCTTCGACAAATGGCTTACGCCGCAAGAGGACATCGGTCACGAAGATGGCAGACCACGTAGCAATTGGTACTCCAAGAGTTATCAAGAATCCTTGAAATGGGTAGAAGAAATTATCTGCAACCCACACTATGTAGATGCTTCCGGTCAGCATGATTAAGCCATCAAGTGTTACCGCAACATAACGTTTCATAGGCAGCCCTGTTGAAATAAGAGCGAGGCCGGAAGAGTAAAGGTTGAGTATTGAACCGCCGACCAAACCTAGGATTGCTATTAAGGCAAAAATTGCAAGGTACCAAGTTGGCAAAAGCGTAGTTAGCGCTCCGATCGGATCGTTAGCAATAGCCTGCGCTAATTTTGGATCACTTCCAGCGAGAAGTGCTCCATAAATAACTAAAATAATTGGAACTGTCGAAGCACCAAAAACCGTCCAACCAACCACTGCACGACTAGATGTTGTACGAGGTAGGTATCTGGAATAGTCCGCTGCAGAGTTCACCCAACCAAGTCCAATGCCAGTGATACTAAAGATGAGCGCTCCGATGAATCCTTGGAAGTTTCCATTCGGTATTGAACTAACGTTTTGCCAATTAACGCTATCTAGCGTTAAAACGATATAAATCAAGGTTGCAACTACCGTGGTGATTGTCAGATATTTTTGAAGGCGCATAATGACGCTGTGGCCGAGTATGCCGCCATACATCGTTAAAGAAACCGCTAGAACAAATCCAATGACCATCGCGATATCGTGATCAATACTTCCAAGCCGGATAAATATCGTTCCAGTTGCCAGCGTTGCAAGTGAGACTAAAACAGTCTCCCAACCGACGAAGACCAGGTATGAAAGCAAGCCTGGAACTATATTTCCTTTGATTCCAAATACCGCGCGGGATAAAACCATTGTTGGTGCATTAGATCTTTTTCCAGCAAGCGAGCTAAAACCTACTAAGAGAAACGAAAGTATTGTGCCGATAAAGGCGGCAGCCGTTGCTTGCCAGAATGAGATGCCAAAGCCAAGAAAGAAAGAGCCGTAAGAAAGCGCCAGAAGAGAAACGTTCGCGCCGCACCATGGCCAAAACAACGAGGAAGCTTTTCCAGTTCGCTCTGACTCGGAGATAACATTTGTCCCGTTGAGCTCTAAATTCATAGCGCTATGTTACGGCAAGCGCCGTTGATCTCTTCAGTCCAGGAAAAAATCTAAAAGGAAATCCTTAGTACCCGGAACTACTGAATACTTATCTAGCTCCGTCACTCCGACTGATGCCAAAACCTCATCGTCCACGAAGAAGTTTCCCGTGGTTTCTTTAGATGGTCGATTTAAAATAACGTATGCAGCATCTGCCAAGATTTCTGGGGTGCGGCAAGCCGCTGTATCTATTCCAGGAATCATTTGTAGCGCTGCGGTATCGATTGCGGTACGTGGCCACAATGCATTTACCGCAATCCCAGTGTTACGAAATTCCTCAGACATTCCAAGGACACACATAGACATTCCGTACTTGGCCATTGTGTAGGCAACGTGGTGCTGGAACCACTTGGCTTTCATAGAAAGCGGCGGTGAAAGCGTCAAAATATGTGGGTTGCGCCCGGCTTCGGCGGATGCGCGAAGATGCGGGACCGCAGCCTGGGAAGTTAAGAAGGTGCCACGGACATTTACATCAAACATCAAATCAAAACGCTTTGCCGGAGTGGCCTCTGTTGGGGTTAAATTAATTGCACTGGCGTTATTGATCAAGATATCTATGCCGCCGAATTCCGCAGCGGTCTGTGCGATGGCATCGACGATCTGGTTTTCATCGCGGAGATCGCATTGAATAGGTAGCGCTGTTCCGCCAGCTGCACGAATTTCTTCTGCCGCGGTATGTATGGTTCCTGGCAATTTTGGATTTGGATCAGAAGTTTTGGCGGCGATTGCGATGGAAGCACCGTCGCGCGCAGCTCGTAGCGCTATCGCTAATCCGATTCCGCGAGATCCTCCAGTTATAAAGATCTTCTTGCCCGATAAATCTCCGGTTATTGTCATTACTTCCCTTTCTTCGCCATAAAGTTCATGAATGCTTCCATTGCTTCTTCTGATTGCAGCGCAAGTGAGAAGAGTTCAAATTCGGCTTTCATTACCGCTGCTACTGCATCGTGCTTGCTCGCTTTCAAGAGCGCTTTGGTATTGATCATCGCTTGCGGAGGATTCGCTGCGATTGCCTTTGCTAATTCCATCGCCTCGGCCAATGGATCATTTGCGATAGAAGCAACCATTCCCATTTCACGTGCGCTTTCGGCGTCAAAACTTTCGCCAGTAAAAAAGATTTTGGCAGCTCTTTGATAGCCAACCAAAAGTGGAAAGAGATAACTAGATCCGGCTTCTGGAACTAATCCGAGGGAGGCAAAGGGCATTGAGAATTTAGCTGATGGCGAGGCAATTACAACATCGCAGTGCAAAAGCATTGTGGTTCCGACGCCAACTGCATTTCCCTTTACCGCTGCGATCAGGGGCTTCGGAAATTCCAGAAGTGATCCTAAGAACTTTGCAACGTCGCTATCTTCACCCGAAGGTGGATTAGCTAAGAAATCTGCAATGTCATTGCCGGCGGTGAAGTGATCGCCTTCGCTGGTAATGATGACGGCGCGAACACCAAAATCTCCTGCTGCCTCATTTAACCCACTTGCCAAACCCGCATACATCTCGCGAGTAAGCGCATTCATTTTCGAGGGGCGATTAAAGGTAAGTACTTGGATATCGCCTTCACGGCGGCTGGTGATTTCGGACATTTGCCTATCCTACTGGTTGGTAACCTAGGAAAGAAAGAGGATGATGGAAGCGACGGAGAGGTCGCTATGGCAAGAGATATCACGATCATCGCACGAGAGTTAAACCCATTCGAGCAACTGGTTCTTGGATTGATGTGTGACGGCAAAACTAATTCGGCAATTGCCCGGGAGACATCTCACACCGAAAAGGTTATTGAAAATACCATCGGTCGATCCGCTAAAGCTTTTAACATTAAATCTGATCCCGACACAAATATCCGAGTTTTATTGGCACTGGCTTATCGCGCACATTACGGAGATTCCGCATTTGATCGCTTGAAAGTAGCGTGCTCACATTTACAAATTGGCTCAGATGGACAATCGCTCTGCAATCGCGAAAACCATTAACTAGATCACACTTTTCTCGGGTCTAACAGTGATTGCGTCAGTTGTGCGTGATTTAATCAGCACATGACTTTAAAGATTGAAAAACCAGCTGCTCCTGCGCGCGACACTATTGCACCATCTGATCTGACTTTTGGATTATCAACCTGCAAGCGCTGCCTCTGGATTAAATACTGGTTTAAAATCACAATGCCCGGACAGTTTCCTTTAGTAAAGCCGCTGTCGACGGCTCAAGAAGAACACTTCCGTCGCGCGGCGATGCCCGACCTTGATCCTTCGCTCGCACCAGGTGTTGTAAAACAATGGGGACAATGGGTTAAGAGCGCTCCGATAGAAGTAGATGGAAAAGCAACACGTTGGCGCATTCTTGGAATTTATGACCTGCTCGCACATTATGATGATGGCTCAGTCGGAATCATTGATTGCAAAGTCTCTGACTCTGATCGCGATAACGCCCAGTTCTATGCTCCGCAGTTGGAGGCGTACGCCTA
>CAXNDQ010000010.1:0-19552 GCA_964201275.1 Candidatus Planktophila sp. | reverse complement strand
AAACTCACAGGATCTATGCCAGCTGATGATCGCTTTGATTTAAAGTCGGTCAAGGATCCAGTCAAGAAGGCCTTGTTCCAAAGTGCACTTCCTGGCGCTCCTTACATAGAGAACTTCATCCCTGCTCAATTGGATGCTGATGCAGTATTTACAAATGTGCAGTTAGTTCTCGCTGGTACAAAGACCGGAAAGGCAGCAGCTGCAGATATGCAATCTGTAATGGAGAGATTGCGCAAGACAGATAGAAGTCTTGTGAAGAACTTCACCGCTTGGAATAAATGATCAAAACCGCACCATCGGAGTACCGAGTCACCGCCCCTAGAAACTTAGGGGCGGTGTTCGGCCGTGTGCGCACCTCTGGACCATTTTTATGGATTCTTCCCGCAGGCTTATGTGTTCTATTTATTTTTGGTTACTCAGTCTTTGACTTAGTACAGCAATCCTTCAAGTATCAAGGGGATTGGGTTGGCTTCGAAAATTTCTCGCTGGTCTTAACAGATCCACTCTTTAGAACAGCAATTTTCCACAATTTCTTATTATTATTTACAGTTCCGATACTTGCGGTGATGAGCTTTTCTTGCGCTGTATTACTTTTTGAAACCCACAAGGGAATGAAGTTTTATCGCTCAGCAGTGTTTCTTCCATACATTCTGCCTATTCCTGTAATTGGTGTGGTTTTTGGACAACTCTTGCAGTTAAACGGCGCTCTTAACTCCGCACTCAGAGCAATGGGATTTGAAAGCCTGGCTTTAGATTGGCTGGGGGACCCAAAGCAAGCGCTATGGACTATGAGCGGAATTATTATTTGGAAAGAAGTTGGCTTCGGTACCATCCTAATTTTGGCACGTTTGATATCCATTCCGCTCGAGACTATGGAAGCGGCACGAATAGATGGAGCTGGATTCTTCCGATTACATCTGCAGGTAACGTTGCCACAGCTGCGAGCCGTGATTCTCTTTTACATAATCAACGAATCCATAGTTATGGTCTCCTGGGTCTTTAACTATGTATATGTGATGACTAATGGCCAAGGTGGTCCAGGAAATGCAACGGTAGTTTCCGAGCTTTACATTTATCGCAGCGCTTTTCAGAATAATGCACCAGAGCTAGCCGCAACAGCCGCGCTCCTTTTACTTTTAGCAACCCTAGTTTTTATTATTGGTTTCTTCAGAATTCAAAGAAATATGAGTAAAGGCGTTTTTGATGACTAAGAAACATACGCCAATCGAAAGATCGGGGATTACTTCCCGACAATTAATCCTTATATTAATTACTGCAATGGCGTTAGTGCCTGGTTATTTAATGATGACCGGTTCACTAAAAACTCAAGAGGAGTTCTTGAACTCACCTTGGTCTCTTCCAATGAATCCAAACTTTCAAGGTTACGCCGCAGCGTGGAATGATCAATTTCCAACCTGGTTCAAAAATACCTTGTTTGTCACTTTATCGGCTGTGCTTCTCACAATCGCATTAGCCGCAACAGCGGCGTGGGGATTTGCTAACTGGAAATGGAAAGGCCGCGATACTTTTTTGGGGATCCTGATCTCTCTGATGGTTGTCCCGCCTGTTGTTCTGCTAATTCCACTTTTCACGCTAGGCGCAAAACTTGGTTGGATATCAACTTTTCGAATGTTGATCCTGGTCTATGTAGGCCTGATGCTGCCTTTTTCCATCTATCTTTTAACTAACTTCTTTAGAGCGATTCCCGTAAGTCTCATCGAAGCCGCAAAGATTGACGGAGCATCTGATTTAAGAACATTTAGATCTGTTGTACTTCCACTTTCTGGTCCACCGTTGATCACGCTGACGATTGTTAATTTACTTTGGGTCTGGAATGAACTCCTGTTGGCTTTAGTGTTTCTACAAAGTGATGAGAAGAAGAGTCTTATGGTCGGCATCACCGGATTCCAAAGCCGCTATTCATTATCGATTCCAACCATTATGGCTGGAATGACAATCGCAACCCTGCCCTTAGTCATCATCTACATTTTTGGCCAACGTCACTTTATAGCGGGCTTAACCGCTGGATCGACCAAAGGGGAGTAAGAATCTTGCAAGACAAAATTGCTCACGAGCAGTCAACTCACAAGAAGAGGAAATGAAATGAAGAAGTTAGATCAGAAGGTGGCAATTGTTACAGGCGCTGCACAGGGAATTGGTCTTGCCATCGCAGAAGAATTAGCACTTGCTGGCGCTCACGTTGCAATATTTGATCTGAAGTTAGAGTCAGCTCAATCTGCGGCAGCGGAGATTACAAAACTGGGCGTGACTTCTCGCGGATATGCGGTGGATGTTTCAAATTCTAAAGCGGTAGATGCAGCTTTCGCCCAGGTAGTTTCAGATTTCGGACATCTAGATATTTTGATTAACAACGCCGGCATATCAATGGTTGGTCCACATATAAAAGATCTCACCAATGAAGTTTGGGATTTAAGCCTGGGCGTAATGCAAAGTGGCGTTTTCTACTGCATGCGGGCAGCAACAAAATATTTACTTCCACAACGTTCTGGCAGCGTTGTTACCATCTCTTCTATCCGCGGTTTCTCTTCTAATCCAGGAAGAGTTGCATACTGCGCAACCAAAGCTGCAGTCATAATGATGACGGAGGTAGCAGCAGCCGAGTGGGCACCCTATGGTGTTCGAGCCAATGCAATCGCACCCGGAGTTCAGCGAACTCCAATGTGGGATATTGACGCAGCCTCAGGTGTTGTTAACGAAGAACGCGTATTGAAAGCAACTCCTGCTGGACGCTTAGGAGATCCCAGAGAAGTTGGAAAGCTTGCAGTCTTCCTCTGTTCTGATGATGCCGAGTTTATTAACGGTGACTGCATCACAATTGATGGTGGACTCACAAAGGTTCCGATTGATGGAATCGTAACTCGGCCAGAATGACACATCACACTCTTGCTACCGAAAAGTTAAGCCTCTCAGTCCTGCCCGAAAACGGCGCAGCAATTACTGATGCCATATTTTCCGGGCAGAGTTTTCTTGCTAAACCACCGTACCAATCGATTGCGCCAAAGCCATTAGGTACAGAGAGTGATTGGGTGGCTGCGTGGAACGGTGGCTGGCAACCATTACTGCCCAGCGCTGGTGGCGAGTATCTACAAGGCAAACATCCACAAGGTTTTCACGGAAATGCATCGCAAGCGCGCTGGAGCGTCACAGATTCAAATTCGCATTCGATCTCTCTCAAATGGGCTGCAGAAAACCTCGAGAGTGAGCGAACCATAAATATTTCTGACAATGAGATAAATGTGGAGTGCTCATTGGTAAATCTGGACAAAAGCCCTCGCCCTGTAATTGTTACCGAACATTTGATTTTAGGTTCAGACTTTCTAAATTCTGAAATTACTTTAGAGCCGGTAGGGGATGCGCAATTTAGAGAGTTGTCTTATGACGGTTCCGCAAACGGTGCAGAGTTTGCACCGTGGGAGAACTTTGAGCACCGCGATTGGGCGAAAATTAATAACAAGACGCCGGCAAGAATGGGTGTCTTTAGCGATACCTCGTGCATAAAGGTATGCAATGATTTCTATGAAATCGAAATCTCTTGGGACTCATCCAGCCTTCCATATCTTTGGATTTGGGAAGAGATGGGGCAATCAATGGAGCTACCTTGGAGCGGTAAATTTTGGGCTTTAGGAATTGAACCTTCCAGCGCCGCTGATGGAGTTGGTTTAAGTGGTGGAACAGATTTAACTTTAGAAGTAAATGAGAAATTCGATTGGTCGGTAAATCTAAAGATCCAAGAGAGAGCGAGTAAATAACATGTCAATTCGGGGCGCAGTCCAACACACTGGCTATACAGTGAGCAACTTAGAGCGATCTGTGGACTTCTATGTTCGCATTCTCGGTTGCAAAGTAATAATGACCCAGGAAAAATCTGGCGGATATTTGGCGGCGATTGTTGGATACCCCAATGCCACTTTAAAGATGGCGCATTTGAGTGACCCAGCAGGACACCATGTGATTGAGCTATTTGAATACTCGGTACCTGAAATGACTAAAACCAATCTGGAGCCGCGGCTCATAGGAAATGCTCATCTTTGCTTTTTGGTCTCGGATTTAAATGCAGTTTATGCCGCAATAAAAGATGAAGGAATTACTTTTATTTCCGGTCCAGTGGACGTTGATACCGGTGCGAATGCAGGGGGAGCGGCGCTGTATTTAAAGGATCCCGATGGAATTATTATGGAACTCTTCCAACCAGGCCCAGGAACTGATTCTTACAAGTTATTAATAGGAGAGAAATGAACAATTTCATCGGACAGGTCGTCATAGTTACTGGTGGCGCAAACGGAATGGGTAAAGCTACTGCCGAATTGTTCTCCGAACTTGGAGCGAAAGTTATTGCCTTTGATCGTGAACAGGCAAAGGATAATTCAGGCGTAGAAAATGTAGTTTTAGATTTAGGAAATCTTCCTAGCCTAGAAGCAGCGGTTTCAGAGGTTATCAAGAAACACGAAAGAATTGACGTGCTGGTTAACGTCGCTGGTGTTTCATTTCCCAACCCAATTCTGGAACTTGAAAACGATAAATACTTTAAAACTCTTGATGTGAATCTTCACGCTCCTGTATTTCTGATGAAGCACGTTGGAAAGGTAATGGTCGCACAGTCATATGGACGAATCGTTAACTTAACCAGCATCCATGGAAAGCTGAGTGAGCCAACATCTATGGCCTATGACATCAGTAAGGCTGGGCTTGAGGCCGCAACAAGAACAGTTGCACTTGAATTTGCCGAACACGGCGTTTTAGTCAATGCAGTAGCTCCAGGCTTTGTAGCAACTCGCATGTCCATAGTTGATGGCAAGGATGAGTTAGAAAGTGAGTGGTTTAAAAACATCTATATCCAAAACAAGCGCTTACCGATTGCTCGTGCAGCGCTGCCGATTGAAATTGCTCAGGGGATCGCCTGGTTAGCGAGCAAATCCAATACCTATATGACAGGACAAACCGTCACCATTGATGGTGGATTGTCTGCCAGGTTCTGAAAATGACTTACGAAGTAGTTTTCAAAGAAACAGCATTTCCGGAGGCGTTGCGCTGGCATAAAGGTGATTTGTGGTTCTCAGATATTTTGGCTGGAGTTGTATATCGAGGTGATGTCACAACTGGGCAATTACATAAAGAAGCAGAAATAGCACCGCTTGTGTCAGGCATTGGTTGGCTGACTTCTGGGGAATTACTTGTCGTGGATTGTGAGAAACGATCAGTAATGCGACGGGGGCCAAAGGCAGATTTATCTCTACACGCAGATTTAAGTGGTCACTGGAAGTTCAACGCCAACGACATGCTCGTCGATACTGATAACACAGCTTGGGTTGGTACCTATGGTTACAACCCCGAGAGTGATGCGCCGGCACCCGCTGATCTTGCTCGAATTGTTAACGGAAAAGTGGACTTTCCGATTGCAGGTCTGGTTTTTGCCAATGGAATTGCTCGGATCGATTCCGAAAGAATCGTCGTTGCAGAGACTTTTGCAGATCGCATCTCCGTTATTCAAACGAGTGGCGATGTAAAACTTCTCAAACAGATTGACCTTCCGAAGAACGCAACCCCGGACGGATTAGTCGTCGATAATCAAGGTTTTGCTTGGATAGCAATGGCGTATTCAGAGGGCATCCTTCGCGTCAATCTTGAAACGGGTTCGATGGAGCGTGCAATTGAGATACCCGGAAGAGGCGTTTATGACTGCACTTTCGGTGGCCCAAATCTAGACAAACTGTATGTTGCGACTTCAGATACTGACGAAACTAATATATTGCGCGATTTACCTGGTGAGATTTTATCCTTTGACCTAGCACTAACCCATCCAGGAGTACACGGATTGGGAAACAAATAGCAGATATAGTTATAGGTAGAAAATAACTAAATCAAGAAAGCGGTAGCCCATGTCATTTGTTATGTACTCAACTAGCTGGTGCGGCTACTGCAAACGCTTGAAATCTCAACTCGCCGATCTTGGCGTCACCTTTGAAGAGATCAACATCGAAGAAGTCGAAGGAACTGCCGAAATCGTAGAAAAAGTTAATGGCGGCAATCGCACAGTGCCAACGCTGGTTTTCTCAGATGGCGCCGCAATGACAAATCCTTCAGCTAAAGAGGTTGTAGAAAAGATCGCCACTCTGTAATTCAGCGGAGTAATTTAGATATTGCCCTTATTGATCACTATCTTTCTTAGACCATCTTCATTAAGGCCAGTAAATTCTTCAACTTCGTGCGATTGAATTGCACCGCAATCTAATCCTCGCAAGAAGTAACGAGCTAGAGTCAAAGCAGTAGCCGGTTCATCCATAGTTCCTGAATGAGCGCTATTCAAATAGTTTTTAAGACGAATGGATGCAGCAGCAAGGCCATCACGATAGAAGATCCACGTTGCGGCGATACGTGTTGGTAGCTGTGATCCGTGCAAATCCCAACCTTGATAGATTCCACGCTCTAATGATCTGCGCACCAAGCGATAGTGGTTATGCATGGCTGAGCGCACTTGATCACTTGTTCCGATTGGCAAGATATTTGTCGATCCATCCGACATTCGAACTGTTGTTCCCGATATGGCTAACTGCAGAATAGTTTTTGCGTAGTCTGCCGCAGGATGATCGAGGGTTTGATAAGCAGATGAGATTCCAGCCGCAGCTGAATAGTCATAAGTTCCATAGTGGAATCCAGTTAAGCGACCCTTTGCTCGATCGATGTATTGTGCTGCGGTAGCTCTTCCTTGTTGATCCAAAATCGCCTGTGTTGTTTCAATTTGAATCTCAAAGCGAATCGTTCCACGTTCTAGAGCGTGGTCATTTTCAATCTTTTCGCAGGCAGCCACCATGACATCTACTTGCTCTGGAAAAGTAACTTTGGGCAGCGTGATGATGAAATTCTCTGGATATTTTCCTTGTCCTAGTAGCCCAGAAATAAATCTATCGAGAGTCTTCAAGCCTCGAACTCTGGTTACCTCTTCCATGGCCTTCATGCGTATTCCAATAAAGGGAACTTTTAACGACGGATAAGCTTGCAAAGCGCTGTTAATATGCTTATCCTCTTGCTCATCACCTCTGCGCCCGTATCCATCTTCAAAATCTATGCGCAGGTCCTCAATCGGTTGTCGCGCTAATTTATCTTTTATTCGATCAAAGATTTCAGCGACTGACTGCTCTTGGCAACCAACTGCTTTAGCAAAAGATGCCGCCGTTGGAGTGTGTTCATCGATTACTGCTAGACCTGCGGTGCCCCAATCTGCTGGAGTTGTTGTACTCAACTTATCTGCCGGCACATAGCAAGTGTGAATAGGTTGTCTACCGCCAAAGTCGCCACGGTATTTATTGGCAAGCAAATCATCTGCTTGGGCTAATGTCTTGGATGCCTCATCAAAAAAACTCTTATCTAAACTCACTTTGGCTTTGCCTCTTCTCCCCATACTCGAAAGCGACCCATTCCACCATCAGGAAAAACATCAACGCGCACCGCTTCAACTATCTGATTGCAGGAAGTGATAAATCGGTGAGGCGTATCAGGTTGAACTACTTGCCGTGCCAATAATTCAATTGCACCTGGTGCCTTGAGTAATTCGGAAGAAGAACCCGCGGTCACCATTACTTCTGCGGGTGCATTTCCCTTGTAATGCGTAGTATCAATTTCAAGAGAATTAACTTTTCCTGGAGCACAAAGTTGAACTATGAAATAATCATTTCCTTGTCCCCGCCGTCTTTTGTTTTCCCAGCCATCGCCTTGATTCTTTGGGCGACCGGATTGCAGAGTATTTTTTGCTGAAGAGTAAAAGTCATCACTTGAACCTATAAGTTGTGCCCCGTTATCAAGGGCCGCAAGATTTTTTGGACCCGAAGCTACCAACCAATTCGCATCGGGAACTGGGTCGCCATGAACCCTAAAGCGGGCTATGCCACCATCTGGATGCATAGTTAAGCGAACGTGAGTCCAATGCTTATCACTTGTAACTGGAAAGAGATTTTCAGAGTCACCAGTGAGTGCAGACTTTTCAAGAATAGTTGTCCACTTCGCATTAAGAAGTTCGCCAATTGTCGGAATGTGGCCAAAATAAGTGGCTTCTACTGATGCATGCGGTGGAAAGTTTCCGGTGAAGTTACCAGTATCGATGTTAACTCCTTTTACAACGCCAGATTGTCCCAGTCGCACAATTGCGAAGTCATTGCCGGGATCATTTCTACGCCGACGTGTTTCCCAACCATCATAGATTTGACCTTTGTGGCCAAATGTATGCGATGAAAACTTTGCTCGACCTGGGTTTAGGAGATTCTCTTTTTCAGCGAAAAATTCATCATTGGCATAAACAACTCCCGCGCCACTTTCCCGATCAGCTAAATCGGGCAAGGTTTGGAAACTACTCAATTTTCTCCCCGAATCAAAAATTTTCCTTGAGGTGAATTTAGCATGACCCCATCTTTATAAATGAGTTCACCGCCTAACCACGTTTGCTTTACTTTCCCCTTTAAAAACTTTCCTTGATATGGCGTAAATTGGTTTTTATGAAATAGTTCTGCCGGTTCTACTCTAAATTCGTTTTCAGTATCAAATTCTGCAAAATCAGCATCCATTCCAACAGCTATTGATCCTTTGTGAGCAAGACCGGCTAGCTGGGCTGGTTTTTCAGCCATCCATTTTGTGATTTGCCAGAGCGTGATTCCGCGCGCAAGTGCTTGTGTCCAAATAATAGAAATTCCAAGTTGTAGCGAAGATATTCCACCCCAAGCTCGCTGGAAGTCTCCAACATCAAATATTTTTAAATCTTGTGTGCAGGGCGAATGATCAGAAACTATTTGATCGATTATTCCTGCTTCTAAACCTTGCCATAACTCATCTTGATTACGTTGTTCTCGTATCGGGGGACAGCATTTGTACTGTGTTGCCCCATCTACGATTTCTTCAGAAGTAAGTGCCAGATAATGTGGGCAAGTCTCTGCTGTGATCTTTACACCATCTGCTTTTGCAGATCTAATTAAGGAAAGTGAATCTCCGCTAGATAAATGCAGAACGTGAACCTTAGCCTGATTACGTCGCGCTTCTTCGATCAATTGGGCGATGGCAACATTTTCGGCCCCTTTTGGTCGCGAAGCTAAAAACTCTGCGTAAGATCGGGAAGACGGTTTAGTAGATCGCTCAATGGCATTTGAATCTTCGGCATGCACAATCATTAACGCATCATTTTTTGCTAGCATTTCAAGCGCTGCGGATAAATCATCAAGTGAAGATGCCGGGAATTCATCCACGCCAGAATGGAGTAGGAAACACTTAAAACCAAAGACTCCTGCCTTAAGAAGCGGTTCAAGATCTTTAACATTTCCTGGGATTGACCCACCCCAGAAGCCAACATCAATTGAGCACTTACCTGTCGCAGCCGCCTTTTTAATCGCGAGAGATTCCACATTTACTGTGGGTGGAATGCTGTTGAGCGGCATATCTATAACTGTTGTAATTCCTCCAGCAGCAGCAGCTTTGGTAGCCGATTCAAAACCTTCCCACTCTGTTCGGCCAGGTTCATTGATATGTACATGTGAATCAACCAGGCCGGGAATTAGAGCGCCAGAAATGGTTACATCCTCGGCTGCTTGCACAACATCGCTAAAGCCAGCAATCTTTACAATCTTTCCAGCTTTAACGCATACAGCTGCGGGCCTGCCACCAATATCGGTGATGACTTGTTGTGATCGTACGACTAGATCGAACTGCATTAGTCAATCATCTCAAGTGCGGGCAATGTTAGGAAGTCCGCGTAGTCATTATCTAAGCTAACACGCTCAAAGAGTTCTCCCGCTTGGGCTATCTTGGCTCTATCCCAACCACGTGCAATTAGCAGCTCAGACTCCTCTGCCAAGATTTTGCGCACCAAATCAACGCTTGCCTCGTTTGAGGTATCAGCATAGATAACTTTGTTCTTAACTTGTTGCCAGATTTGCGAACGCGAGATTTCTACAGTCGCCGCATCTTCCATCAAGTTATGAATAGCGACAGCTCCGTTACCTGCAAGCCATGCCGCTAAATACTGAAGTGACACATCGATGTTTAGTCGCAGACCTTCTTGGGTTATTACACCAGGAGTTTTAGATACTGCCAGCAAGTCACCTGCTTGCACTTTAACTTCTAGGCGCATTTTTTGTAGTTGATTTGGTTTATTTCCAAGTGCGCCATCAAAAACTGCTTGACATACCGGAACTAAATCTGGATGCGCAACCCAGGATCCATCAAAGCCATCTTCGGCTTCTCGGATTTTATCGGCGCGAACCTTTTCAAATGCAATCTTATTAATATTTTCATCTTTACGACTTGGCACAAATGCGGCCATACCTCCAATAGCAAAGGCGCCACGTTTGTGGCACGTTTGAACAAGTAAGTCTGTATAGGCCCGCATCATTGGTGCAGTCATCGCAACTTGACCACGATCGGGAATGAGAAATTCAGCGCCGCGATCCCTGAATACCTTAATCATTGAGAACAAGTAATCCCATCGGCCAGCATTGAGCCCGGACATATGATCTTTCAACTCATATAAAATCTCTTCCATTTCAAAAGCGGCAGGGATTGTTTCAATTAAGAGGGTTGCGCGCACGCTGCCCTGAGGAATCCCCAAATAGCGTTGCGCTTCAACGAATATTTCATTCCAAAGGCGCGCCTCGAGATGACCCTCTGTCTTAGCTAAGTAGAAATATGGACCAGAGCCGTGTGCAATAAGTTCTTTTGCATTATGGAAAAGATGCATGCCTGCATCAAATATTGCGCCAACAATCGGTTTTCCATCTATGGTCACATTGCGTTCGAGCAAATGCCAACCCCGTGGCCTCACAACTAGCGTTGCAAGCGGGCCCTCATTTAATTTGTAGGATTTTCCTTCAGGGGATGTGAAACTTAAATTTCGACGGGCAACACCTTGTAGAGTGAGTTGGCCTTCAACGACATTAGACCAGTGAGGTGTGTTTGAGTCTTCCAAATCTGCGAGCCAAACTTTTGCTCCGGAGTTCAGCGCATTGATTGCCATTTTCGGATCTGTTGGGCCAGTAATCTCTACTCTTCGATCACGCAGGTCGGCAGGTGCTTGCGCGACTTGCCACTCCGCTTCTCTAATAGCCCGTGTGCTGGGCAAGAAATCTAAAGTGCCACCATTGGCGATCATTTGACGCTGTTCTTTTCTAGCGGCCAATCTTTGATCACGTTTTTCATGGAAGAGCTGATCTAGGTGCACGACAAAATCTATAGCCTCATTTGTTAAAACTTTTTCGCTTCCAACAACTGCTGAAGCAGCAACATGAATCTTGGACATTTCTCTACTCCTTATTTTCCTTGGGTTGCAATTGCAAAAACTGCATCAGATACGGCCGGTGAAACTGTTGGATCAAAAACACTAGGGACGATGTAGCTCTCATTGAGCTGATCAGCGCTAACGCATTCAGATATTGCCCGAGCCGCCGCTGCGAGCATTTCATCTGATATTTTTGAAACTCCTGCATCAAGCAAACCTCTGAAAAGTCCCGGGAAAGCTAGAACGTTATTGATCTGGTTTGGGTAATCACTCCTGCCGGTTGCAACTATGCGCGCGTGCTTATGTGCAAGGGCGGGATCAATCTCTGGATCCGGATTCGACATAGCAAAGACAATGGAATCTTTTGCCATAGATTTCACATTTGCTTCCGTGATGATATTCGGTGCGCTCACTCCGATGAAAACATCAGCGCCCTGCATCGCCTCAGAGATTGAATGATGCTCATTTTCATGATTCGTATTCTCAATTAACCATGCCCGCATAGGATTTTCAGAAGGTGAATCTTTATGCAAAATTCCTTTTGAATCAAAGGCAACTGCGTTTTTTAAGCCAGATATAAAGAGGAGTTTAAGAATCGCTGTTCCGGCTGCTCCAGCGCCCGTTAGAACTACTCGGATTTCTCCAATATCCTTTTTAACAATGCGCAGCGCATTCAAAAGCGCAGCCAGAACAACAATTGCTGTTCCGTGCTGATCATCGTGGAATACAGGAATATCTAGGAGTTCTTTTAATCTTGCTTCAATTTCAAAGCAACGTGGCGCTGAAATATCTTCAAGGTTAATTCCACCAAAACCAGGAGCAATCAGCTGAACAGTGCGAATAATTTCTTCAGTATCCTGGGTATCTAAACAAATTGGCCAAGCATCGACATTCGCAAAACGCTTAAACAAAACGGCCTTACCCTCCATAACAGGCATAGCGGCTTCCGGGCCAAGATTTCCAAGACCTAAAATTGCTGAACCATCAGAGACAACCGCCACTGTGTTTCGCTTAATGGTCAGGCGACGTGCATCAGATTTATCTGCGGCAATCGCCAGACAAATGCGGGCAACACCTGGCGTGTAAGCGCGTGATAGATCATCACGATTTTTTAAAGGAACCCGGGAAGCAACTTCAAGCTTGCCGCCCAAATGCATTAGGAAAGTTCTGTCGCTGACTTTCTTGACAATGAAGTTAGGCGATGCCGCAGTAATTGCTGCACTAATCTCGTTTGCATGTTCTGCATCTCGTGTATCGCACGTGATATCTACAACGACGCGATCATGATGAGACTCGACAACGTCTAAGGCCGTCAAAGTCGCACCCGAACTGACAATTGCCGCTGTAATGAGTGAGGTGGGGGAGGATTGAGTTTTCGCCTCCACCCGGATCGTAATCCCGTACCCAGGGCTCGTAATGCTCAAAAGATCGCCTCTTTTCATATTTCACTATACGGAATATCATTTTCTTACAATGAAATTTAAGGTAGCATCATTTGCAACGAAAGGCGACACCTATGCCAAATAAAGTTTCTAGTGTTCAGTCGGTGGATCGCGCCTTTTCAATTTTGGAAGAGATGGCCCGCAACGGGGGAGAGATCGGTTTAACAGAGTTAGCCACCGCGTTAGATCTGCCGGTTCCAACAGTGCACCGTTCAATGCAAACGCTAGTTAATTTAGGTTATGCAAAGAGAAATGGAGCGCGCAAATACACACTTGGCGCCTCACTTCTCTATCTAGGTGAAGCAGCATCAAGAGGAATGGCTTCGTGGGCAAAACCTTCTTTGTTGGCGCTCGCAAACGTGTGTGGTGAAACTGTTAACTTGGCAGCCCTTGAAGGCGATCGGATTGTGTATATCGCGCAATCTCCATCAAAGCACAACATGCGCATGTTCACTGAAGCAGGTAGACGAGTGCTACCTCACGCTTGCGGTGTCGGCAAAGCCATCCTGGCTAGTATTTCTGAGGCAAGAGGAAAAGAAATAATTTCGCATACAGGAATGCCTAAGTACACCGAAACTACTCACACCACTTGGAAATCTCTCAGTAAGGATCTAGAAGTAATCAAATCTAGAGGATATGCCATTGATGAAGGCGAACAAGAAGTCGGCGTGCGGTGTATATCAGCTGCACTTATTGGCGTTGCATCTCCCACGGCAATTTCTATAAGTGGTCCAGCTACAAGGGTCACGGATGCGTTTATCAGCAAGTACTCACCACTATTACTTGAATATGCCAGCGAATTAGCGCAAGAATTTGCAGTTGGTTAGGCTATTAAAAACTCGCAAGAAAGTGCGCTTAAGTTTCACTATGCGGAATTTTGATTTGAAATCAGTGCTTTTCTACCAGCCAGTAAATTAACTACGCTGAGAAAAAACCATTATGTGCTTGAACTCGGCCAGCCTCAGGTTTACATTAGAACTTGAAGTAACTCCGTGAGGGTCTTCGCGCAGAGTTCAATGACGAACTTTCGTTCCGATTTATTCTCTACGCCAAATTTGGATGGGAGAAACATGGCTTATCAAGTGTCGCCACGGCTTCATAATGAAGACTTGGCACCTGCAAAAGTACGCAATTGGGGATCATTCAGCATATTCAATGTTTGGACTTCAGATGTTCACAGCCTTTACGGCTACTTCCTCGCAGCAAGTCTTTTCTTAGTTGCAGGCGGTGGACTTAAGTTCTTATTTGCAATTGCTCTTGGTTCAACAGCGGTTTATTTCTTGATGACATTGGTAGGAAATGCTGGCGTTAAAACCGGTGTGCCTTATCCAGTGCTGGCGCGTGCATCTTTTGGTGTATTCGGCGCAAATATTCCGGCGCTTGTCCGCGCAATAGTTGCAACATTTTGGTACGGCGCACAGACAAGTGCTGCCGCCGGCGCAATAGTTGCATTCCTTGTTCGCTATGACGGCATGAAGTCATTTAATGAAAGCGGAACTTGGCTAGATCACACACCACTCGAGGTAGTTTGTTATCTAGGCGTGTGGGCTGCTCAACTCTTGATTATCAGCAAGGGTATGGAAACAGTTCGCCGCTTTATGGACTTTGCCGGACCTGCTGTATGGGCCATGATGTTGCTCCTAGCTGTTGGTCTATCAATCAAGGCTGGAACCATTTCATTTAATGTAGACATGGATCCAAAAGCTTTGGCTGATCTTGCAAAAGGCCAGACTGGCTTTGCAGTAACTCCAGGCAGTATGGCTGCGATATTTGCAGTTGCTGCTACATGGGTTACGTACTTTGCCGCCCTTTATCTAAACTTCTGCGATTTCTCCCGCTTTAGTCCAAATAAAGAGTCGCTCAAGAAGGGCAACCTATGGGGCCTTCCAGTAAACCTAATTCTCTTCTCAGTTGTCGCAGCCCTAACAACTGCTTCTGCTTACAAGGTCTATGGTGAAGTTCTTCTAGAGCCAGGTGCAATCGCCGCTAAGTTTGACTCTGTCTTCTTAGCTTTGCTTGCAATGTTGACCTTTGCAGTTGCAACACTTGGAATTAACGTCGTAGCAAACTTTGTTTCACCTGCTTACGACTTCGCCAATGTTGCTCCAAACAAGATTGACTTCAAGAAGGGTGGCTACATAGCTGCAGGTATTGCACTTGTACTGTATCCACTTCACCCTTGGGACAATGCACCAGCATTCGTAAATGCAATCGGCTCAACTATGGGACCATTATTTGGAATTATCATGGTTGATTACTACTTGCTTCGTAAGTCACAAGTAGATGTTGATGCACTTTATACAGAAGACAAGAGCGGACCATACTTCTTCCAATCCGGATTTAATATGAAGGCAATTGCCGCCGCACTTATTGGGTCAGTCTTCTCCAGCTTCCTACCAATCTGGGGACCAGTTTCATATGACAAGTTCGCTCCATATGGTTGGTTCTTGGGTGTTCTAGTAGCAGGTGTTACCTACTGGGCAATTAATGGCGGAAAAACTCCCCATAAGAAGTAAATAGAAAAAGAAACTGACCCGGGTCTTCCAAGTTCCCGGGTCAGTTTCTTTTTTGCCTAATGGCACTAGCCGCCTGTAACACTTCGCGCCTACTCTCTACTCATGAGCCTTCGCTTCAGAAAGTCGATGAAGTTGCTTCCTGGCGTGCGCTTGAACTTCAGTAAAGAGACGGTCGGTTTATCTTTTGGTGTACCTGGGGCTAGATACACAATCAATTCAAAAGGACGCAGAACATTTAGCACGGGCCTTCCCGGAACTGGTTTATATAACGTCGAAACCATCAGTAGCGGAACTCGCTCTTCTAGCGCTCGTGCAAGATCTTCGGCACAAGATTCGGAAACACCAAGCGGTCCGCCCGCTCCTGGCTTTTTTTCGGGCAAAGCCGAACGAGCACTCAACGCTTTCTTGCTAGATATTTACAATGCTGACAAACTTGCCGATGCTACGTATGTAATCGAAAAGGCTGCGGCGCTTCGCAATCAATATGAAGATTTGAAATACCCACTCGAGCTAATCTCTTTCTTGCACGGCATCACCGATGACAAGTGGGAAACCGAGGCGGCCACGTGGGGCGCGGTTTTATGGGAGAACCGAGACCTAGCCTTTAGCAATAAACACGTTAATAAATACTTTAAGGGGATTAAGCCGCAGGTATCTATTGCAACCGGCATCTCAAAGCAGATGCATTACAGCAAACAAACCCTTGGATTAATTTACTCCGAAGTCTTACAGGGGCAGAAGAAGTATGAAGAAGCTCTTGCGGTATTGCTTCAGATGTCGGCAGATCAGATGGTTGCGGTTTCACTTGCCGATATAGAACTATCAAATAAAGACTTTGATGGCGCAATTGAGACAACTGAAGATGTTGAAGTCTTCGATGATGCAACAGCAATGTTAATGATCCTGCGCGGTGTGGCATTTCGCGAAAAAGGGCTACACGAGGCTGCCGTTGAATGCTTCAAGCGAGCACTTAAATTGAAGGATTCCCCAGAGGCGCTAGAACACCGCGCACTATTCGAACGCGGAGTTACCTACGCCCTAATGGGCAAGCGTGCGATGGGCATAAAGGATCTCGAAAAGATTTTAGTTGATAACCCTGATTACCCAGAGGTCGAAAAGAAGTTAAGTGAGTTAAAGAAGTAACACAAAATCGTTTTAAATCTTATCCACAGCGAAAGCAAAAAACCTAAATCAGTTTCATCAACTGACTTAGGTTCTGTCCTGCGTACCGCTGTAGCTCATTTGGATAGAGCATCCCACCAACTATGGGAATGGTAGCGGGTTCGAGCCCCGCCAGCGGTACGCACCACAGAGTGGCCTCACGGTTCGTCGCGTGAGGCCACTTTACTTTTACTACTGCGCGTAATTACCCACAACTTATATTGTGAATGTCGGCGAACATATCCGCATCTTTCCCCGGACGCTCTAACACGTAATCACCACAGACCTGGCAGAAAGCATCAAAGTAATAAACTCCACGCTCTTCGATCCACTTGTAGTCATAAATAAACGCAACAACCACTTCACCGAAATCCGGCAACGAGCGATGTCCCCGCCCGCGATGGGCCGCATCCAATTCCAAATGCGCAAGCCCATCAACTTCGGCCACCGCATCCATCGCCACAACCAACCCGCACGTGCAGTGCCATTCTTTCCCGGCATTATTTACATAACCCCAATGCCATTTCTGGTGCTGCCACGAATTCAAATTCGCGTAATGCAACCACGCCTTAAAGCGCCCATATTTAGCCATTCCAACTTCGCCATCCATCTTGCTATGCAGCTCTTCCAATTCGCCACTGGTTATCTTTAGATCCACATACTTCTTCGCGCTCTTCTTTGCTTTTGGCATAACAAACACAGTCCTTAATGGACCTCATATAGAGACCCGCTCTTCTGGCGGTGTCATTCATCGCCAGCAGGTCTTCTTTAGAACCACCGTGCGCGGTTGGCGCGGTTGGTACTAAGCAAGCTAAAGGCTTAACGCTTAGTTCTTGACCTAGGGAAAAGATACAGCCAGCCGCCGACATTTACTAAATCAAAGGTGATTAAAAGGTGGATCAAATGCCATCACTTCTTCCGAGCGCCAAAGATTGTGGCTATTCTTTCATCGTGAACCTGCACAAAAAGGCGAGTTTCAAGCACCTTTGGTCGAGTAAGTATTTGGTTGCCGCTGCGATTTTCACTTTAACCCTTAGCGCTATTCAAACTTCAGCCCACGCCGGAGATGGCACGATTACTCCGAACTTTTCAGTGCAATTCAATGCTGAGACTGGTTTTGCACCTAAAATCTCCGTACCTCCACAAAATGACAACTACGGGGCGTACCTCGTCTTGCCACCGTGCGTTGGCGCAGTAAAAAACGACTGCATCGTTTCGTTGGAACATACTGATGCCGAGGGTAAATGGATAAAAGGTAAATTCAAAGAGTATCTACCGCTCAAAGACTTGACGTGGAACGATGCCGACTTCAAAGAGGATTACAACTCACTAGAAGACACCGTCTTTGCCAAGGCGCGCCCAGCACAAAATCTTCCAGCAGGTGGGCGAACCGGAATTTGGCAGTTGAGTAATGCAAAGCACGCCGGTGGCACTGACTATGCAATAACAATTGGTTTCCCGGGCGCTTCTAGTGATACATCAAACCCACGTGCAGATGGAAGTGTTATCTCTTGGAATGCCAGCGATGGATTTACGATGAAGCTATTTCCGATTTCCTACGAAATTAGCGTTCCGCGCCCAACAGAGAAAGACGCATCTGGAAATGGACCTAATGGTTGGAGTAGTTGTGCTGGAGGTTTCGGAAAAGCCTCATATTACTGCGTAGCAAATAAAATTCATCCGTTTCCAACAAAGACAAAGTTTCGAATCACAGTTAATTTCAAATCCACCAAAACGATGTTAAGTGGCGTTGACTGGTATTCAGGGAGGCTATTTAATTCTCAAGTTAGCGAGACTTCAAACGCTGATAATTCAATCTCACTCGCCGTTGAAGGTAGCCCAACAAAGGTTGGCACGGTCCATACGGAATTTCCAAAAAATCAAGCAAACTACAATATTTTGAAGAAAGCCTATGAAACTTACTGGGATCTAACTTTTGGAGAAAAGCCCTATAGCTTTACAACCTACGATTCCTTCTATCAGTCTTCAGGTAGTGGATTTAGTACTAGAGATCCAGGCACCGCAAGTGCTTGGAGTATTCTTGAGGATGCTTTTGAGTTCAAATATTTATATGAAGAAGAGACTTGGCAGGTTTCAACCGCTCGAATGGGCCCCACAGATAGAGATCTGACCAAGAATTGTGCTTCCACTGATCTGCTTCCAGGGATCATTTCCACAAATGCTGTCGCAGCCAACCCCAGCCCGCCCAAATGGAACGCTGAAACCAGTGAACTTATTTATAGCATCGCATCACCACACGTGAAAATAGATGGCGCACTAAATTCTGGAGTTTACGAACTAACGATTGATAAGAAACTAGCCGAGTGCCTATGGGGTTTAGACCCGCTTAATTACCGAGCCGCAATTAGTGTGACAGCAAAAGATGGCACCCAGAAAGTTTCGACAACAGTATTTGCAAGTTCAGATAAGTACCTGACATTCCGTGCCGCCGGCTTCTCTTTTTCGACATCGACGATCAGAGTCAAGCTCAGCAATGACAAAGGCAGCGCCGCCGTAAAGACTGTCCTTCCTGACATATTTCTAGAAACAATTGCCCAGCCGATAAAAACAACACCTATCAAAGCGGTGACCCCCAAGAAGACGATTTCAATCACCTGCGTCAAAGGGAAGTTAACCAAGAAGGTCAGCGGGACCAGCCCGAAATGCCCTGCTGGGTATAAGAAAAAGTAGCCAAAACCCACCCGAACACCTGTTCGAAATCTGTGTTACTCTCCGCTTCCCCCTAAGGAACCCCCAAGCCACAGCAAGACCCCTTGTCAGTGACCCTCGGTAACTTTTGCAACTGTCCGAAGCACATTCCCGAAGAAGAAGGAAACGGTGAGCGCAGAAAACAACAATGAGAACAACACCCAAGAGCTAGAACTCTGGGAGCGCATGAGTACAACCGAAGGTGCCGAAAGAGCTGAAGTCTTAGATGAACTCAGCCACATCGCATTCCGGCGAGATGCTTTCAACGAATGCTTACAACTCGTTGATACATCAATCGATATCTACTTCAAACTAGGTATGGATTCACACATTAAAGAACTTATCCACCTCTATGAAGGAAAAGCATATTCACTGCGCCACTTAAAGCGCCAGGCAGAATCTGCAGACACCTTCGAAGAAATAGCCAAGTTGTTTCAGATCGATGATGACACAAC
>CAXNDQ010000009.1:0-20004 GCA_964201275.1 Candidatus Planktophila sp. | reverse complement strand
CTGCGCTCTTTTTGGCAGCAGCTTTCTTAACTGGCTTTGTCTCTTCAACTGGCTTGGCATCGGGATACATCTCGATGAGTTTGCGCACGACTGGCGCTTCTACAGTTGATGATGCGGAACGAACGAATTCGCCCATTTCTTGGAGTTTTGCAAGAACAACCTTGCTCTCCATACCGAGTTGTTTTGCCAACTCATGTACGCGGCCCTTTGACACATTTCTCCTGTCTTGGCCCGCAATCTTTATTCTAGATATTTATCTAGGGATGCGAGCCTTTGTTTTGCGACCTCATAATCTGAACGAGCTCATTTGAGTTTCATATCTTTCGCATCCATATCTATGTAAAGTTCTTTTTGGAACTTTCTAGTCTTTTGTAAGTTCCTCGAGGAACTTTTTGAATTGAGTAACATCCGGCATCTCATCGAGCTTGAAGGCCCATTTAAATGCTTTCCGTTCTATAGCAACGTATCCACACTGAATGTGTAGCCACGCTCCCCTACCTTGAGATTTTCTGCTTTGCGTTGGGGTAATAACCCCATCAATGCAGTTGACTCGAAGTAGTTGTGAAGGTGATTCCGATTTACGACAGACGATGCAGGTGCGTATCGGTTTGATACTTAATCGCATTGCAGTCGCTTCTTTCACCATCAACTAAGGCTAAAGGATAGCGAATCTGCCCCGATTAACCTAAATACGCGCGTAATTAACTGCTTGCTGGGGTGTCTGGATGGATATCGATACGCCAGCCAGTCAAACGCGCAGCAAGTCTTGCATTCTGTCCATCTTTGCCGATTGCAAGTGAGAGTTGATAGTCAGGGACGGTTACTTTCGCAGAACGCATTGCTAAGTCGACGATCTCTACCTTTGAAACCTTCGCTGGAGCTAAGGCTTCTCCGACGAATGTTGCAGGATCTTCAGACCAGTCGACGATATCAATTTTCTCGCCATGTAATTCATCCATCACTGCACGTGAACGAGCACCCATCGGACCAATGAGTGATCCTTTGGCGGAAACTCCTGCACGGTGTGAGCGAACTGCAATTTTGGTGCGATGGCCTGCTTCGCGGGCTACTTCCATAATTTCTACAATACGGTCTTTGATCTCTGGGACCTCAAGAGCAAATAATTGTTTAACAAGTGCAGGGTGGCTGCGCGAGAGCATAATCTCCGGACCCTTTAGTCCTTGCTTAACTTCAACAACAAAACATTTAATACGGTCACCGTGTTGATACTGCTCACCTGGTACTTGTTCTTGTGGCGGAATTCGTCCTTCTACACGACCTAAATTGACGTTAATCATTTTCGGGTCGCGCCCTTGCTGAACGATCCCTGAAATCACATCGCCTACAGATGCGCTAAATTCACCGACAATTTCTGCATCATTTGTCGCGCGCATCTTTAACTTAATGACTTGTCTCACTGTTGAAGTAACCGTGCGCGCGAAACCTTCTGGTTCGTCGCGATCCTCGCTAATGCGTTCGCCTATTTCATTAAAGGTGGGGACCAAGATTGAAATTTCGCCACTTTCGCGATCTATCGAAGCGCGCGCTTGACGCTTTGGCTCGAGCGTTTGATAGTAAGCCTCGAGTACACCTGCTTCAATTTCGGAAATTAACTGTTCGAGTGGGATCTCTTTATGGGTGGCGAGAGCAATCAGCGCGTCTACATCGACCTGTGATTTATTCATCGGCTGCATCTTTGCGGTTGAATTCAACTTCAACTACAGCACGCTTGATATCCGCAAATGCCACGGAGTGTTCCTTGATTCTCCCTTTGATATTTTCAACCAAAGTCGCGTGGGTTTCGTTAAATTCTGTTAAGCGGCCAATTGTGACTGTGCCATCGCCAAGGGTTACCTTTATCAATCTTGTTAAATTCTTTGTCCAATGGCGTATTTGCGTTAACGGACGATCAACTCCTGGTGAACTCACTTCTAATGTAAATGGAGTCTCTCCCATAAATTCAGCAGTATCCAATAGTTCTGAGATAACTCGTGAGGCGACCGTTACCTGATCAAGATTTAGTGGAGTTTGGCCATCTACTATGCAGGTGACGATGCGATGGCTACCTGGAGATGCAATTAGAACTTCTTCTAGAAAGAATCCAGCATCTGTTATAGCCGGTGAGATTAAATCGGTTATTGATTGTGTCAGTGACACTTGTTGCTCCTTACATATTAAGTTGTTATTTAGTTTTTATCTAGTCGTACTACTGACCAAAGTTTAACATTAATTAAAGGCGGAGAAGGTATCGATGGCTACCTTGACGATCAGGGCTAGCGTCACCCCCATAAATACTTTTCGAACGAGATTAGATCCGCCCTTTAAGGCTAGGTGGGCACCGATTAGTCCGCCAGCAACGTTGGCGATCGCGAGCGTTAGGCCAATCTTCCAAATAATCTCGCCATTTGCCCCAAAGATAATAATTGCACCCAGATTTGTGGCGACATTTACTACCTTGGCTATCGCTGATGCCGAAAGAAATGCAAAACCTAGAATCGCAACTAGCGTCAGAACTAAGAATGAACCGGTCCCAGGACCAATTAATCCGTCATAAAAACCGATTACCAGAGCTGCAATAGCAGCAATCTTTAGGCGAAGTGGCTCACTGTGGCGAAGTAATTCGATCTGACCGAGTTGTGGTCTCTTCCACGTATAAAAGAGAACGGCGATTAAGAGCGAGACGACTAGCGGCTTTAACACTTCAGTAGGGATTCGTGAGGCTAGAGATGCTCCACCCATAGAACCAAGGAATGCCGGCAGCGCCATGGTTATTAACAATTTAGAATCGGTTTTAATATTTCGGCGATACATCAGGGCGGAAGCGGAAGTTCCGAAAAAGGATGGAACTTTATTGGTACCAAGGATCACGACTGTTTCAGACTTAGCCAAACCAATCATCAGCGCTGGGAGTTGAATTAACCCACCACCACCTGCGATTGCATCGATTAGGCCCGCAGCAAATGCGGCGATTGCTAAAAAGAGAAGTGTGTAAAGCGTTAGTTCTGCAAACACTTTATGAGAGTGAGGCGATCAATGCCGTGACTGAATTAACCGCTTCTGCGAGTGCAACCTCAGATTTTTCACCGGTCTTTCGGTTACGAAGTTCAACTTTTCCATCCGCCAGTGATTTTCCAACGACTAAAATTACGGGGATGCCGATTAGCTCAGCATCTTTAAACTTCACCCCAGCACTTGGATCGCGGCGATCATCCAACATCACGGATATTCCAACTGCTTCTAGTTTATTTCCGATATCTAGAGCGGTATCAAATGGCAGATCTTCTTTACCGGTTGCAACGATATGAACTTTTGCTGGCGCAATTTCTAGTGGCCAGGAAAGGCCGATTTCGTCATAACTCTGTTCAGCTATCGCAGCGACAGCGCGCGATACGCCAATTCCATAAGAACCCATTGTTACCACTTGGGACTTACCGTTTTGATCTAAGACCGTTAGACCGAGTGCATCTGCATACTTGCGACCGAGTTGGAAGATATGTCCGATCTCAATGGCGCGGTCAATTACGACGGCGGTAGTGCACTCTGGACAAGCATCACCTTCACGAATTTCTGCAGCCTCTACATATGCAAATGGAGTGAAATCTCTGCCATTAACCACATTGCGCGCATGGCGATTTTTCTTATTGGAACCAGTTACCCAGGATGTACCAGGTGCAACTCTTGGATCTGCATAAACAGTGATTCCAGATTTTTCAGCATCTTGCGGACCGATGTAACCCTTAACTAAATTTGGGAACTTAGCAAAATCTGCCTCTTCAAATGTTCGCAGCTCTTCTACACCAGGTAATCCGGCTTGCAAGCGTTTTAGATCTACTTCACGATCACCTGGAACGAGAACTGAGATCGCTTTGTTATCTGCCATCAACATTACATTTTTAAGAGTAGATGCGCCGGTGTAGCCTCCCCCGAACTTTTCATTTAAAACTGCAACGAGTGAATCAATCGTCGGAGTATTTGGAGTATCCAACTCTTCGAGCGCTGGAATGTTGCTGGCATCTTCCGGAGCGACTTTGGTGACCATAGCTTCGACATTGGCGGCAAATCCACACTTTGGGCAGAGCACGTATGTATCTTCACCGGTATCGCAAGGCGCAAGGAACTCCTCAGATTTTGAGCCACCCATAGCCCCAGAAACCGCTTTTACGATGTTGTATTTCAGGTGTAAGCGATCAAATGTGCTGATGTAGGCATCGCGATGTTTCTGATAAGAGATATCAAGTCCCTCATCAGTTAGATCAAATGAATATGAATCTTTCATTACAAATTCACGACCGCGGATAATTCCACTGCGGGGACGAGCTTCGTCACGGAATTTATTTTGGATCTGATAAATACTTAAAGGTAAATCTTTATATGACGAGTACTCGCCTTTAACCATCAAGGTAAACATCTCTTCATGGGTTGGAGCTAACAGGTAATCTCCGCCTTTACGATCTTGCAGACGAAATAGTGATGGACCGTACTCTTCCCAACGATTGGTTGCTTCATACGCTTCACGCGGTAGGAGCGCTGGAAAGTGAACTTCTTGGAAACCAGCTGAGTCCATCTCTTCACGGATAATCCGTTCTACATTGCGCAAAGTGATCACACCGAGTGGTAGCCAGGAGTAAATACCTGCTGCAATTCGTCGGATATAGCCAGCGCGGACTAGGAGGCGGTGGCTTGGTACTTCAGCATCGGCTGGGTCATCGCGCAGAGTGCGAAGAAATAAGGTGGACATGCGCAACATAGGCGCAACCTTATCGCGTAATTACTTGACTGTGACGGAAGGTTCGCCTGAAGTTACTCCGGCAGCTTCCATTTCTTCAGCGAGACGCATCGCTTCTTCGATTAGGGTTTCAACAATCATCGCTTCAGGCACAGTCTTTATAACTTCACCCTTAACAAATATCTGACCTTTTCCATTACCGGAAGCCACGCCAAGATCAGCTTCACGCGCTTCTCCTGGTCCATTGACCACGCAACCCATTACGGCAACGCGAAGTGGAACAGTCATTCCTTCAAGCCCAGCCTGAACTTTTTCAGCGAGTGAGTAAACATCTACTTGAGCGCGGCCACACGAAGGACAAGAGACGATCTCTAACTTTCGTTGGCGCAGATTTAGCGATTCAAGAATTGATATTCCAACTTTGACTTCTTCAACTGGAGGCGCTGACATTGATACGCGAATCGTGTCGCCGATACCTTCTGCCAATAAAATTCCAAAAGCAGTAGCAGATTTAATTGTCGCCTGAAATGCCGGTCCTGCTTCAGTTACTCCAAGGTGTAATGGGTAGGCACATTGAGCGGCCAAGAGGCGATATGCCTTAACCATTGTTACGGGGTCGTGATGCTTTACCGAGATTTTAATATTTGAGAAACCATGTTCTTCAAATAGCGAAGCTTCCCAGAGCGCGGATTCAGCGAGTGCTTCAGGAGTAGCTTTTCCGTACTTGGCCAGCAAGCGAGGATCAAGCGAACCAGCGTTAACGCCAATGCGAATAGGTATACCGGCATCGCCAGCAGCTTTAGCAACTTCCTTTACCTTGTCATCAAATTGTTTAATGTTTCCAGGATTTACACGTACCGCGGCACAGCCTGCATCAATTGCCGCAAATATATATTTTGGTTGAAAGTGAATATCGGCGATCACAGGTATCTGAGACTTCTTAGCGATCTGCGCCAATGCGTCGGCATCATCTTGACTTGGAACTGCAACACGCACAATCTGGCATCCCGCTGCAGTTAACTCTGCTATTTGTTGTAGCGTTGAATTTACATCGGCTGTAAGAGTTGTACACATTGATTGCACACTCACCGGTGAATCGCTACCTACGCCAACGCTGCCAACCTGCAATTGATTTGTCTTGCGGCGTGGATGTAATGGAGCAGGTGGGGCGCTTGGAATACCTAGATCAACCATGAGCGCTATTCTGCCTTAAAAATCATTGCTGGGCGATTTCTACTTAGAAGTTCAATAAAATTGGATTGAAAATATCTGCAATTAACAGCAAAACAGTGAGTGCGGCCAAAATGACGAAGACAACCGCCGTTATTGGGGTTAGCACCTTAATGTCTATCGCGGCTGGAGCAGGCCTTCCGCGCAACCTGGCAATGAATGCGCGAATTGCATCGGCAATCGCAACCGCCATATGCCCGCCATCGAGAGGCAGTATCGGCAATAAATTGAAGAGACCAACAAAAATATTGAGGCTAGCTACGATCAAGATGAAGGTGCCGATTCGCTCCGATGTAGTCAGTTCTCCGCTAGAGGAGACTTGTCCAGATACTCGCGCAACTCCGACTACACCAACGAGACCGTTCTCATCACGTTCTTCGCCACCGAAAGTTTGCCCCCAGAGAGCTGGAATTTTTGTCGGTAGCTGAACCAGCGCTTTTGCGGAAGCCGAAGTGAATGTCCAGGTTAACTTTGCCGCATCTGCAATTGACGTTATCGGGCTGAGTCGCTTAGTTCCAAATTCATTAATGATTCCAAGTACATACCGAGATGTGCCATCTTCAATATCAGTCATACGCGGTGCTGCGGGAATATCGATTTCCATTCCATCGCGCTTCACTGTGAAGATCAACTCTTTACCATCTGAATTACGGATCTTATCTAATTGATTTTGCCATTTGGTATTGCGATCCCCATTAATTGCGACTATCTCATCGCCTTTCTGGAAATCAGCGGCGGCGGCAGCGCTATTTGGCGCAACAGTGTCGATCACAGGAAGCACCTGATTCACGCCGACTCCAGCGAGAAGAGTAAAGAGAAGTATGTAGCCGAGAACAAAATGTAGAAATGATCCTGCGCCTAAAACAATTAGTTTTTTTCCTGCCGATGCGCGATAGAAGGCTCGACCTTCTTCACCCTCTGGCATTTCGTCATCTGGCGTCATTCCTTCGATTCGGCAGTAACCACCAGCAGGAATTGCTTTGATACCAAACTCAGTTTCGCCACGCTGGCGTGACCAAATACGGGTTCCGAAACCTAGAAAGAATTCAGAGACTCGCATTCCATATCTACGAGCAGTTAAGTAATGGCCAAACTCGTGAATCATCACAGAAACGAGGAGGGCGACAACAAAGGCGAGGATTCCGAGCAGTTGCATTAGCGGGCTACTTTCGAGATATGTTCTTGGGCGATCCGTCGCGCATCATTCTCGATAGCACTGACATCGGCTAAATCCCGAAGCGCACCGGCAGACTTCTTCCCCAAAGTTTGAACTACTTCTTCCACGGTTTCGATAATAGAGGTAAACCCAATTTTTCCTTCAATAAAGGCCGCAACACAAACTTCATTGGCTGCGTTGAATATAGCCGGCAGCCCTCCGCCTAACTCTCCACAGCGCCTGGCTAAATCTATCGCTGGAAATTTCTCGTTATCGATCGGCTCAAAACTCCAAGTGTGTGACTTTGACCAATCAATAGGAGTGGTTGCACCTTTTACTCGATCTGGGTAATTAATTGCAAACGAGATTGGTCCCTTCATATTCGGAGGTGATGCCTGAGCGATAGTAGAGCCGTCAACATATTGCACCATTGAGTGAATAACCGATTGCGAGTGAATCACGGCTTCGATTTGCGAATAAGGCATGTCGAATAAGTAATGCGCCTCAATTATCTCCAGCCCTTTGTTTACCAAAGTTGCAGAATTAATCGTAACGACTGGGCCCATTGACCAAGTTGGATGATTTAACGCCTCGATAACTGTTATATCGCTCAGATCTTTACGCTGGCGAAAGGGTCCCCCACTCGCAGTTAAAACTAACTTCGAAACTTCGCCTTTGCTGCCACCCATTAGACATTGCCACAGCGCCGAATGCTCTGAATCCACAGGTAAGAGTTGATCTGGCTTGGCAATCGACATTACAAGATCGCCGCCAGCAACCAGTGATTCCTTATTGGCCAAAGCCACTCGGTTTCCAACTTTTAGCGCAGCTAGCGTTGGTGCAAGACCTATCGATCCGGTAATTCCATTTAAAACAACATCACATGTGATTGCGGCAATTTCGGTTGATGCATCTGGGCCATCGATTACCGTTGCATCAGGTAGTGCGCTCTTTATTAAATCGGCGCTCTTGGTGACGCCAATTACTGGAACTTTGAATTTCTTAGCTTGTTCGACGATCAGATTAGGGTTATTTCCTGCTGATGAAATCGCTACAACACGAAAGAGCGATGGGTTGGCTTCAACAATTTCTAGCGCTTGCACACCAATAGACCCAGTTGATCCCAGAATTACTAAATCTTTCATCGTCAACCCTGGTGATTAACGATCTAACAAATTTTGGGTCGGAGAATATGGAGTGCCACTGTGGCGCTTAGCTATCGCAGATAAAGCTTCTAGCACAACGCGGTTAGCCAAGATTGCAGTTATATCTGCAGAATCAAAAGCAGGTGCAACCTCCACAACATCAATCCCAACGACCGGCAGTTCTAAACAAATGCGACGAACTGCTTCTAGTAATTCGCGACTGGTCATTCCACCAGGTTCAGGAGTTCCGGTGCCCGGTGCCATTCCTGGATCAACCACATCAATATCAACTGAGAGGAATACTCCATCACAGCCATCAGTTAGCGTTGCAAAGGATTCATCTAAAACAGTATTTAAGCCACGGTGATGGATCTCAGTCATTTCATATGAGCGCATTCCTTGATCGCGCATCCAATCTAAAGTTTTACTATCTGGCCAATAACCACGTAAACCCAACTGCAAGAAGCGATCGCCACGTACTGAGCCACTTTCGATAAGGCGACGCATTGGTGTGCCGTGTCCGATTAACGCACCAAATTGATCTTCACCGGTGTCAGCGTGTGCATCGAAGTGGATCATTGAAATCTTGCCTTGTCCGCGATGATTTGCGATACCTGCCACATCGGCAGATGCGATGGAGTGATCTCCCCCTAGTACAACAGCAATTTTTCCGGCACGCGAAATTTTCTCTGTCGCTGCCTTGAGGACCTTAAGTGATTGCACTAGATCACCCGGTGGCATTAACAAGTCACCTGCGTCATAAACCTTGAGCGCCTTAAAGGCATCGATACGAAGTGCTAAGTGGGGGCGCTCTGCATCATGAGGCAAGTAATCCCCGCCACGAATTGCTTGTGGGCCAAACTTGGCACCTGATCTGTGGGATGTTCCCGAATCTATTGGCGCACCAACAATAATTACATCGGCATCAGCATATGACTTTGGATCATCGAGATCACATTGCGGGATTCCGAGAAATGTAAAACTTGGTCCGTACATATTGCCGTGGTTAACCATTGGTTAAGGATATGCGCTTTTCTTTAGGAATCGAAACCTAGGCCAAGTGAATCGAGGAGTTTAAGCCAGAGATTGCGCTTACCGCTGTTCTTATCTGCCTGATTTATCGACCACTGAGTAAGGCGAATAAAGATAAATCGGAAAGGCTCGGGCGGAAATGGCATCGGCTTCTTTTGGACCATGAGCAATTGCGTGCGCTCGTTCTCAACGCCATCTAAGAGATCAAGCATTACTTGTGCGCCAAATCTAGTTGAGCCAACTCCAAGGCCGGTGTAACCCAGAACGTAAGCCACGCGACCGTTATAGGCAGTCCCCCAAAATGGTGAGAAGCGCGAGCATGTATCAATCGCACCGCCCCAACCATGTGTGAATTTGATTCCTGTGAGTTGTGGAAATGTCTCCAGAAATGCTTCAGCTAAATGTGCGTAAGTTTCGGCATCAGTTTCATACTCTTGTCGCACTTTGCCACGGAAGTTATATATCGCATCGTATCCACCCCATAAAATTTCATTATCTTTAGTCATTCGGTAGTAATGGAATTGATTTCCGGCATCAGAAAGTCCTTCGCGATCTTTCCAGCCTATCGAATCTAGTTGTTCTGCAGTCAATGGCTCAGTAACTAACTGGAAGTCATAAACGGGAATAACGTATTTATGTGCGCGTTTAATTAGCGATTTGAAAACATTTGTGGCCAGAGCGACTTTACTTGAATGGACGCTTCCATAAGGAGTATGAACAATCACTCCATCTTTGGTTTGCTCAAGGCGTTCTACTTGAGAATTTTCAAATATCTGCACACCTAATTTGATGCAGGCACGTTCAAGGCCCCAGACCAATCGAGCTGGATCTACAAGGGCAGTTCCGTCTGGATCCCAGAGCGCTCCTTTGTAGATTGGCGATTTTACGCGCGCTTGTATTTCTGTCTGGCTTAACAACTCAACATTGTCACCAAATGAATTTCGCAGTTGGGCTTCTTCTACTAAACCTTCCATCTGCCATTCTTCTACCGCAACTCGGTACTCACCGTTCCATTCAAAATTACAATCAATTCCATATTTCTTGATTGTTGCTTCAATGGCATCTAAATTCTCGCGCCCTAAACGCTCGATAATTGCCATCTCATCTTTGAAGCGGCTATAGCCATTCATAAATCCATGGGTCAGCGAGTAACTACAGAAACCACCATTGCGGCCAGAAGCGCCCGCTCCAGTTTCGCGCTGTTCAACCACGATCACTTCACGTTTAGGGTCAGCTTCTTTAGCTAAGAGCGCAGTCCATAGGCCGGTGTAGCCAGCGCCGACAATGCAAAGATCGGCGGTTACATCACCAATAAGACTTGGGTGAGGTAACGGTTCAAGCGGATCTGCATCCAGCCAATAAAGTTCGGGCTGCATTATAGAAAGATGTTTAAGAATAGATGGGTCGATGGTCGCCATCACGCTTTCCGGTTAAACCGGAAATCACCTCTGCAATTACTACTAGTAGTTGGCCGTATATTAGCGGGCTTTGCGGCGATTTACGAACTGACCCGCGATAACAATCGCAAGTGCTAAGAAAAACATTGCAGAACCGATCACATTAGCCTGTGCGGGAATACCGCGCGCCGCAGCGGTATAGACAAACTTTGGGAAAGTTGTAACTGTTCCGGAATTAAAGTTGGTAATAATAAAATCATCAAAAGACAAACTAAAAGCAAGCAAAGCGGCGCCTGCGATTCCTGGCGCAACAAGTGGAAGTGTTACGCGTCTGAAAGTTTGAAATTCATTGGCGTAAAGATCCATCGCGGCTTGCTCTAAGCGAGGATCAAGACTTGCGATACGCGCTTTTACAGTCACCACAACGAATGAGATGCAGAACATTACGTGAGCGATAACAGTTGGCCAGAAACCTGGATTAATCTTGAAAACTAGGAATAGCGATAAAAGTGATGCACCTAAGACAATTTCTGGAGTTGCCATAGGCAAGAAAATTAAGAGATTTGAGGTAGAACGTCCTTTGAATTTATGACGCCCGATCGCGAAAGCAATCATTGTTCCTAAGATTGTTGAAAATATAGTTGCAAGTAAACCAATCTTGATCGAATTAGCCAGAGCCGTACAGACTTCAGGTGCACCGCAGGGATTCATCCAATTATCTAGCGTAAAACCTTTCCAGATTAAGTTGCTCTTGCCGGAATCATTAAAGGAGAAGGCGAAGGTGTAAGCCACTGGAATGAATAGATAAGTAAAGGCGATCACCATATAGACGCGGATTAAATTTCGCCCCAACCAACGCTGAAACTTTGCCCCCAAAGGAATGGTTGGAATTGTGGCATCAATAACTTTCTTACTCATACCAACTCCTCCGTTCCTGCTTTACGAATATAGAGGGTTACCAGAATCAGAATCGCTGCCATTAAGGTAAATGAGAGTGCTGCTGCAGTTGGGTAATCCACAATCTTGAAGTACCGAGATTCAATTACGTTTCCGATCATCTTGGTGTTAGGGCTTCCCAAAATAGCGGCATTGACGTAATCACCTGCCGCAGGAATGAAGGTCAAGAGCGTTCCTGCGACCACACCCGGCATCGAAAGTGGCAATGTGACTTTGCGGAATGTAGTAAAGCCATTGGCATATAAGTCACCGGATGCTTCAAGAGTTCTTGGATCTATCCGGTCAATGGATGCGTATAGCGGCAAGGTCATAAATGGAAGGAAGTTGTAAGTCATACCCATTACGACTGCAAAAGCTGTCGATGTGAGCGTTGTGCTCGGACTGATTATTCCTATTGTCCGCAGAGTTGGGACGACAAAGCCTTCTTCGCCGAGGATCTGTTTCCAAGCAACAGTACGAAGTAAGAAAGAAGTGAAAAACGGTGCAACAACTAGTACGAGTAAGAAATTCTTGAATTTTCCGCCCTTAAATGCGATCGCATAAGCCAACGGGTAAGAAATAGCCAGTGCGAGAACTGTTGCAATTAGAGCGTAAACAAATGAGCGACTGAACTGCTCTCTATTTTCCAGAAAGGCATCAATATAGTTTTGAAAACGCAGAGTCTGCTCGTATTGACCAGTATCTCCCCCGGCGATCGGAGTTTGGGTTGATGTCTGAGCTAAATTAAGAATCGGCAGAATAAAGAAGGTGAAGAGAAAGAGAAACCCTGGAAGTAATAGCAGGTAAGGGGTACGAATCTTTCCCATTGTTGCTGCGACTTATTCTTCGTCTAGTACTTCAGGATTAACTTCTGAACCAGCTGTCACATCTTCATCTCCGCGAAGTGCGAAGGTAAAGATTGGGTTCCAAGAGATATTTACTGCATCACCCTTGTTAAATGGCGCTACTCCATCATCATTTTGTTCAAAGACAATTAACTCTTGTCCCCACGGCATGGCGACTTGGTACTGTGTTGATACACCGATGTATGAAACGTCTTCAATTCGTCCACCACTTAAAACATTGCCAGATACTGGAGTGTTCAGGAGCGAGATGCGGAACTTTTCAGGGCGAATGCCTGCATAAATTGAGTTATCAACTGCGTGAGAGCGCTTCTTAGGAAGTGAAATCTTCTGACCGTATAAATCAGCGATGATTGAATCGCCATCGTTGCCAGAAATTGTTCCCTTAATCAGATTTGATTGACCTAAGAAGTTGGCAACGAAAGCGGTCTCTGGGTTGTCATACAGATCTGCCGGTGAACCCATCTGTTCAATCTGGCCTTCATTCATAACTGCAATAGTGTCGGCCATTGTCATGGCTTCTTCTTGATCGTGGGTTACGTGAACGAAGGTAAGTCCAACTTCTTTCTGGATCCACTTAAGTTCGATCTGCATTTGACGGCGTAACTTGAGATCTAGTGCACCTAGTGGTTCATCAAGCAAAAGTAGCGCTGGACGGTTGACGATAGCGCGGGCTAGTGCAATACGTTGCTGTTGTCCGCCAGATAATTGAGTTGGTTTACGGCCAGCTAAATGTGGAAGCTCAACTAAATTGAGAACTTTATTTACTTCTGCATCAATATCTTTGATACCGCGGCGGCGCAAGCCAAATGCGATATTTTCAAAAATTGTTAAATGCGGAAATAACGCATAGTTCTGAAAGACGGTGTTAATTGGACGC
Source organism: Candidatus Planktophila sp. (assembly GCA_964201275.1). Lineage (GTDB taxonomy): Bacteria > Actinomycetota > Actinomycetes > Nanopelagicales > Nanopelagicaceae > Planktophila. The sequence continues at coordinate 6,639 of CAXNDQ010000009.1, read as the reverse complement.
TGATAAGGCTTTGTTGTCGTGATATCAGTTTCACCTAGGTGGATACTTCCCACTGTGGGTTCTTCAAGCCCTGCAATCATTCGCAACGTTGTTGTCTTGCCACATCCTGAGGGTCCAAGCAGAGCAAAGAAAGAACCCTTAGGGATGGTAAGCGTCAGATCATCAACCGCTTTGAAATCACCATACTCTTTGGTGATTCGTGTGAGAATTAAATCCCCACGTGCAGAACTTGCGTCAAAAGACACTTAGTTTCCGGCGGCCTTCTGGAACGCCTCGGTCCATGCAGTTTCTTCTGCTGGAGTAAGTGAACGGAATACGCTGAGGTTCTTCATAGTTGCCTCAGTTGGGAAGATGTACTCACTCTTGGCGAGATCTGGATCAATCTTCTCCATCTCAGATTGCGCGCCCTTTACTGGAGTTACGTAGTTAACGTAAGCAGCAACTTCAGCGGCGATCGCTGGGTCGTAGTACCAGTTGATGAGTTTTTCAGCGCTGGCCTTCGCTTCAGCTGTTGCAGTAGATGGAATCATCATATTGTCGCCAGAAATCGTTCCGCCTGATTCAGGAATCGCGAAATCAAACTTGCCAGCGTTTTCACTAGCGAGAATAAACATATCGCCGGACCAACCAATAACTGCAGTTGCATCACCTGATGTCAGATCTTCAGCGTATTCATTACCCTTAACGCCGCGGATCCATCCATCTGAAATCTTTCCAGCCATGAAATCAACTGCGTTCATATATTGATCTTCAGTTACGGTTGCTGGATCTGCACCTTGAGCCAACAAAATAATTCCGATTGTGTCGCGCAGTTCAGAGAGAACAACGATCTTTCCCTTATTCGCTGGAGCAAAGAGATCATCGAGTGTGCGAACTCCCTTAGGGTTCTTTTCGGTATTCCAACCAAAGCCACCCATGATTCCCTGCCAGGTGAGAGTCTGTTCGCGATTAGGATCGTACGGAGGCGACGCAAGGGTGTCTAGAATGTTTGTTTTATTTGGAATATTTGCTGCATCAAACTTTTGGGCATAACCCAAACGAATCCAGCGCGCTGCCATCCAGTCGGTTGGGCAGACTAAGTCGTAGCCAATATCTTCGTTTAGCTTTAGCTGTGCTTGCACTTTGCCGAAGAATTCATCGTTATCGTTGTAATCTTCAAAATATTTAGTTTCAATACCGGTTGATTCGGTGAACTTATCAAGTGTTGGATAAGTCTTTGCTTCTTCATCAAAATCTAAATACAGCGGCCAGTTTCCCCAGCGGACTAAATCTCCGCCTGCTGCTGAATCACCACTTGATCCACAAGCGGCGAGCGCACCAGCAGCGCCAACGCCACCGATTCCTGCGAGAACTGCGCGACGCGAAACACGCGCATTGATAATTGAACGTGCTTCTGGTGATAGAGGTGACTTCTTAGCCATGTGTATGGGCTCCTTTTTAGCCGGAACAAGGGACGGTTGTGCAGGGCTCATTATGTAACTGATTTGCCCTGCAAGCCAAACAATTTCGCTGTGATTTAGCGAAATTTTTAATTAATTTCTACCCGTTGAGGTTGGTCATGACGTGCTTGATACGGGTGTAATCCTCGAACCCATAACTGGATAGGTCTTTGCCATATCCCGAGCGCTTAAAGCCACCATGTGGCATCTCGGCGACGATTGGAATGTGGGTATTGATCCAGACGCAACCGAAGTCAAAGGCCTTGGCCATCCGCATTGCGGTGCCGTGGTCTTTGGTCCAGACCGATGAGGCCAGGCCATATTCCACGCCATTTGAAAGCGCGATCGCTTCGGCTTCATCTTTAAATTTCTGAATGGTGATGACCGGTCCGAAGATTTCGGATTGGATATGTTCATCTTGCTGACGCAGATCCGCGATAACAGTAGGAGCGATGAAGTAACCAGCGCGTTCCAGGGCTGACCCACCTGCAACAACTCGAGCATGAGATGGAACGCGAGATAAGAAACCTTTAACGCGATCAAACTGCGCTGCATTATTTACTGGACCAACTAATACATCTTCATTAGGCATTCCAACTGCGATTTCATTTGTCGCTTGATGGCCGAGAAGTTTTACCATCTCTTCATAGACGCCTTCTTGCACCAAGACGCGAGTAGCGGCGGTGCAATCCTGGCCAGAGTTAAAGAATCCTGCGACAGCGATTCCTGCTGCAGCCGCTTCTAAATCGGCATCATTAAATACAACAACAGGTGCTTTGCCGCCTAGTTCTAGGTGAACGCGCTTTAATTGTTTGGCCGCACTTGCTGCAACTTCCATTCCAGCGCGAACCGATCCTGTAATTGAAACCATCGCAGGCGTCGCGTGTTCTACAACTGCTTTTCCAGTTTCTCGTTCTCCGCAAATCACATTGATTACGCCATCTGGAAGAAATTCACCCATGATCTCTGCCATAAATACAGTTGAGGCAGGAGTTGTATCGCTTGGTTTTAAAACTACGGAATTTCCTGCGGCGATTGCTGGCGCCCATTTCCAGACAGCCATCATCATTGGGTAATTCCACGGAGTTACTTGACCGCAGACTCCAACTGGTTCGCGGCGGATAAATGAAGTCATACCTTTCATATATTCGCCAGCAGACTTACCTTCTAAGTTACGTGCTGCACCTGCAAAGAAACGAATCTGATCAATCATCGGAGGAACCTCCTCTGATGCAGTTAGCCCCATTGGCTTACCGCAGTTTTCAGACTCAATAGCAACAATTTCATCGGCACGAGATTCGATAGCATCTGCGATCTTCAACAAGGCGCGTTGGCGCTCTGATGGAGTTGAATCGCGCCAGCCGGTAAAAGCATTTGCTGCCGCAGTCATCGCCTTATCAACATCGGCTGCGTTGGAATTCGGAGCAGTCGCAAAGGCTTGTCCGGTTGCTGGATTTATGAGAGTTGTGGTTGCGCCTGAAGTCGAATCAACCAACTTGCCGTTTACGAAATTCTGCAACTTCTTCATTTTTAGCTCTGACCTTTCACTGCACGAACCAATTGATCACCGTGATCCATTGGATGATTTGTATAACCAGTTAACCATCTAGCAATTGTGTACTGACCTATTTCCGAATGCACGCCCGCTTTTTCTAGATCTGATTCATAAAGTCGTTTAATAATATCTAGCGACCCAGCACGCACCGCAGCAAAGATTGCAATGGAATTTTCCACTGGTGCGCTTTCATATCCCAGTTGAGGAGCTACGGCCCAAAGATTCTCATCGTAACCTTGAATTATTGAACCTTCAGGTTCAGCAACTAAGCGACGCAAGCGCGCATAAGATTGCGCTTCTGAATCTGCCAAGTGATGAATTATCTGTCGCGCAGACCAACCTTCAGGATCTTTAACATCTAATTGATCTTTGGAAACACCACGTGCCAGATTTAAAAAGAATTGTGTGGCCGATTCATAGGCTGCTGCTGATTCTTTGATGCTATTGCCTTGGATGCTCATACGGTTGAGTCTATTTACTCTTTTCGGCTGCTGCCAACTGTCCGCATGCGCCGTCGATTTCGCGGCCGCGAGTATCGCGCACAGTAACGGGGACGCCGTAGCCCTCAAGGATTCGGACAAAAGCTTCTTCATCCTCGCGGCGCGAGGCGGTCCACTTTGAACCCGGAGTCGGGTTAAGCGGAATTAGATTTACGTGCGCGTTTCGGCTTTTCAGCAAGCGGCCGAGTAAATCTGCGCGCCAAGATTGATCGTTTATGTCGCGAATCAACGCATATTCAATTGAATAACGGCGACCAGTCTTTTTCTCATAGGCATCGGCAGCGGCTAAAACTTCGCGAACTTTAAAACGGGAATTTATCGGTACTAGCGAATCACGTAGTTCATCATCTGGAGTATGCAATGAGACCGCCAAAGTGCAGTTAATTCCTTCATCCATCAACTTCTCAATGCCATTGACCAATCCGACGGTAGAAACAGTTACAGATCTAGCGCTGATTCCGAGCCCATCTGGATTTGGATCGGTGATGTTATGGAGCGTGCGAACAACTGCGTTGTAATTTGCCAGCGGTTCTCCCATTCCCATAAAGACAATATTGGAAAGACGCGCTTCTCCCCCAGGTAGTTCACCATTGGTACACGCACGGGCTGCGGCGACGATTTGTTCAGTGATTTCTCCAGCGGTTAAGTTGCGAGTTAAGCCGGCTTGTCCGGTTGCGCAAAATGGACAGTTCATTCCGCAACCTGCTTGGGATGAAATGCAAACGGTGACGCGATCGGTGTAGCGCATCAAAACCGATTCAACTAAAACTCCGTCGTGTAATTTCCACAAATCTTTACGGGTCATTCCATTATCAGTTGTTCGAGTGGTGACCAGTTGAATTAATTTTGGAGTTAGAGCATCAGCCATAGTCTGGCGCTCGGCAGCTGGAATATCTGTCCACTCATCTGGATTTGTAGAAAGGTGTGAGAAATAATGAGTTGCAACTTGTGCGGCACGAAATGGCTGGAGCCCTAACTCTTTTGCCCACACTTTGCGATCTGCTGGAGAAAGGTCGGCTAAATGTTTTGGTGCTTTCTTTTTTTGAATTGGTTCATCGAAGACTAATTTAAGTTCGGGGTTTTGATCTGGGCGGGTGCTCATAAGAGCCCTGAATCTTGCGCGCGACGCACAATTTCAAGGGCTAACCAAAGTGCTGGAGCTGCAAATAAAACTGAATCTAAACGATCCATAATTCCACCATGGCCGGGGAGAAGATTGCCCATATCTTTAATTGCCATATCGCGCTTTAACGCTGATTCGATTAAATCTCCAGCAGTTGCGGTAAATACTGTAAGCAGACCAGCGAGTGCGCCGATCCACCAATCGGATTCCATAATGTAATGAAAGGCGAGTGCGCCGCCTAACACGGTAAAGACCAATGAACCGATCAGACCTTCAATAGTTTTCTTCGGGCTAATCTTCGGAGCAAGTGGATGCTTTCCGATCAAAACTCCAGTCAGGTAAGCGAAGGTGTCATTGCAACCGACCAAAATTACAAAGGTCATAACGCGCTCTAGTCCGTTTTCGGGACGTGCCAGCAAGATTAAGAATCCAGCGAGAAATGGCAGATAAATGAGCGCTAAGGCTGATGCTGATGCTGTCTTAACAAAATTATCGACTCCGCGCGGAAGAAGTAAAACCAATAAACAAGGAAGGGCGATTGCGGTAGCAACTGCTAAACCAGAAATTCCACCAAACCAAGTTGCCGCGGATAACCCAATCGCTGCAGTGGTCAGCGACCAGAGTGGGATATCGATTGAAACTGCAGCGAAGGCTTTATGTAGTTCGCGGATTCCGAGAACCACTGCAACCGTTACAACCCCAGCGAAAATAGCTCTTTCAAAAGCGAGTGCAAACCAGATTAACGCAACTAGCGAAAGCGAAACGACGATGGAGGGCAATAACTTACGCCCGGCTCGCTTATTAATCGCTTCGTTAATCGAATGTAGATCTGACATATTGAAGTTGGCGAATTCCTAGACTTCTAGGAGTTCGACCTCCTTGTGCTTTAGAAGCTCATCAATTTTTGCAACGTGTTCAGCGGTTACTTTTTCAAGTTCTTTTTCGCCACGCGCTAGATCATCTTTACCGATATCGCCATCTTTCTCTAACTTTTCCATCATTTCTTTTGCGGCGCGACGGATATTTCTAATCGAAACTTTAGAATCTTCGGCCTTTCCCTTAGCAACTTTGATGTAATCCTTGCGGCGCTCTTCAGAAAGTTGTGGCAGCGCCACGCGAATTACTACGCCATCGTTACCGGGATTTACTCCCAAATCTGATTCACGAATCGCCTTTTCAATACCTGCCATTGCGCCTTTATCAAATGGCGAAACGATGGCAAGACGAGCCTCCGGCACTTGGATGGAGGCTAATTGTGAAAGTGGGGTGTAAGTACCGTAGTAATCGACCATTATCTTGTTAAAGAGTGCGGGATGAGCGCGACCAGTTCGAATCGTTGCAAAATCATCTTTAGCAACTTCTACTGCCTTATCCATCTTGCTCTGCGCATCGGCTAGAGCACTCGCTACATCTGCCATCTTCTTCAACTCCTCAAAGTTGTAAATCTCTAAATTGCCAGGTGGCAAGTTATGAAACCAGTGTTCCGATCTTTTCGCCGCGCACTGCGCGACCGATATTTCCTGAAGTTAACAAGTCAAAGACGATGATGGGCAGATCATTTTCGCGGCATAGGCTAAACGCTGCTGCATCGGCAACTGCTAGTGATTTTGAGAGAACTTCATCATAAGAAATAGAGTCATATTTAGTAGCTTTTGGATCTTTCTTTGGGTCTGCGTTGTAAACGCCATCTACCCCACTCTTTGCCAGAAGAAGTGCTTCAGATCCAATTTCAAGCGCGCGCTGTGCGGCAACTGTGTCGGTCGTGAAGAATGGCATTCCGGCGCCAGCGCCAAAAATAACTACGCGACCTTTTTCAAGGTGGCGGATTGCGCGACGCGGAATATATGGCTCAGCAACTTGACCCATTGTGATTGCTGTTTGCACGCGAGTATCAACGCCTTCTTTTTCAAGAAAATCTTGGAGAGCTAAACAGTTCATAACTGTTCCGAGCATTCCCATGTAGTCAGCGCGGGCGCGATCCATTCCAACTTGTTGCAGTTCGGCGCCGCGGAAGTAATTACC
>CAXNDQ010000008.1:0-20647 GCA_964201275.1 Candidatus Planktophila sp. | reverse complement strand
TTATCGCCGCTAGCCTTTACCTCTATGAGCGCTAATCGCGATGAAGTAGACCGCCTAATTGCGGCCTGGAAGCGCGAACGCCCTGATCTTGATCTAAGTCCATTTGCTGTTTTAAGTCGCATCTCTCGTATTTCGCGCAATCTAGATATCGCACGGCGTGACGCGTTCGCGGATTTGGAAACGTGGGGCTTTGACGTTTTAGCTGCGCTGCGTCGCGCGGGTGATCCTTACCAACTATCCCCCGGCATATTGATGCAGGAAACACTTGTTACCAGCGGAACAATGACAAATCGTTTAGATCGCTTAGAAGAATTAAAGTTGATAACGCGTCAACCAGATCCAGATGATGGTCGCGGCTCTCTTGTTACGTTAACTGCATCTGGAATGCGCGCAGTAGATAAAGCACTTGATGGGTTGCTAGAACACGAACGGGATTTATTAAAGGGGCTTACTCGCGAACAACGGGTTGCACTCGCTGATTTATTAAGCGTGCTGGCCGCACATTTAGAAGAAAGCTAAATAACTTTCGCTCCGGGCACGGGGCCATAAGCTCGAGCCACACTTCCGACAACGCCACTTGATGTAAGTGCAACGGCGAGATCTAAACCTTGTTCTTCATCGCCGACTAAAAATGCAACAGTCGGTCCAGATCCGGAAACTATTGCGCCAAGTGCTCCGTACTCTTCACCAACATCTAAAACCAATGTCAGCGCAGGGCGTAACGAACATGCTGCCGATTGCAGATCATTCTGTAGCGCCAAGCCAACCGCCTTTGGATCTGCGGCAAGCAGTGATTGCATAAGTGCATCGCTAGTTTGTGGCGCAGCAATATCTAAGCCAGCACGTAAACGATCACACTCTTGATAAACCGCAGGTGTAGAAAGTCCAACTGTAGAAAGCGCTAATACCCAGTGATAGGTACCGCGTGATAGCGCTGCCGTTAACTGATCGCCGCGACCTTGGCCAATTGCTGTGCCGCCAGTGATCATAAAAGGCACATCGCTGCCTAGTTGTGCACCAAATTCCAACATCTCTTCGCGTGACATTTCTAGGTTATATAAATCATTTAGCCCCACAATTACTGCGGCGGCATCCGCGCTGCCACCAGCCATCCCGCCTGCAACTGGGATCGATTTAACAACATCTATATGGATATCAACTGCAAAGTCATAATCATCAGCAATTAATTGCGCAGCCTTCACCGCTAAATTCGTCGAATCTGCCGGAACTCCGTGGGTGTGATCACCAGTAATTGCAATGGTTATTCCTGAACCAGGAGTTGTTTTAGTAATGGTCACATCATCATAAATTGAGATCGCTTGAAAAACAGTAACTAAATTATGGAATCCATCTGCTTCGCGTGGCCCAACTGCCAATTGCAAATTAACTTTGGCAGGAACGCGCACCGTTACGGATGAATTGGATGAAGCTGGCACGTTATGACTCTAAACCTTGTTGCGCGATTTTGCAGAAACTATGAATATCTAGCGATTCACCACGCAGCGTTGGGTCAATTCCGGCGGCGCTTAAATGCGCTTCGGCAGCGCCAGATCCCCCGTAACGCGATGACAGTGCGGCGCGTAACATCTTGCGGCGTTGTGCAAATGCCAGATCGATTATTGCAAAGACTTCTTTACGCAGCTCTTCGCTACCTGGAGTTTCTCGCCGTTTAAATGCCACCAATTTAGAATCAACATTTGGTGCCGGCCAGAAGATTGAACGTGATACAGATCCTGCACCAGTAACTTCAGCCCACCAAGCAGCCTTTACAGAAGGAATTCCATATTCTTTGGTATTTGGTTTCGCTGCTAAACGATCGGCAACTTCGGCCTGCACCATTACAACGCCACTTCGCAGCGTTGGAAGAATTTCCAATAAGTGAAGAAAGACAGGAACCGAAACGTTGTAGGGCAAGTTGGCGACAAGTACCGTTGGGTCAACTGGCAAACTCTTTAACTGCAGCGCATCTTGATTTATAACAGTTAAATTATTTGCACGTTCGCTATGTGCTGCCGCAGTAATTGGCAACTGGTTGGCTAAGCGAGAATCAATTTCAACTGCCACAACGCTGGCTGCTTCTTCCATCAGCGCCAAAGTAAGTGAACCAAGTCCTGGTCCAATTTCTAGAGCGATATCGGTTGAAGTGATTCCGGCGGTGCGCACAATCTTGCGGCAAACATTGGCATCAATTACAAAATTTTGACCGAGTGATTTAGAAGGCTTTAAATCTAATTTTTCGGCAAGTGCGCGAATTTCCGCTGCACCTAGCAAGGTCATAGAGTTGATCCTGGCGCAAAAGAGCCAAATATTCGCTCGGCGTTATCAGAAAGTGCTTGCGCTAAAGTTCCGACACTTTCGTTGCGTTCTTCGGCCATTGCTCGCACAATATTTGCAATCTGTGCTGGGGTGTTAAGTGCGCCACGGTTGGGCATTGGCGCTAGAAACGGTGAATCAGTTTCAACAAGTAGTTGTTGATAAGGAACTAATTTCACCGCTTCACGCAATTCGGGTGCGTTCTTAAAAGTTAACGTTCCTGCGAATGAGAGTACGTAGCCACGATCAAGACAGATTTTCGCCATCGCCACATCCCCAGAGAAACAGTGAAAAACCGTTTTCTCAGGTGCGCCAACTTCAAGCAAGATAGATAGAACATCATCGTGCGAATCGCGATCGTGGATTACTAGAGCCTTGTTCGTTTTCTTGGCGAGTTCGATATGCCACTTAAAGGACTCTTGTTGACGTTTGCGAAGTTCTGGAGGGGTGCGGAAATAATCCAGACCGGTCTCACCAATTGCACGTACTCGTGGATGAGTGGCAAGTTCTTCGATTATCTTTAAATCCGCATCCATATCAGCAACAATTGGCGCTTCATTGGGGTGCAGTGCAACTGCGGCTAAAACTCGATCGTTGAAATGTTCCGCTGCTGCAACGCACCATTTAGATTGTTCTGCTGAATATCCAACTTGTACAACACGATCAACGCCGGCAGCTTTGGCATCATCTAATACCTGTCTTACTGCATCAGAATCTGGCGCAGCATCAGTAACAATTTCTAAGTGTGCGTGGGCATCAACAGTTGGTACCGGTAAAGGTTTTGGCGCTGTTGCCAGCGGGCGATCAATATCGCGATTGTGGCGATCTGCCATAGAAAATTACTCTTTAATCTCGAGTCGCGGAAATAGCACTGGAGTCTTAGTCACGATAGTTCCTTCAGGCAACTGACCCCAAGTGGCAACGTTAGAGATCGTTTGAGCAGCGAGTGAACCAATTGATTTATTTGCTCCCAAACTTTCCCAGAGAATCTCTGTTGTGGCTGGCATTACTGGATGCAACAAAACCGCAAGTGCGCGTAAAGATTCCGCGGTGTTGTATAGAACTTCATTTAGCTCAGTTCTATTTGCTTCATCTTTAGCCAATATCCACGGCTCTTTTTCGGTTACATAACCATTTACTTTTTTGCAGAAATCCATAACGGAAGTAATCCCACCTTGGAAATCGAGTTTGACCATCGCGGCATCTGCCTTAGCCACTGTTGCGGCTAGTGCTTCAGATAAACCAGCATCTGTGGCTACTGCAGGTACTTTGCCATCACAGTATTTCTCAATCATCGCCGCTAAACGGGAAGCCAAATTACCAAAATCATTAGCTAATTCAGATGTATATCTCGCCGACATATCTTCCCAAGAGAAAGAGCCATCACTGCCAAAGGGAATTGCCCGCAAGAAGTAGTAACGGAAAGCATCCACGCCAAAGTGATCGGTGATATCTGATGGCGCAATTCCGGTGAGCTTGCTCTTGCTCATCTTTTCGCCACCAACGAGTAACCAACCGTGCGCGAAGACTTTCTTCGGAATAGCAAGTCCAGCCGCCATCAACATTGCTGGCCAAATAACTGCGTGGAAACGCAAAATATCTTTTCCAACTAAGTGAACATCGGCTGGCCAAGTCTGCGCAAATTTCTTTCCGCCTTCACTATCTGGCGCATCGGTTAAGCCCACCGCTGTTGCGTAGTTAAGCAAAGCGTCGAACCAAACATAAACAACTTGATCAGTATCCCAAGGAACCGGAATTCCCCAATCAAAAGTTGAACGAGAAATTGAAAGGTCCGAAACTCCACCTTCTAAGAAAGAGACAACTTCGTTTCGCGCGCTCTCTGGTTGGCAGGCATCAGGATCTGTGCGGTAATGCTCGAGAAGAGGTTCAACAAAAGCCGAAAGTCTAAAGAACCAGTTATTCTCATTAACTAATTCAATTGGTTTGCTGTGGATAGGGCAGAGTTTTTCTCCGTCGGCATCAATTAGATCACCCGGTAATTTGAATTCTTCACAGCCAACGCAATATGGACCTTCATATTTTCCAGCATAAATATGGCCGGCATCCTTTAGCGATTGCAAAAACTTTTGTACTCGCTCGGTATGGCGTGTTTCAGTTGTGCGAATGAAATCATCATTTGCGATATTTAACGCGGCCCAATTAGGTTTCCAAGCGTCAGCAACTAACTTATCTACCCAAGCTTGTGGCGCAACGTTGTTCTGCTCTGCCGTGCGCATTACTTTCTGTCCGTGCTCATCGGTTCCGGTTAAGAACCAAACAGATTCACCGCGTTGGCGATGCCAACGAGTTAAAACATCGCCAGCAACCGTTGTATATGCATGGCCAATATGCGGCGCATCATTTACATAGTAAATCGGCGTTGTTAGATAAAAAGACTTCACGGGCGCATCTTATTCGCATCAACTACTGCCGCATAAACGATTCGCTTAGGAAGGTCGAATTCATCTGCCACCGTGGAAATTGCGCTCTTTCGGTCCATTCCAGCGGCCTCAAATTCGCGCACACGGGCGACCATATCTTCTGCAGATTTTTCTGCAGTGCCCACTTCAGCGCCTGCAATAACTAGCGTTATCTCACCCAAAACTTCTTTGCTCTCCGCCCATTGCAGGAGTTCAGAAAGTGAGCCGCGGATCGTTTCTTCATAAGTCTTAGTCATTTCACGGCAGATCGCGCCACGTCGTTCATTTCCGAAGATTGCTTTGGCATCTTGCAGAGATTCAACTAGGCGGTGCGGTGCTTCAAAAAAGACCATAGTGCGCTCTTCAAATCGCAACGCTTCGAAGGTTGCTTGACGAGCGCCAAGTGCGCGCGGTGCAAATCCTTCAAAGGTAAAGCGATCGGTTGCTAAGCCAGATAACGCAATTGCCATTACTGGTGCGCTCGGTCCAGGGATAACTTTGACTTCTAAATTTTCAGCCACGGCATCGCGAGCTAGACGAAACCCGGGATCACTAATAGTTGGCATACCTGCATCTGAAACTACTAAAACATTTTTACCTGATCGCAGATATTGCAAAATTTCTTCACTGCGCTCAGTTTCGTTTCCATCGAAGAAGGAAATTACCTTGCCGGTAAATGTGACACCTATATCTGCACATAAGCGATGAAAGCGACGCGAATCTTCAGCGGCGATAATTTCTGCATCTGCGATTGCAGCTTTTAGGCGCGGGCTAGCGTCAAGAGGATTTCCCAGAGGGGTCGCCGCCATCGTTAAAGCCATAGGTACATCCTCTCAGTACGCTACGCATGTGAAAACCCGCATTGGCGTTGGAGCGATCGCCTTATTTGCACTCGTCCTGCGGCTGCTCAACTTGGGAACTCCCAAAGGTTTTATATTCGATGAGGTTTATTACGTTGATGGTGCGCGTGACTATCTGAAGTACGGCGTTGAAGTCACCGGTGCGGATCCTGAATTTGTAGTCCATCCCCCAATCGGCAAGTGGTTAATCGCACTCGGTATCAAGATCTTTGGAGATAACGAGTTTGGCTGGCGATTTATGGGTGCTCTACTTGGGTCAGTAATGGTTATTTTGATTGCACTTGTCGCACAAAGATTGTTTAGAAACGCTTTCCTAACAATTTCTGCCGGCGCGCTTATTGCTATGGATGGTTTAGCGCTAGTTCATTCACGAACAGCTCTGCTAGATATATATTTATCTTTCTTTGTGTTGCTAGCTACTTACTTCTTTGTAATGCGCTGGCATTGGTGGACAGGTCTGGCCCTCGGGTTGGCGGTTGCAACAAAATGGAGTGGGTTATATTTCTTAGCGCTCTTCGCCGCAATTGCAATTTATCGCGCATTTACTTTGCACACTGGGCGCGAACTTATAAAGCCAACATTAAAATCATTTGTTCAATACGCACTTGTTCCTATAACTGTTTATTTCTCATCTTGGATTGGTTGGTTTGCATCAAACCGCGGTTGGGCTCGTGATCACGCTTCAAATGTAATCACATCTTTCTTTCACTATCACTCACAGATGTTAGGTTTTCATACTGGGTTGGTAGAAAAACATTCCTACCAAGCAAATCCTTGGAGTTGGATAGTGATGGGACGCCCGACTTCTTTTTATTATCAATCACCTAAGGGCTGTGGTGCAGATAATTGCGCTCAGGAAGTCTTGGCGCTCGGAACGCCATTTTTATGGTGGGTCGGAGCAATCGCGCTTGCAGTTGTCTTCGGTTTTTGGATTAGGTCATTGGCCCAAAAACGTTATGAACCATCGCTAAATATTATTGTTGCAGGAATGACTGCGGGATACTTGCCCTGGTTCTTCTTTCAAGAACGTACCGTTTTCTCGTTCTACGCAATCGTTTTTGAGCCATTCTTAATACTTGCAATTATTTATTGTGCTTATGTTGCACTGATTCACTTCAAAAATAGTCGAAATACCTATGTATTCATTGGAGTTATTGGGATAGCAATATTTGCCAACTTCATCTATTTCTTGCCGTTATTTAATGGCGATGTGATCACTTATGAGTCATGGCAGGCTCGTATGTGGCTGCCATCGTGGATTTAGCCTTTACTCGTTAGCGGCGCGATTTTCTTTAAGTCGAGCGACCGCTTCATCAGCTAGTTGTTGATCAAATATCTCATCGCGCGATGGTGCGGCAGCGGCGAGCGCTTCACGTTCGAGTCTTTCTTGTTCTTCGCTCCACTGTCCAGGCGTAGTTAAGTCGATCACTCGCTTTGACACAATCGCCTTAGGGGCATTTACATAAGTTGGAACCGGAACAGAATTTGGTTGCCATTCGCCGCGAGCTGCTGCGCTACCTTTCGGCAAAATTGTTACTCCAGTTAATTCACGTTCAGTAAGTGGAATCCAATGTTCAGTACTTTGTTTCGGAGCAACTACTTCGGACAAGTTGGTTGATGAAACACCAGCAGTGCTGCGATGTAATTGCGTCACGCGACGTCTTTGCATGCGTTCGGTATTACCCTGATGGCGAACATTCGCCAGGTACATCACAAAGGCCACTACCGGAATTCCAATAAATGAAATTGCAAGAGTTTGCATAATTGCACCCACTATCGTCATAACGAATGAAACTGTAATAATTGTGAAGATAATTCGACGGCGCAGAAGTTGTTGTGCAACTTTTGCTTCACGATCTAAATCTGTATGAATCACTCCGGTACCGGAACTTCCGCCAGGAGAATTGCTAGCGACTATCCGAAGTGCGCTCTTATATCTTTCGACACTCTTTCCGGAGAATTCATTTCTATCGTGGACCCAGCGTGGGAGGAAGTAAGCCACCCACATGCCAATTATTAATAGATAGATGATTCCTGAAGCCATGATGGACCAAGGTTAGAGGAGCACCCTGCTTACTCTGTGGATTTAGAGGGCTAAATAACCTGAGTATTTTCCTTGACGTAACAGACGTGGTCCCGCCAACTTCCATCTATATGTAAGTAACGAGGTCGTGCACCCTCAAATAGATAGCCTGCTTTTTCAGCTACACGAATTGATGGCAAGTTTTCGGGACGTATATTTATTTCTATACGGTGCAATTTGAGGGAGTTAAAGCCAAAATCTGTAACTAGCTGAACTGCTTTCGTTGTAAATCCACGATTGGCATATCCGCGGTCAATCCAATATCCGATGTGTGCACCACGCATGGCCCCATACATCACGCCGCCCATTGTTATTTGCCCGATCAAATTCTTACCTTGGCTATTTACATGCCAGATGGCGAGCGCATAAGAACGACCCTGTCGACCTTCGCGGCGATGCCAACTAACCATTTCGAAGAAGGTGGGCAGGCTCTTTGAGTCGACTTCTCCCGGCACTTGAGGAAGTGTCGCCTCCCACTCGGATAGCCAATCACGATTTTCATTGCGAACATTTAGCCAGCGTTTGCGATCTCGCCAACGAAGCGGTCGCAGAACTAACTCGCCCGAGTTTAGATAAACGGGCCAATTCTCAGACATTGATTTAATCCAGTTTTTTAAATATATCGACGTTCGAGTACAACAACTGTGACATCTGAACCCGCCACGATCTTTACATCGCCTTCAGGGACTGCAATAAATGCGTTGGCATCAGAAAGGGTTGTCTGCTCATCTTGCACACTTGAACCTTGATCCAGCAGTGGCATAACTGATTTACCGTCTTCCGAGAGTACTGCTCGGATGTAAGAACGGTTATCACTAGTCGAGGTAATAGCCTTTTCAAGTTTGGCTTTTACTGATGGGCGATGAATTGTCGATGCGCCGAGCATCGTGCGGATCATTGGGCGGATAAATAGTTCAAAAGAGATATACGCAGCAACCGGATCACCTGGCAAAGTAACGACTGGCGTTTTATCCGGACCTATAACTCCAAAGTTATGTCGGCCGCTAGATTCGATTGCAATGTCTACAGTTGTTATCTCGCCCATCGCAGCCAAAGTGCGCGTGATTAAGTCAAAAGAATCATCTTTGCGTTCACCGCTAATAATAATTAAATCAGCACGTACCAATTGATCTTCAATAACTGCCTGCAGTTGCGCTTCATCATCCGGAATTGTGTGAACGCGATAAGCAACCGCACCGACTTCGCGTACTGCGGTGGTGAGAAGCCAAGAATTAGTTTCGTACTCTTCGCCTTCTTTTAGCTCTTTACCTGGCTCGACCAAATCCGGTCCTGCCGAAAGAACGACTACGCGAGGGTGTGGGCGAGTTGGGAGATTGTCGCGACCGATTGAGGCAGCTAATCCAATTTGAGTAGAGCGAATACGTGAGCCAGATTTCAAAACAAGGCGTTCACCCGCATAGATATCTTCGGCAAGCGTTGCTCCGTGCGCATCTAGCAGCGACATATTGAAAGGTTCCAGCGGTCGGCATATCGCGATGAGAGAGGAGAGAAACTCATCAACGCGCATACGGTCTGACATAATCAGCAACAATACTTCTTGAGCAACCAAATATTGGGGATTTACGTGAGTGCATCGAGTGAGAAAGCCGATCTCCGCAATCGCTATCGCTTTGAACGGCGCGAAAGATATCTAGATCACTCATTTGCTTACCTTGCGACTTCACTTGAATTTACAAAAGCGTCAAATATCGCAAGTTACCTATCTTACGGGGATGAACCCAGCACAAAAGAATTAAATGCCGAAATTCTTAAGAACGGAAAGTCGCTCTATCTTCCAAGAATTATCGGTAACGAACTTGAATGGGTGCAGTGGAGCGGTGATTCCAGTCAGCTAATTCCCAGCAAATTATCTAAAAATATTTTAGAACCTGTTGGACCGGCTATTTCTGAGATTGCGAAAATTGAATTGATAATCGTTCCTGCACTTCGAATAGATCGATCTGGTTATCGATTAGGACAGGGCGGCGGTTTCTATGACCGTGCTCTCACAAAGTTAAGCGCTTGGAGTATTGGGTTGATTCATCCCGATGAAATTTCTAGCGAAGATTTACCTCGCGAGAACTTTGACATTCCGCTTAACGCGGCCGCAACACCTGATTTATTGCTGCGCTTTAAAAATTAATTTGCAGGAAGATTTCGGGCCATCACGATTCTTTGAATCTGATTGGTTCCTTCATAAATTTGCGTTAGTTTGGCATCGCGCATCATTCGTTCCACTGGATAATCAGAAACATATCCGTAGCCACCTAATACTTGCACCGCATCCTGCGTTACTTTCATGGCCACATCGCTAGCAAAAGTTTTACTTGCTGCCGAGAAGAATTTAAGGTCTTTATCACCACGTTCACTGCGGGCGGCAGCGGCGTAAGTTAATTGACGCGCTGCTTCGATATTCATTGCCATATCAGCCAACATAAATTGCACTCCTTGGAAATCAAAGATTTCTTTGCCGAATTGTTTGCGCTCGTGTGAATATTTGGCGGCAACATCGAGTGCACCTTGCGCAATTCCTAGAGCCTGCGCAGCAATTGTGATTCGTGTGTGATCGAGCGTATCCATAGCAAGTGCAAAACCTGCACCCACTTCACTAATTCGGCGATCATCTCCGATAGTTACATTATCGAAATAAACTTCGCGAGTTGGGGATCCACGAAATCCCATCTTCTTCTCTGGCGCTCCAAATGAAACACCGGGATCAGATTTTTCAACAATGAATGCAGTAATGCCTTTAGATCCTTTACTTGGATCTGTTTGCGCAATCACGGTGTAGAACTCTGAGACCCCAGCATTTGAAATCCACTTTTTACTTCCATTTATTACCCAATTTTCACCACTGCGCTCCGCTTTTGTTTTTAGCGCTGAGGCATCTGAGCCTGCTTCTGATTCAGAGAGGCAATAAGAAAATCCACTCCCCTTCGCCAATTGTGGCAACCAACGCTCTTTCTGTTCCTTACTTCCACCTAGCATTAACGGGAGTGATCCCAATTTGTTCACTGCGGGAATTAAAGATGAGGATGCGCACACGCGGGCTACTTCTTCAATAATAATTACTACGGCGAGTGCATCGGCACCTTCTCCGCCAAATTCTGTTGGGACGTGAGCAGCGCTTAACCCTGCTTTAAGTAGAGCATCGGCAGCTTCTTGCGGAAAGCGATGATCTTCATCGACTGCGCCTGCATGCGGTGCTATCTCGTTTTCGGCGAGAGCGCGCACGCTTGCACGTAAGTCGTTGTATTCCGAAGGCAGTGCATACAGATCGTTAGTTGTCATTTATTTCGTTCCGTATCCTTTGCCGCTAAAGAAGTTAAGTAGGCATTATATTGAGCAAGTTCATCGGGTTCACCCATCGCAGCCAGGCGCGCTTCGTTGCGATCTATGCGTTTGGTTTCCCGCTTATCCTCACGCATCCACTGAATAAAGGTGGCGACCAGCGCTAGCAAAATTGGAATTTCCCCCATCGCCCAAGCGATTGAGCCGCCCGCCCGCTGATCCGCAAGCAGATCTAGATTCCACGGTGTTTGTAACGATGCAAAATATCCTTGATCAATCACGGTAGAAGTTGAGAGCAAAGCTACTGCGAAGAAGGCGTGGATACTCATCGCCGCAAAGAGGATAACTATCCGAACAATATGCGGCACTTTTCTCGGGTTGGGATCAATCCCAATAATCACGTGGAAGAAGAGAATTCCGGCTAAAAGAAAATGTACATTCATAACCAAATGGCCAAGGTGTGATTGCATCATATTTCCAAATAACGGCGTCATATAAAGTGCAAAGAGTGAGCCATCAAATAGCGCCAAAATAACAACTGGATTTGTAAAAATGCCAGCTGGCTTAGAATGCAATAACGAGATCAGCGTTCCACGCACGCCTCGTTCTTCTTGAGTTCTTCCCTGCGGCAAAGTACGTAGTGCCAAAGTAATTGGTGCGCCAAGAACAATTCCGATTGGCGCGATCATGCCTAAAGCCATGTGCGCAACCATGTGATACTCAAATGAGAATTTAGCGTAAACGCCCAAGCCACCACTTGTTGCGTAATCTATAAAACTAATTCCGAGTGCAAATGCGACTGTGCGTCCGACGGGCCATTTATCACCACGGCGCGACAAGATAACAACACCTTTTATATATAACGCGACTGCGGTAATCAAGACGCCGATCATTAAGGCATCTGGGTCGTACAGTGAAATTAAGCGCCATAGATTTGGTGGAGGTGGGGTAGCAATGCCTGCAATTGCTAAACCGGGATCTAAGATTTCGCTTTCTGCGCGCAATGGTGGTGCCATATTTGATAGACGAGAACCAACCAGCACGGCAACGAGCATGATGCTCACTTCAACAATTAGCAGACGAGTTAGATTTTTGAAAGTGATCTGCCATTTGCCAGATAAGTGTTTGCGGTTTAGATATCCAAAATAAATTAATACCGCAGTGATAACCACTTTGAGAATTACCAACCGGGCATAGTTTGAACTCCAAGCGCTCTGAAAATTCAGCCGAGCCCAAGCATTTGCGCTACCGCTGGCCACAACTGCAATAACCGACCAGAGCGCCAGTGCGCTAAAACGCGGTAAAGCGACGGCCCGATCAGCAGCGGAGAGAACTGTTATTGCAATTAACCCACCGACCCAGAAAGTTAGCGAAACAACGTGCACAATTAATGAACCAATAGCTAAAGCGTGCGAACCGCTGGAGGCGGAGTGGCTAGCGAATATTGGTGCGATTACTGCAACTAAAGATAAAAGCAGAAGTGCGTTAGTGGCCGCAACTGTACGAACGCGAGTAACTAGTAGACAGACAATCAGCGCAAGGCAAAGCTGGGTAAACATGTATTTACCAAGGTCAATCTGAGAAACAAAGGAGCGCAGCGAGTTTCCATCGAGGGCGCCTGTTAGCGATGTTCCCAGAATGTTTGCGAGGGTTGTCAAAATATTTAGACCCTGTCCTAGCACCCAGACAAGTGAAGTTATCGCCGCAAAATTTCGCAGCGTCTGGGCAGACTTAGATAACTTCCCAGCATCATCGATTAGAAAAAATGCCATCGCCAGTAAGAGGCCGACCGTTGCAAAACTGGCGGTAAGTGAAATGAACTTACCAACTGTGGTCAACAAAGAAATCAGTGGACCAGCAGAATTTAGATCTGCTGCCAGAAAGGTCATCGCTCTTTAAATATCTTTCGAGCGTAAAGTGCCAGCGTGACAAGTACAACAAAGGAAGCAACGAGTAATCCGATAACAAACAGGTTTGTTCCGAAATCACTTCCTTCTACCTTCGCTGGTGTTGAAGGTACAACTTCCTCCGGTGTAGAAATCGACGGTGTGGAGAAAATAAAATTGAAGGATCCAACCAGCGGAACATCCATTTCAGAGATGATGTTGTAACTAACTTTGTAAGTTCCAGAATCGGTGATTGGCTTCATTCCAACAATGATGTCGTTGCCAGCAACGGTTAGAGTTCCATCATCTACGCGTCGTCCGGCTGGGTCAGTAACTGTGATTTCATTTCCCATATCCATAGGTGTTATCTCAACCGAAATTGTTACCGCACTTGGCGCAACTTTTAAGGTAGCTCCCGCGATTGGAGATGTTGCAACAAGTGAATTTGCCAAGGCTGGACCTGTCATTAATACAGACATTCCAATTGCGCCAATAAGTGCCGCAATACGCTTCACTTTAAACCTGCCTTCGCTGCGAGAGTGGTCTCAATTCGCCTCTATAGTCTCACTTCCTTAGACTTATCCACTAGCCCCCAGGGATGTGATTTAGGAAAGGAGTGAGCACAGTGCCTACATATCAATACCAATGTTCCGCCTGTGAACACGCCTTCGAAGCCTTTCAAAGCTTTTCTGATGACCCGCTGACTGTTTGCCCTGAATGTAAGGGCGAAGTTCGTAAAGTTTATTCGGCAGTTGGAGTCGTATTTAAAGGATCGGGTTTTTATAAAACAGATTCAGCAGCAACGCCTGCAAAACCAGCAACGCCTGCAAAATCTGAGTAATTACTCGTCGTGATGTGGCGGCTTATCCGCTTTGATTTCATCTTCTCGCCGGCGCGCATCACTTTGGTCTTCGTGCGGATCGCGTTCGTCATCAGTTGTTGCTGGGAACAGTTCACTCATAATCTTCTACCTTCTAATCCCTAGGGCTAGTTCTAAAGAATCAAGTGCTCGCTCGAAATCTTCTGTATCCAAATGTCCGCTGACAATAAGGCTGGTAGTGCCGTGTACGACCGACCAAGATAAGAGCTCGGCGCTGACGCGCAATTTCTTATCCATTGATCCAGCTTCTACTAAGTCATCCAAGCAATTAACAAGAGTTTGATAGGCACGATTTTCTTCTCGCGTCTGCTCTACGGAAGATTCAATTAGGCAGAAATCGCTGAACATAAGGTTAAAGAAATGTGGCTCTCGAATAGCCCATTCGAAATATGTTCTGCCTAAAACTCTAAAGCGCTCTCTAGCGGCACGAGCGCTAGCGCCTGCAACTTTGGCAAGTTCACGCTCTTGATAATCTGCCAGCTCTTCAAATAATGTGAATCCGAGTGCCGCCAACAATGAGTTGCGATCTGGAAAGTAATGGTAAGCAGCGCTTGGGCTAACACCGATCTCATTAGCAATCTGGCGAAGCGAAAGACTTTCTAGCCCATTCTTCTTAACAAATTTACGCGCCGTTGTGATGAGAGCAACCTCAAGATCTCCGTGGTGATACTGATCACGAACCCTGGCGGTAGTCATAGCCCTAGTATCTCCCTAATCTTGACAATGTTCAAATAGACGCTCTATGATCTGTACATTGTTCAGATAAGGGAGTCTAAGCGTGTTTGAGAAACTCGGTCATTTAATAGTCCGCCGCAGTAAAGTCGTATTGATTGTCTTTACGATCACTATTTTAGCTGCCGGTGGAATTGGCTCTCTCGCTTTCGGCAAACTCGATTCAGGTGGATATTCAGACCTTTCTAGCGAGTCAGCAAAAGCCGCAACTTATCTAACAGAAAAATTTGGTGTAGTTGAACCGGTCGCTGTTCTTGTGGTCGACACCGGTGATAAAGAAGTCGATGATCCAGAAATTTCAATGGCCGCAATCGCATTAGAGAAGAAGCTTTCACAAGTGCCTGGCGTTTCTAAAACACTTTCTTTCTGGTCAACTGGCGGCGCTCCAACTATGAAATCTACCGATGGTAAGGCCGCTTTCCTCTTCGCCTATGCAAGTTTAAGTTCAAATGATTTTGATCAACTTGGGAAAATTGGCAAGAAAATTCAAGAAGAGTTTGATGGAGAAAACGGGGATCTCACCGTTTACGCATCTGGTTCTGGTGTGATTACTTATGCCATCAACCATAAGATCGAGAAAGATTTACTGCTGGCTGAATCGATCGCTATTCCATTAACCTTTCTATTGCTCGCATTTGTCTTTGGTGCACTAGTTGCTTCGGCGATGCCGCTGGTCGTTGGCGTAAGCGCGATACTTGGCGCATTTCTAATTATCTACATCTTCACTCTCTTTACCAACGTCAGCATATTTGCACTTAACTTGATTACTGGCCTTGGTTTAGGACTCGGTATCGATTATGCACTTCTGATGGTCAACCGCTTCCGCGAAGAACTGCATTCTGGAAAGAGCGTTGAGGATTCTGTTGTAGCAACGGTAAATTCTGCAGGAAAAACTGTCTTCTATTCCGGCCTTACCGTTCTGGTAACTCTAAGCGCGCTTATCTTCTTCCCGCTCGACTTCTTAAAGTCATTTGGTTATGCCGGAGTTAGCGTTGTTTCACTTGCAGTAATCGGTGCGCTAGTTCCGTTGCCTGCGATTATGGCTCTCTTGGGACATAAAATTGATAAGGGCGTAGTTCGCAAGTCAGGAATTACTCCAAAAGAAGATGGCCGTTGGGCACACACCGCGCGAAATGTAATGCGCCGTCCGGTTCCGGTTGTTATTGGTTCGCTTCTAGTTTTGGGAATTTTGGCCGCTCCAATTACTAATATTGCATTTGCCCAAGTAGATTCCCGAGTTCTGCCAAAGAGTGATCCTGCTGCTATTGGTGCCGCAAAGATCCTGGAAAGATTCGATGGCTTTGAAGGAAGTCCCATAGAAGTTGTTATTCCTAATGGAGTTGGTCGTGAGTCAGAAGTAAGTGCTTATCTCGCACAGGTTCAAAAAGTTGATGGAATCGCTCGCATCGCACCAATTGAGACTTACGGAAGCGATCTACGAATTCAAGTAATCCCATCAAAGGGATCGCGCACCCTCGCTGCAGAAAAAATTATTCACGATATTCGCGACATTCCAAAACCTGATGGAACTTTAATCGGTGGCGCAGCAGCAGACTTCACTGATTCCCAAGACGGTATCGCGAAGACTCTGCCTTGGGCGCTGGGCTGGATCGCACTCTGGGTAATGATTCTCGTATTTATATTTACCGGCTCAATAATTCTTCCAATTAAAGCTGTGCTTCTCAATGGACTTTCTTTAGTTGCAACTCTTGGTGCGATCACCTGGGTATTTATAGACGGAAATTTAAAGTGGCTGCTTGGTGATTTCACGGTCACTGGCGCGCTAGATACCGGCACAGTAATTCTCGTTGCGGTTGTCGTCTTCGGACTTTCCATGGACTACGAACTCTTCTTGCTCTCACGTATTCGCGAAGAACATATGGCAGGTAAGAGCAATATCGAATCTGTTGCAGTTGGCCTACAACGCTCTGCGCGCATTATTACTGCGGCCGCCCTGCTGTTAGCGGTCGTATTCGCAGCTTTCATGATCAGCGGAGTTACATCGATCAAGATGATGGGTTTTGGAGTTTCTTTTGCAGTCCTTCTCGATGCAACGCTGATTCGTGCCTTGTTGGTGCCGGCGTTAATGCGCTTGTTTGGTGAAAGCAATTGGTGGGCTCCTAAGCCGCTACGTCGCTTCACTATTACGCATTAATTTCTATATAAAGGACGCTGCCTCTATCCTTTAGGCATGGATCTCATCGCAACTCTGCAATGCACAGATCAACCTGGCATTGTCCATGCGATGACTAGTGCGGTTCTCAATTGCGGTGGAAATATTATTGAGAATCAGCAATACACAGACCACACGACAAATACTTTTGTAATGCGTACCCGTTTTGAGACATCACAAGGGATGACAGCGGCACAAACCAGCCTCAACGGCGAGTTAGGAAAGTTCTCTCCTGCTCTGCACATACGCGAGACTGCAAATAAGCCACGTGCACTGATATTGGTAACCAAAGAGAGCCACTGTCTGCGTGACCTTATCTATTTGCTTGAACTTGGCGAACTTCCAATCGAAATCCCACTGGTGGTTTCCAACCGCGAAGATCTAAAGCAGCTTGTTGAATCACACGGTATTCCATTTATGTATCTACCAATTGATTCAGCAAATAAAAGTGCGCAAGAAAAGGTTTTGATCGCTAAGGTAAAAGAACTCGGAATTGATTTTGTGGTTTTGGCACGTTATATGCAAATCTTGTCAGCAGACTTTTGTAACGCTATGCCTGGAAAGATCATCAACATCCATCACTCTTTCTTACCTGGTTTTAAAGGCGCAAAGCCATATCACCAAGCGCACGAGCGCGGCGTAAAGATCATTGGCGCAACAGCACACTTTGTTACTGCTGATTTAGATGAGGGCCCAATCATTGAACAAGATGTTGCCCACGTTACGCATTCTTCGACTCCAGATGAATTGATTGCACTTGGTCGCGATATTGAAAGAAGAGTTCTTGCCAAAGCGGTAAAGCGTTATGCGGAAGATCGCATATTTATTGTTGGTCAGCGCACAATTATTTTTAGTTGATTTTAGGTAATTGTGTCCCCGGCGGGAGTTGAACCTGCGACCTACCGCTTAGGAGGCGGTTGCTCTATCCACTGAGCTACGGGGACTTACGGGAAAATCAATTTAACTTGGCAAAGGTTATCTCTATCGCTAACCTTGGAGTAACACGCTCAATATCGGTCGTGTGGATTAGAGAATGAAAGGCCACCCATGAAAGCGCTCGTTATCGGCGCAGGCGGAGTTGGCAGGGCAATTGCAAATATCGCATCGCGACGTCCATTTATTACTTCGATGGTTATCGCAGATCGCCACCTGTCACGCGCAGAAGATGCTGTAGCAAGAGTTAAAGACCCTCGTTTTTCAGCGGCTGAAGTAAATGCTGCAGAGTTAGAAGATATCCGCTCCTTAATTCGTAAGGCCAACCCAGATATCGTTATTAACGCGGTGGATCCTCGCTTTGTTATGCCGATCTTCTTGGCATGTGAAATTGAAAATAAGAATTACATGGATATGGCGATGTCGTTATCTCGTCCACATCCGCATTACCCAAATTCTGAAACCGGTGTGAAGCTGGGTGATGAACAATTTGCGCGCGACTGGAACTGGTGCGAACGAGGTGTTTACGCGCTAGTCGGTATGGGCATAGAGCCCGGAATGAGCGATGTCTTTGCAAAGTATGCATCCGAGCATCTCTTCTCACGTATCGATGAAATTACCGTTCTGGATGGTTCCAATCTTGTCGTTGAAGGTGCTGATTTCGCACCATCATTTTCTATCTGGACAACAATTGAAGAGTGTTTAAATCCACCTTTGGTTTGGGAAGATGGTCGCGGCTGGTTCACTACCGAACCATTTAGCGAGCTTGAAGTCTTTGACTTTCCAGAAGGAATTGGGCCGGTTGAGTGTGTGAACGTTGAGCACGAAGAAGTTGTTCTGATTCCACAGAAAGTTGATGCCAAGAAAGTTAATTTCAAGTATGGGCTTGGCGCACAATTCATCACGACTTTAAAGACGATACATATGCTGGGATTAGATCGTAAAGAAACGGTTGAAGTTCAAGGCCACTCAGTATCACCACGAGATTTGTTGGCGGCATCACTTCCTGATCCAGCAACGCTTGGTTCACGCATGAAAGGTAAGACTTGCGCAGGAACGCTGGTAAAAGGTTTGGACAAAAACGGTAAGCCTTACGCTTGTTACATTTACAACGTTGTTGATAATCAATGGTCTATGGCAAATTATGGAGACCAAGCAGTTGTTTGGCAGACCGCGATCAATCCAGTAATTGCGATGGAACTCTTACATAACGGAACTTGGAAACCCGAGGGCGTAAACGGTCCGGAATGGTTTGCAGCTAAGCCCTTCCTTGATCTTCTGGAGCAATACGGAACCAGCTGGCACATTCGTGAAGAATCAAGCACAGGTATCTCGGTTGAGGAGTTAGCCATTTAATAAGTGGTGAACTCAAATGGCGAAAGAACTGCAATTTGATGTCGTAGTCATCGGATCTGGTTTTGGCGGTTCGGTTACAGCGCTGAGATTGCGAGAAAAGGGTTATTCCGTTGCGGTTCTGGAAGCAGGAAAGAGATTTGCGGATAAAGACTTTCCGAAGACTTCTTGGCGGGTGAATAAGTTTCTATTTGCGCCACAACTTGGCTGTTATGGAATTCAGCGGATTCATTTTCTACCTGATGTTTTAGTTCTTGCTGGAGCAGGTGTTGGTGGGGGTTCACTGGTTTACGCAAATACTTTGTACCAACCAGGCGACAAGTATTTTCAGGATCCGCAATGGGCGCAGATCACTGATTGGAAACGTGAGTTAGAGCCTTGGTATGACCAAGCGCGCCGAATGCTGGGAGTAGAAGAGAATCCTTACTTTTCACCGAGTGATGCTGCAATGAAAGTTGCTGCAGAGAAAATGGGCGTTGCCGACACATTTAAAATGGCACCACTCGGAATTTATTTTGGAAAAGGCGAAGGCAAGCCGGAGAGTGATCCTTATTTTGGTGGCAAAGGTCCGGATCGAGTTGGCTGCACAAATTGCGGTGAATGTATGACTGGCTGTCGCCACAACGCAAAGAACACTTTGCCAAAGAATTATCTGGGGCTGGCTGAAGGTGCTGGCGCGCAAGTGTTTCCAATGACAACTGTCACTGAATTTTCAGAACGCAGCGATGGCAAGTGGGAAGTTAAAACTGTAAAAACAGATAACTGGGATGGATCTCGCGGCACTACTTTTATCGCAACAGATCTAGTTGTTGCAGCCGGCACATTTAATACCCAGAAACTTCTGCATAAGATGAAGCAAAAGAAACTGCCGCAACTCTCTGATCGATTGGGTGAACTTTCGCGAACAAATAGTGAAGCGCTGACTGGTGCACTTATGAATAGCCGAGATATAGATTTCAGCCGCGGCGCTGCTATTACATCCTCTTTCTTCCCTGATGAAAATACCCACGTTGAGCCAGTGCGTTATGGCAAAGGCAGTAATTTTATGGGGTTGCTGCAAACGATAATGACCGATGGATTTACCGGAAAAGAACGGCGCAGGCATTGGGTAAAGCAATTTATTGCTCGGCCATCCTTATTAGCGCGCCTTATTAACGTGCGTCACTGGAGCGAGAAAACGGTGATTGCACTCGTAATGCAAGATGTAGATTCTTCAGTGACAGTAAATGGAAAGCGCGGTATTTTCGGCTTTAAGTTAACCTCCAAAAATGACAGTGAGCACCCGAATGCGACCTACATTCCTGCGGCGAATGAAGCGGTGCGCCACGTCGCTAATGAATACGGCGGCATTGCCGGCGGACACATTGGTGATCTAATTAGTGCGCCATTTACCGCGCACTTTGTTGGCGGATGTGTCATTGGAAGCGATTCCAAATCTGGCGTAATCGATGCATACCATCGCGTCTTTAACTATCCGACTTTGCATATCGTTGATGGGTCAACCATTACTGCCAACCTAGGTGTTAATCCATCTCTTACTATCACCGCCCAAGCAGAGCGCGCGATGTCGCTTTGGCCCAATAAGGGTGAATTAGATGAGCGTCCTGCACAAAGTGAACCGTACAAGTATCTTCAAGCTATTAAACCGAATGACCCGGTTGTGCCAGTCGGCGCACACGGTGCACTTAGATAGCGGAGGCGATATGAAAAAATGGGCGCTAGT
>CAXNDQ010000007.1:0-20707 GCA_964201275.1 Candidatus Planktophila sp. | reverse complement strand
ACATTTTCAAAGATGAGCGATGAGGAAATTGATGATTACATTGCATCCGAAGAACCACTTCATGTTGCCGGTGGTTTCACTTTAGATGGATTTGGTTCACCCTTTATTCCAATTATTGAAGGCGATTACACCAACGTTGTAGGTATCTCAATGCCTTTTATTAGATCTGCTATGTCACAACTTGGATATTCGTGGCCACAGGTAAAGGAGATGCGATGAAGCGCGTTTTAATCGCTAATCGTGGTGAAATTGCGGTCCGCGTTATTCGCGCCTGCCGCGATCACGGAATTGAAAGCGTTGCTGTTTACTCTGAAGAAGATCGCGATGCGATTCACACCAAGAGTGCAGACTTTGCATTTTCATTAAATGGAACAACAGCCACGCAAACATATTTAGATATTTCAAAAATTATTGCGGCAGCAAAAGCCTCTGGTGCAGATGCAATTCATCCAGGTTATGGATTCCTCTCTGAGCGCGCAGATTTTGCGCAGGCGGTGATCGATGCTGGATTAATCTGGATCGGACCGCCTCCCGCTGCGATTAGCGCACTCGGCGATAAAGTCTCTGCGCGCAGAATTGCTGCCAAAGCCGGCGCACCCCTCGTTGCGGGTACTAAGGATCCGGTTGCCGGACATGAAGAAGTCACTGCTTTTGCAAAAGAACATGGATTACCAGTTGCCATCAAGGCAGCATTCGGTGGCGGTGGGCGCGGCTTAAAAGTTGCCCACACAATGGAGGAGATCCCAGAACTTTTCGCATCAGCAGTTCGTGAAGCGATCGCTGGATTTGGTCGCGGCGAATGTTTTGTTGAGCGCTACCTTGATAAACCGCGTCACGTAGAAACTCAAGTTCTGGTTGATAAGCACGGTCATGCCGTTGTCGTTAGTACTCGTGACTGCTCTCTGCAGCGTCGCCATCAGAAGTTGGTTGAAGAGGCACCGGCACCGTATTTAACTGATGCGCAAAATGAAGAGCTTTACCGCTCTAGTAAAGCAATTATGAAAGAGGCGGGTTATGTCGGCGCTGGTACCTGCGAATTTTTAGTTGGCAATGATGGAACAATTTCATTTCTCGAAGTAAATACCCGTTTACAAGTAGAGCATCCGGTTAGTGAAGAAGTTACGGGAATAGATTTAGTCCGTGAACAATTCCGAATTGCTATGGGCGAAAGTCTCGGGTTTGATGATCCGATAATTCGTGGCCATTCACTCGAGTTCCGAATTAATGGAGAAGATCCCGGGCGCTCATTCCTGCCTGCCCCAGGACGGATTACAAAATGGAACTTACCAACTGGTCCTGGAGTGCGTGTAGATGCCGGATTTAAGAACGGTGACACCATAGGCGGAAATTTTGACTCGCTGCTTGCTAAATTAATTGTCACTGGCGCAACTCGAAAAGAGGCGATTGAGCGCGCTAGACGTGCTTTAGCCGAATTTGAAGTTGATGGATTAGCAACAGCAATTCCTTTCCATCGTGCAATTTTGCAAGACCCGTATTTCACTGAAGAATTTAAGGTCTACACAAGTTACATTGAAAATGAGTTTAAGAATGAGATACCTGCTTTTGCGCTTACGCCTGCTCCAATAACTACTCGAGTCGCAGCTGAAAATCTTGTTGCCGAAGTAAATGGCAAACGCTTTGAAGTTAAAATTCATACGCCAGAGCCTGTTGTTAAACGCCATCGTGCTAAAGAATCAAAAATTGGTGGTGCGGGTGGAACTGGTTTAACCAGCCCAATGCAAGGAACCGTTGTAAAGGTTGCAGTTGAAGCTGGGCAAGCCGTTGTCGCTGGTGATCTGATAATTGTTTTAGAGGCAATGAAAATGGAGCAACCGTTAATTGCTCATAGATCTGGGACGATTGCAAACCTCACAGCAGTGATCGGTGAAACGGTGGCAAGTGGCACCGTGCTCTGTGACATTATTGATGCATGACATCAACTGAACTTCTCTACTCTGACCCACTTGCAGCCGCGACGCAAGCTGCTAAAGAAATTGCGCAGCGAACAGGAGTTGCTTCTCACGATATTGCCTTAGTTATGGGCTCTGGTTGGGTTACTGCAGTTGATGCCCTTGGTGATCCGGTCTATGAATGCAATGCCGAAGAGTTAACTGGATTCCTGCCCCCTGCCGTAGAAGGACATTCCGGCAAAGTTCGCAGTTACGAAATCAAAGATGGTGGCAAGTCAGTTCGCGCATTAGTCTTTTTAGGTCGTACACATTTATATGAAGGCAAAGGAATGGAGCCAGTAGTACACGGCGTCCGCACTGCAGTTAAAGCTGGTTGCAAAGTAATTCTCTTAACAAATGCGTGCGGCGGAATAAATACAAGTTATCAAGTTGGGCAGCCTGTTTTGATCCGTGACCATATTTCGCTAACTGCAGCCACACCACTAGTTGGTGCAACATTTGTAGATTTAACAGATTTATATAGCAAGCGTTTACGCGCTATTGTGAAAAGCGCAGACTCATCTTTAGAAGAAGGCGTGTACGTACATTGGCGTGGACCGACATATGAAACCCCCGCTGAAATTTTGATGATGCGCGGGATGGGTGCAGATCTAGTTGGAATGTCGACGGTTCCTGAAGCGATAGCAGCGCACGCACTTGGCGCTGAAGTTCTAGCGATTTCACTAGTAACTAACGCTGCCGCAGGCGTTACTGGCGAAAAACTAAATCATGAGGAAGTTATCGCTGCAGGCAAAGCGGCCGCTTCTCGTATGGGCGCTCTAATGAAATCTGTAATTCCCAATCTGATTTAATCTCATTAGGCTGTGCTAGTGAACGCAGAATTAAAGGCTGAGGTTCAAGCCTGGATTGCAGATGATCCAGACTCGAAAACCGCCGCAGAGTTATCTGCTCTGCTTGAATCAAATGACGAGCAAACTCTAAAAACTTATTTCTCTGGCTTTCTGCAATTTGGAACAGCTGGCTTGCGCGGACCTGTCGGACCAGGGCCTTCTTGTATGAACCGCGCCGTCGTGGGGCGAACCGCTGCTGGCATATCTGCTTATATGCAAGAGCGCGGACTGCAGCGCGTTGTTATTGGCCGCGATGCCCGTTATGGGTCTGAAGATTTCACTAATGAGAGCGCTGAAATTTTCGCGGGCGCAGGCTTTGAGGTATTTGTCTTACCTCGACCGCTTCCAACTCCAGTATTAGCTTTTGCCACCCAATACCTTAAGTGCGACGTTGGCGTTATGGTCACTGCTAGCCACAATCCCCCACAAGATAATGGTTACAAGGTTTATATCGGGCCCAGTGCAGACGGAATTGACTACGCAGCATCACAGATAATTACTCCGACAGATAGTTTAATTGCAAAAGAAATTGCCTCAATCGTCTCTCTTTCAAGTACACCACGCGGAAAGTCTTGGACTGTAATTGAAGAAGAATTAATCTCAGAATATGTTCGCCGTACCGCACTTATTGCCACAAAGCCCGGGGATCTAAAAATTGTTTACACCGCAATGCACGGAGTTGGTACAGAAATTGCCCAACGCGTTTTTAATCACGCCGGTTTTTCCACGCTGATTCTGGTTGATGAACAGTGCACGCCTGATCCTGATTTCCCAACTGTGGCATTTCCAAACCCAGAAGAACCAGGTGCTATTGATTTAGCGCTGAAGAAAGCAAGGGATTTCGGTGCTGATCTAGTTCTTGCAAATGATCCAGATGCAGATCGTTGCGCAGCAGCGGTAAATGATCCAAAATCCGGATGGAGAATGTTGCGTGGTGATGAACTCGGGATTATTTTCGGCGAGTGGATAGCCCGAACGCATCGCCAGGGCAGTTTTGCGAATTCAATCGTTTCATCATCTGCGCTAAGTAAAGTTGCCGCGCATTATTCAATTGATTTTAAAGAGGTTTTGACGGGGTTTAAGTGGATCGCAAAGGTTGAGGATTTGGCTTTTGGCTATGAAGAAGCGATCGGATATGCCGTGGATTCAGAAACAGTAAATGATAAAGATGGAATATCGGCAGCACTTCTTCTGGCGCACATCGCGAGTGAGTTGAAAGCACAAGGTTTAACTCTGTTAGATCTACTGGATCAAGTTTGGGCTCGCCACGGATTCCACGGCACCGAACAAATCTCAATTCGAGTGGCAGATATGTCGAGAATTACTCAGCTTCTTGCTGGGATCCGAAAAAACCCTCCAACCCATATTGCAGGTAGAGCGGTCTTATCAATTGATGACTTGGCAGAACCGAAAGATGGGTTACCGCCAACCGATGGGCTACGGCTATGGATTGATGGCGGAATCCGTATGATTGTGCGTCCCAGCGGAACGGAGGCGAAGATGAAGTGTTATCTCGAGGTAATTTCGAAGGATGCAGAGTCATCACAAATGTTGCTTGATCAACTTCGTCAGCCGGTAAAGGAATTTCTCGCATGAGTTTTTACGGAATCGTCGACGGTTCAGAGAGTTCACTAAAGCACTTTCTCGCACAACTTCCAGGGGTAGATCAAGTCGGTGCAGATGCCCGCGCAGCCATGTTGGCAACTAGAAGCATTAAGACATCAAGCAAGCGTTGGGCGATTGACACTGCAATTTCTATGGTTGATCTAACAACTTTGGAAGGTGCTGACACTGCCGGAAAAGTTCGTGCGCTTTGTTCCAAAGCGGTGCGCCCAGATCCAACTGATTCAACGGTACCAAGTGTCGGTGCAATCTGTGTTTACAACGATATGGTGGCAATTGCGCGCACGCACTTAGATGCAATTGGTGGAAAGCATGTTCCGGTTGCTGCAGTGTCGACCGCTTTCCCATCAGGTCGTGCATCTATGGAAGTAAAAATTCAAGATACCCAAGATGCGATAGATGCAGGAGCCGCTGAGATTGATATGGTTATTGACCGCGGTGCGTTTCTATCAGGGCAATACGGTTTGGTCTTTGATGAAATCGTAAAAATCCGTGAAGTTTGTGGCGATCGTGCTCATTTAAAGGTTATCTTCGAAACAGGCGAGTTAGTTACTTATGACAATGTCCGCAAAGCTTCTTATCTGGCGATGCTTGCGGGGGCCGATTTCATCAAGACATCTACCGGCAAGGTTGCACCCGCAGCTACCCCGCCGGTCGTATTAGTGATGTTGGAAGCCGTTAGAGATTTCTATCAAATGACGCAGCGTCGCATCGGGGTAAAACCAGCCGGCGGAATTCGCAATACTAAGGATGCAATCAAGCAATTAGTTCTGGTTAATGAGACTGCCGGACCGGAATGGCTCACACCTGAGTATTTCCGGATTGGGGCCAGCGCTCTGCTTAATGATTTGCTTATGCAACGTATGAAAATGGACGATGGCTACTACGCTAGCCCTAACTACGTAACGATCGATTAAGAGAGAAGATAACGGTTAGCAATATGACTTTTGAATATGCACCAGCTCCCGAATCTCGTGCGATCGTAGATATCAAGGCGAAATATGGCCACTTCATCGACGGCAAATTTGTTCCAGGCAAAAAACATTTTGCAACCATAAATCCAGCAACCGAGGAAGTTTTAAGTCAGATTTCACTCGGTGGCGCAAGTGATGTAGATAAGGCAGTTGCCGCCGCTCAGAAAGCATATACAAAGACTTGGTCGAAGTTATCTGGCAAAGAACGTGGCAAGTATCTGTATCGCATCGCTCGAATTCTGCAAGAGCGCGCCCGTGAATTTGCCGTTCTTGAAACTTTAGATAACGGAAAACCAATTCGCGAAACTCGAGATATTGATATTCCACTAGTTGCAGCACATTTCTTTTATCACGCAGGGTGGGCAGATAAATTAGATTACGCGGGCCTTGGGAAATCGCCACAACCACATGGAGTTGCTGGACAGATAATCCCCTGGAACTTTCCATTGCTTATGCTCGCTTGGAAAGTTGCACCTGCTTTAGCAACTGGTAACACCGTGGTCTTGAAGCCTGCAGAAACTACTTCGCTGACTGCTCTGTTATTCGCAGAAGTGTGCCAGCAGGCCGAACTTCCAGATGGCGTGGTGAATATTGTCACTGGGGATGGATCAACTGGCGCTGCAATCGTTAACCATCCGGGTATCCATAAAATTGCTTTTACTGGTTCCACTGAAGTGGGAAAGAAGATTGCCCGCGCAATTGCTGGAACAAATAAGAAAGCAACACTCGAATTAGGTGGCAAAGGCGCAAATATCGTCTTTGATGACGCTCCCCTGGATGAGACGGTAGAAGGCATTGTTAACGGCATATTTTTCAATCAGGGCCACGTCTGTTGCGCCGGCTCTCGATTAATTCTGCAAGAAGGTATTGCTGATGAGCTAATTGAAAAACTCAAAGTGCGGATGGCAAAAATCCGCGTAGGTGATCCGCTAGATAAGAATACTGATCTTGGTGCAATAAACTCCCGCGAACAATTAAGCAAGATTCAGGAGTTAACATCGGCTGGCGATGCAGAAGGTGCAGAACGCTGGAGCCCAGCTTGTAATTTATCCGCCAAAGGCTTCTGGTTTGCACCCACTATCTTTACCGGCGTAACACAGGCCCATCGCATTGCCCGCGAAGAAATCTTTGGTCCCGTACTTTCAATCCTTACCTTCCGCACTCCACAAGAAGCGATTGAGAAAGCAAATAACACACCGTTTGGACTATCAGCCGGCGTCTGGAGCGAGAAAGGTTCACGCATCTTGTGGGCAACGCAGCAATTTCGTGCCGGTGTTGTTTGGGCAAATACCTTTAATAAGTTTGATCCCGCTTCCCCATTTGGTGGCTATAAAGAATCTGGCTGGGGTCGCGAAGGCGGCAAACATGGTTTAGCGGCATATTTGAAGGAGGGAAAGTAAATGGCCACTTCAAAGAAGAGTTCAAGCAACAAGCCAGCGCGGCGCTTAGAAGTTAAGAAGACTTATAAGTTATATATAAATGGCGCTTTCCCACGTAGTGAATCTGGACGCGTGTACGAAGTGACCAATAGCAAAAATGGATTTGTTGCAAACCCATCACTTGCCTCTCGAAAAGATTTGCGTGATGCCGTGGTTGCCGCACGTGCGGCCCAAAGCGGATGGGCGAAGGCCACTGCATATAACCGTGGTCAAATTCTCTATCGCATCGCTGAAATGTTGGAAGGTCGAGCCGATCAATTCGCCAACGAAATAGTTCTTGCTAGCGGAGTTACTCCAAAAAAAGCGCACGATGAAGTACTTGCCGCGATTGAACGCTGGGTTTGGTATGCCGGTTGGAGCGATAAATTATCAGCGGCTTTTGGCGCTACAAACCCAGTATCTGGCCCTTATTACAACTTCACGATCCCAGAACCACAAGGAGTTATCGCCGTTGCTCCCGCTGAAAGTTTCTTAGCGCTAATCGATGCAATCGCACCAGCGATCATCTCTGGAAATACTGTAATCGCTCTGGTTCCTGGATCGGCAGCCATTGCCGCGATGACCTTCGCTGAAGTATTGGCAACTAGTGATCTACCTGCTGGTGTGTTAAATATCTTGACTGGATCTCACGATGAACTTGCTCCGTGGGCGGCTTCGCATATGGATATAGATGGTTTCGATATTTCTGGAATTGACAAGAAGAAGCGCGCAGAACTCAAGGTTGCCGGAGCAGAGAACTTAAAGCGAATTCATAGTTTCGATGGCGCAGTTTCACCTACACGTATCTTTGCCTTTATGGAAGCAAAAACAGTCTGGCATCCCATCGGGGTTTAGTAGTTACTCGGCAGATATCGCTAAGTAAGCGGGTTTAACAACTGTTTCGATAATCGCTAAACGTTCTTCAAATGGGATAAAGGAACTCTTCAGCGCATTTATCGTAACGCGCTGCAAATCTAGAAAACTCCAATTAAATGCGGTGACTAGTTCACTCATTTCACGGCTCATTGAAGTTGCCGACATTAATCGATTATCAGTATTTACAGTTACGCGGAAACGTAATTTTGCTAAATCTCCAATTGGATGATCTGCAAAATTAGCAGCTGCTCCAGTTTGGATGTTCGATGATGGACACATTTCTAATGGAATGCGGCGGTCACGAACATAAGCGGCAAGTTTTCCAAGTCGTGGTGGGGTGTGGTTTAAATCGATATCGTCGATTATGCGCACACCATGTCCAAGACGTTCAGCGCCACAGAGTTGAATCGCCTCCCAGATAGATGGGAGTCCATACGCTTCACCAGCGTGAATCGTGAAGTGTGCATTTTCGCGACGCAGATATTCAAAGGTATCTAGCTGATCACTTGGTGGGAATCCATCTTCTGGTCCTGCAATATCAAAGCCAACAACGCCTCGTTCGCGGTATTTAACGGCTAATTCAGCCACTTCCTGGGAGAGTTGATTCTGGCGCATTCCGCAAAGTAGCAAGGTGACGCGAATAGTGTTTCCTTCAGTTTTCGCTTCTTTTTCTCCAGCGCTAAAACCTTCTAATATCGCTTCTATCGCCGCAGAAAGAGTTAAACCTTTTTCGGTTAAAAGTTCCGGAGCCATTCGTACCTCGGCATAAACAACGCCATCGCGCGCTAGATCAACTGCGCACTCACGTGCCACACGAACAATATCTTCACGGCGTTGCATTACTGCGACAGTATGTGCAAACGTTTCAAGGTAACGCACCAACGATCCAGAGTCACAAGATGCCCGAAACCATTCTGCTAGTTCGACGGCGTCGTAACTTGGAAGTTCGTGCCCGATCTCTTTTGCAATATCAATAATTGTTTGGGGACGAAGTCCACCATCTAAGTGGTCGTGTAACAACGCTTTTGGTAAACGCTTAATCTGCGCTGGCGTAGGAATCTTAGCTAATGTACTCATCCGGTAATCCGTTCAACAATTAGGGGCAGACGATCTACCTTGCCATTTTCTTCAATAACAATTGCACCTGACAATATTTCAACTGCACGATCAAATCTGGCGGGCTCATCCGTATGTAAAGTCAACAGCACATCACCTTTTTTGATGTAATCCCCAGGTTTTGCATGCATTTCAATTCCTGCACCGGGTTGAACTTTTTCGCCTTGCTTTGAACGACCTGCTCCTAAGCGCCACGCTGATACGCCAATTTTCATTGCATCCATCTTCGTCATAATTCCAGATTCAGTCGCTGTAATCACATGCTGTTCTTGTGCAACAGGAAGTTTGGCGTTGGGATCACCGCCTTGCGCAGAAATCATTCGTTTCCAATGATCCATAGCCGATCCATCTTTAAGCGCATCTGCTGGATCTTTTCCTACGATTCCGGCGGCATCGATCATCTCTCGCGCCAGCAGAATCGTTAACTCAACAACATCGGCAGGTCCACCACCGGCTAAAACCTCAATAGATTCGCGTACTTCAAGGGCATTTCCGGCGGTGAGGCCTAGCGGGACATCCATCGCAGTCACGAGTGCGCGCGTATTAACTCCAGCATCAAGGCCCAACTGCACCATAGTGCGCGCAAGCTCTCCTGCTTTAGCGGGATCACTCATAAATGCTCCACTACCAGTCTTAACATCAAGAACTAGCGCAGAAGTGCCTTCAGCGATCTTCTTCGACATGATTGAAGATGCAATTAGCGGAATTGCTTCAACTGTGGCGGTCACATCTCGCAACGCATATAACTTTTTATCGGCCGGTGCGAGCCCTGCTCCTGCAGCACAAATTACAGCACCGGTATCTTGCAACACTCTTAACATCTCATCATTTGATAGTGAAGCGCGCCAGCCGGGAATCGATTCAAGTTTGTCTAAGGTTCCGCCAGTGTGGCCTAACCCGCGACCAGAAAGTTGAGGAACTGCTCCCCCGCAGGCAGCAACAAGCGGTGCAAGTGGAAGAGTAATTTTATCGCCGACGCCGCCAGTCGAATGTTTATCTGCAGTTGGTCGATCTAGTGCAGACCAATTCATTCTCTCGCCAGAGTTGATCATGGCATTTGTCCAACGAGAAATTTCACGTGAATTCATTCCATTTAGAAGAATAGCCATAAGTAGCGCAGACATTTGTTCGTCCGCAATAACACCACGTGTGTAAGCGTCTACAGTCCAGTCAATTTGTTTATCGCTTAACTCATTGCGATCGCGTTTAGCGGCAATTATCTCAACAGCTGCAAAAGGTTCAATCCCAGAATTAGCGTTACTATTCAAGTCGCTTATCAATCTCTTCGGGGCCAAATGCCCAAGGTAAAAGTTCTGATAATGGTTTGATGCCCTTATCTGTCATTAACTGTAAATTCGAACCACCATGTTCTTGCAAAAGCTGGCGGCAACGTCCGCACGGCATTAGATAATTCTCTGAGATATCAACGCAGGTAAAGGCGATTAGTCGTCCGCCGCCAGAATTAATAAGCGTGGAAACTAGGCCGCATTCTGCACATAAAGTAAGGCCGTAACTCGCATTTTCCACGTTGCAGCCAGAGATTATTCGACCGTCATCAACTAGCGCTGCGACGCCCACAGGAAATTTAGAGTATGGCGCATAGGCTTGTTTCATCGCAGTTACTGCGTGAGATTTAAGCAAATCCCAATCAACGTGCATATGCCGCAACCGCCGCTGCATTTATGACCGCAGCCTGCGTCCCTAGAGCTTTTGACTTGAGAACAATTTCAATTCCTTTATCAGAAATTGTGTAGCGACGACCATAGATTCCAGCTTTGGCATCGAGTTCGTCAAATATCGGTCTATCGTTTACGGCAGCGCTAATAACATCTGAGACTGCGCTATCGATACGTTTAATCACAGAAGCAATCAAGTACTTAGATGTATTTGGAGTAACCGTTAAATACAAATCCGGTTCTGTAAGAATTAGGAAGACATCGCTAGCGTTCTTTTTGCGATTTTTAGCTGTATTTGCTTTCACAATCGCTTCGAATGCATCGTCGGCTGAGCCCGAAGTTGCTGTGTAGATCACATCAATTCCCATTTTAATTAGGGCGCTGCTAGCAATATCTAGGTCTGTCGCAGTGTAATTAACAAATGCTCTAACCTTCTTTTTACTGGCTGTGACGCCCGCCAAAAAACCATTCTGATATATATCGGCAGAAGATGGCGTAGTAATCATCCCGACTTTTCCAGTCTTACTTGCTAAGGCCGCAGTAAATCCTGCCAAGAAAGCACCTTGCACATCAGCAAACACAATTGAAGTTACATTTAGTGATGGGATTGAAGCATCTCCGATGATTGCGAATTGGGTCGCTGGAAATTCAGTAGCGACCTGATCTACCGACTTCTTATACTCAGAACCCACGGCGATGATCACTTCGCAACTCTTACCCACCAAACTGCGCAGGCGTTTAACTCGATCAGCGGCGGTGCCATCGGTTACAACGCCTTCAAAGGTAAAAGTTAATTGGGTTTGAGCTTTCTTGACTCCCGCCAAGGTGGCATCGTTAATTGAAAGATCACCTAGTCCGCCAGTGTCGTATGCAATGCAAATTTTGTTCGCAGCGTTAGCTGGTGTGGGGCCAATAACTACCGCGGCAAGGACTAGCGCAATTACTGAAACACTGGATCGAAATTTCATTAGAGAACCAAACCTAGATTCTTATAGCTTTGCGCGACTGTTGCGCTTGCCACAGTACGCGCCTTATCGGCACCCGAGTGCAGAATCTGAACGAGGTGGTGCTCATCTTCCAACAGTTCCAGGGCACTGGCACGGATTGGACGCAGATATTCCACTACAACTTCAGCAACCGCTCCTTTGAAATCGCCATAACCTTGGCCGGCAAACTCATTCTCTAGCTCGCTAATTTTCTTACCTGAAAGCGCTGAATGAATTGTGAGTAAGTTACTTATTCCTGGTTTCTCTTTTTCATCAAATTTAACTTCTCGACCCGCATCGGTAGTTGCGCTCTTAATCTTCTTGGCGTTCGCTTCTGGAGTATCCATAATTTCCAGGACACCTGCGGCCGAACCAGATGATTTGCTCATCTTATTTGTCGGCTCTTGCAAGTCATAAATCTTCGCACCAGATTTAAGAATGTATCCTTCAGGAATACGGAAAGTTTCTCCAAAGCGGGTATTAAAGCGAGTTGCTAAATCTCTGGTTAATTCAATATGTTGTCTTTGATCTTCGCCGACTGGCACACAATGTGCTTGATACAAGAGAATATCGGCAGCTTGCAACATCGGATATGTAAATAAGCCAACTCGAGCTGAATCTGCACCACCCTTAGCGGATTTATCTTTAAATTGCGTCATACGATTAGCCTCGCCAAAGCCAGCGATACATTCCATAATCCAACCGAGTTGGTTATGTTCGGCGACGTGTGACTGAACAAATAGAGTTGATTTCTCTGGTGAGATTCCGAGAGCAATTAATTGCGCTGCAGAAGTCAAAATTCTCTTCCGCAAAAGTGCGGGATCAATTTCGCCTGTAAGAGCGTGCAAATCTACGATGCAGTAGAAGGCATCATTTCCCTCTTGAAGTTCGACCCACTGCTTTAGCGCACCCAGGTAGTTTCCCAGGTGGAACGAGTCACTCGTCGGCTGAATGCCGGAAAGGATGCGCTTGGACATGTTGCTATTCTCGCACGGATCGCTAATTACGCGATATCAGTAACTGCCCTGCGCGCTTACCTTCCATGGTCAAAACGGTGATACGAATACCGTTTATGCCAACCACATCATTAACAACTGGAATCCGCCCTAAGAAGTGCATGACAAATCCACCAGCGGTTTCGTAGGGACCATCTGGAATATCTATCCCAGTTTGATCCCGCAGATCATCTAGAGAAATCAGCCCATCAACTTCAAAATCACCGGTTCGTGCTTGCTGCGAGACCTCTTCGTCATCGCTGTCGTATTCATCTTTAATATCACCGATTAGGCACTCAACTAAATCTTCTAAAGTCACAATGCCATCAGTGCCACCCTATTCGTCTAGCACAATTGCAAGATGTTGGCGCTGGTTACGCATTTCGGTGAGTGCGGGAAGTACTCCCTTTGTTCCAGGCAAGAACATTATGTTACGGACAAGTTCTTGAATCTTTCCGCCCGCGCTTACTAGCGATGTATCCAATAAATCACGAACGTGGATGAATCCGATTACCTCATCGGTAGAACCACGAACTACTGGATAGCGAGAATGTGCGCGATCGACGGCGAGCGCGATCGCCTTACCAACTGTTAGCGAGGCGTCCATGAAATCTACTTCAGTGCGCGGCACCATAACTTCATGCACTTGGCGCTCTGATGCGTTGAAGACTTCTTCCACGATATCGCGCTCTTCGGCGGTTAGCGCAGCATGGCCGCTGACCAGATCTAACAACTCTTCTTCTGACATTTGGCTGCGCTGTTCTTTGGGATCAACTCCGAATGCGCGAACTACGAAATCTGTAGAGCGAGATAGCAGCCAAATAACCGGACGAAAGAACTTGGCTGTGAAATCAATTGCCCCAGAACTCCAAAGAGCAATCTCTTCGGTACGAAAAAGCGCTAAACGTTTCGGAACTAGCTCGCCAAAAACTAGAGAGAAATAGGCAATTACAAGGGTTATGCCAACAAGCGAAGTTACATTTGCAACATCATCAGTTAGCCCTAATTCAACAAGTTGTGGAATTACATAAACTCCGAGTGTTTCCGCTCCGAGAGCCGCCGATAAAAATCCGCAGACCGTAACACCAACCTGCGCTGCGGCTAAGAAGCGATTTGGATTGCTTGCCAGCTTTGCCACTTTTGCGCCACGTTTACCTCTAGATGAGATTTGGCGGATCTGGCTTTCACGAAGTGAGATAAGTGCAATTTCGGCTGCAACAAAGAGTGAGCCGAGCAAGATAAGGCCCGCTACTGTGGCTAGATCGCCCAGCAACGAACCAATCGGGTATGGGTCCATAAGGTCTCAAATTCTACTTCCTTTGGTGATTGCGCCGAGCCTTGATAGCAAAAATGAGCGTGGTTTAGCCCTATTCCCGAATTCTGGGGAATTGCAATACCCTAAGCCAGCCTAGCCACCCGGCTAGCACCTTCATCCTCGGACCGTCGGGCACGTACCTGCCCGGAGAAGGAAGTATCTGTCATGGCATCAGTTGTATTCGAAAACGCTACACGTATATATCCAGGCACTACCAAGCCTGCAGTCGACAAGTTAAATCTAACTGTTAATGATGGTGAGTTTTTAGTTCTTGTTGGTCCATCAGGTTGCGGTAAGTCCACATCACTTCGTATGTTGGCAGGACTTGAAGAAGTTGACGAAGGTCGAATTCTAATTGGAGACCGCGATGTAACAAATGTCGCACCAAAAGATCGCGATATCGCAATGGTCTTCCAGTCATATGCGCTTTATCCACATATGACTGTTGCAGAAAACATGGGCTTCGCATTAAAAATTGCCGGAGTCGCCAAAGAAGAACGCGATAAGCGCGTTAATGAAGCAGCGAAGTTGCTTGACCTTGAACCATACCTAGAGCGCAAGCCAAAAGCTCTTTCCGGTGGACAGCGTCAGCGCGTTGCAATGGGCCGCGCAATTGTTCGCGAGCCACAGGTTTTCCTTATGGATGAACCTCTTTCAAACCTTGATGCGAAGTTGCGCGTTGCAACTCGTACACAGATCGCTGCGCTGCAGCGTCGCCTAGGAATCACAACTGTCTATGTAACACACGATCAAGTTGAAGCGATGACAATGGGTGATCGCGTTGCAGTTCTTAAAGATGGTCTTCTTCAGCAAGTAGATACCCCACGTAATCTCTACGAAAGCCCAGCAAATGCTTTCGTTGCTGGCTTTATCGGATCTCCTGCAATGAATCTGCTTTCTGCTCCCGTCAGTGGTGGCAAAGCAATTCTTGGTGATCTCGCAATCGATGTTCCAGGATCTGCCGGTAGCTCTGTAACTGTTGGTATCCGTCCCGAAGGTTTCGCACCTGCAGCAACCGGATTTAAGGTCGTAGTAGAAGTAGTTGAAGAGCTCGGTGCAGATGCATTTGTTTATGGCCGACCTGCTGATGCTTCAGTTAAATTTGCACTAGCCGATGATGAAGGCGCGCAAGTAATTGTTCGTTGGGATCCGAAAAATCCACCTAAGCCGGGTGAAACGATAACTGTTGCTGCTGCGGCAAATTCGGTTCACCTATTTAACTCTTCAACTGGAGAGCGTTTAAAGTAAAAGTTAAGAAAACTCAAGACTTCCTCTTAAAACGTGGACTTTCCCTGGACCATATTTGCGCCAAGCATCTGTAAATACCAAGGCAGTATCTTCATCTATGCCGATTAGCGTTGCGTCTGCATCTTGGCGAATTATCGCTGCACTCACTCGATCAGGTAACCATCCCAAAAATTTGTCGTAGTGCGGGATCACTTCGATATCGGGTAATAAGTTAAGTCCCTCGCTTACATGTGAGCGGCGAATACCAATAATTTTGCCACCGAAGGCCATTGCGCCAGCCGAGCATCCTGCAAGTGAAGCGCCAGACTTCCAGGCCGAGACAATTGCTGACCACATAGGAGTATCACGAAATATGTCTGCTAAATGAACTGGATCTCCCCCAGAAAAATAAATTAAGCCAGCATCTTTAACATCTGCTATCCATTGCGGATTATGCGCATCTTCGCGAGTGAGGACTGGTAGGTATTTAACTTCACAGCCAATTCGCGTTCCTTGATCTGCTCCGCGAGATTTCCAGAAATCTAATCGATCAGCGCCTTCTTTTCCGGCGGCTGTCGGTATTTGAATAAATGTATTGGTCTTTCCTCTAGAAATACCTAAGCGCAAGAGCTCACTTTCGAGCGCTTGTGCTTGTGGTAAATACTCACCAGAACCAACAAGGGCAATCGCACCAGGCTGGTTATTGATCATTATTAGGCCATTGCAACTTTCAGATTTTCGTCGATTGAGTTGAGAAATTCTTGCGTGGTCTGCCAAGGTGCAGTCTTGGAAATCAAGAGCGCGAGATCCTTAGTCATCTTGCCTGATTCAACAGTTTCAATACAGACTCGCTCAAGAGTTTCACAGAACGTGGCTAATTCGGCGTTGTCATCCAACTTTGCGCGGTGGGCTAAGCCTTGAGTCCAAGCGAAAATTGAAGCTATTGGGTTTGTTGAAGTTGCTTTACCTGCTTGATGATCGCGGTAATGGCGAGTAACTGTTCCGTGAGCCGCCTCTGATTCGCAGATCGTTCCATCTGGAGTCATTAGCACTGATGTCATTAAGCCAAGTGAGCCATAACCTTGCGCGACGGTATCTGATTGCACATCTCCGTCGTAATTTTTACAGGCCCAAACGTATCCGCCTTCCATACGAAGTGACATAGCAACCATGTCATCGATTAGGCGATGCTCATACCAAATTCCAGCAGCAACAAACTGC
This sequence comes from Candidatus Planktophila sp., assembly GCA_964201275.1. Taxonomy (GTDB): domain Bacteria; phylum Actinomycetota; class Actinomycetes; order Nanopelagicales; family Nanopelagicaceae; genus Planktophila. Next base: position 4,480 of record CAXNDQ010000007.1, on the reverse strand, counting down.
GCTTTAAATTCTGCTTGGTAGATTTCTTCAAAGATATCTTTGAAGCGGCCGTCGTAGGCCTTAAGAATTGTGTTCTTTGTAGAGAGATAAACCGGGTATTTACGAAGAAGTCCGTAATTGAGTGATGCGCGGGCAAAGTCGCGAATTGATTCATCAACGTTATACATGGCCATAGCCACACCGGAAGATTCGAATTTGTAAACTTCAGTATTGATTGGGGCTGATCCATTTTCAGGGACAAAGGAAATTGTTAACGTCCCTGGACCAGGGACTTTAAAATCTGTAGCACGGTATTGATCACCGAAAGCGTGGCGACCGATAACGATTGGCTTCGTCCAGTGCGGGACTAAACGGGGAACGTTAGAAATAATGATTGGTTCACGGAAGATAACGCCACCTAAAATATTGCGGATTGTTCCGTTAGGAGATTTCCACATCTTCTTAAGACCAAATTCTTCAACGCGAGCTTCATCTGGTGTGATTGTTGCGCATTTGATGCCGACACCGTGCTTTTGGATAGCGTGCGCAGAATCAATAGTTACTTGATCATTTGTTGCATCACGATGTTCCATGCCCAAGTCGTAATATTCAAGGTTCACATCTAGGTAAGGAAGGATCAAGGAATCCTTGATGAACTGCCACATAATGCGGGTCATCTCATCGCCATCTAGCTCAACAACGGTTCCTGTTACCTTGATTTTGCTCATATCTTCTTCCCTTGGGCCCTTTGTCTCGTTAATTGCCTTCGATATTAAAGTGTTTGTACATCTGCCTGCTTGGCGCGAACCGCTTCAGCAGCTTCTTTTAAGCCAGTAAGTTCTGAATCAGTGAGTTTGGTTTCAACTACTTTCTTCACTCCGGTACGGCCGATCTCAGCTTCTACACCGAGATAAACGCCAGAGATTCCGTATTCGCCATCGACCCATGCACACACTGGCATCACAGCACCAGAATCTTCGATAACTGCTTTGGCCATTCGCGCTGCTGCAGCAGATGGTGCGTAGTAAGCCGAACCAGTTTTTAGTAGCGCAACAACTTCAGCGCCACCATTACGAGTGCGATCAACTAGTTCATCAATTTCAGCTTGTGAAAGCAGATCTGTAAGTGGCTTTCCGTTTACCGTGCAGCGACTTGGAACTGGGACCATTGTGTCGCCGTGAGAGCCGAGGGTTAAAGTCTTTACGGCCGAAACCTGTACCGCTAGTTTTTCAGCAACAAAGTTAGTGAAGCGAGCAGTGTCCAGCATTCCTGCTTGGCCCATTACGCGATTCTTTGGAAAATTGGTTGCAATCTGAGTCAGCGCAGTCATTTCATCAAGTGGATTTGAGACCACGATAATTACTGCATTTGGAGAATGCTTTGCGATGTTTTCAGCGACACCACGAACGATTCCGGCATTTACGCCAATCAAATCCATTCGGCTCATACCAGGCTTGCGCGGCAGTCCTGCAGTAATGACAACTACATCAGAGTTTGCCGTTGCTTCATAGCCAGCACCATCAGCAGTTGTTGTTGCGCCAATAATCTTTGTTTCAAAACCTTCGATTGCGCGAGATTGATTCATGTCTAGGGCTAGGCCTTCAGGCTTACCTTCGAGAATATCTGTAAGGACTACTGTGTCGAAGATGTTGTATTCGGCTAAACGGAGTGCGGTAGTTGATCCATAAAATCCTGCGCCTACAACGGTTACTTTCTTAGACATGGGTAACTCTTTCTCTTGACGTCAAGATAAACTCTACAACCCGCGCGGTAGCGAAATTGCCACCGCAAATAGCGCCAACGCGATCCCCAGCGCTAAATACCGCTCAATTTTGCCACTTTTCCCTGATTCCCAATGCGCGATAGTGATGACGCTCATACCAATTGCGATCGCAATTGAGCCGAGCCGAACATATGAAAACACCCCTGCAAGAAAGCCTCCGGCGATCATTAAGTAGGCAAGTCGCACTCCGAGCAGATTTATCTTTCGCAAGATTCAACCACATTCGTCAGTAACATCGCTCGGGTCATTGGGCCTACGCCTCCTGGCATTGGTGCAACGTAAGCAGCTACATCTAAAACGCCAGGATCAATGTCGCCTACTAATCCAGCGCCAGTTCGTGAAATTCCTACATCCAGAACAGTGGCGCTGCTCTTTATATCTCCAGCTTTTAAGAAATGTGGGCTGCCAATAGCTGCCACGATGATATCTGCGCGTTTAGTGTGTGCGGTTAAATTCCTAGTTCCAGTATGAGTCAGGGTAACTGTTGCATTTTCTTGCTTACGATTTAGCAAGAGACCGAGTGGCCGGCCGACAGTTAAACCGCGACCAATGACCACAACCTCTGCTCCCGATAATGGAATTTTGTAATGGCTAATTAATTCAACAATGCCACGAGGAGTGCAAGGCAAAGGAGCGGCGTAACCTGCCACAAGTCTTCCTAAATTCATCGGGTGTAATCCATCGGCATCTTTTGCTGGATCAATCGCTTCCAAAACTTTCTGGGTGTTTATTCCGTGTGGCAAGGGAAGTTGCACAATATAGCCAGAACATTCTTTAGCTGAATTCAAATCTTTTATTGCGGCTAGAACATCAGATTCAGAAGTATCTGCTTTTAAATCAATACGAATAGAAGTGATTCCGACTTCCTGGCAGTCACGATGTTTCCCAGCAACATAAGAATGCGACCCTGGATCATCGCCCACCAAGATTGTTCCTAAGCCCGGTGTAACTCCATTGCCCTTAAGTTCTTTAACGCGCGCAGAAAGGTCCTGCTTAATGGAGGCCGCTAAAGCTTTGCCATCCAGAATTGTTGCGCTCATATGCTTGATCCTATTAGAAGCGCTCGTAGCAAGCGAAGTTACGCATGCGAGAAGTGTCGTGTTCCAGTGAAGAACATAGCTATTCCTGCAGAATTTGCCGCTGCGATTACTTCTTCATCGCGCACGCTCCCACCTGGCTGAACAACAGCGGTTATTCCGCCATCGATCAAAATCTGTAAGCCATCAGCAAATGGGAAGAAGGCATCGCTAGCAGCAACGCTGCCCTGTGCTCGCTCTCCCGCACGGTCTATGGAAAGACGTGCAGAGTCAACGCGATTTACCTGACCCATTCCTATACCAACTGCTGCACCGTTCTTAGCCAACAAGATCGCGTTGCTCTTAACGGCGCGCACTGCACGCCAAGCAAATTGCAGATCCGCTAGGACTTCTTGCGAAACTTTTTCGCCAGTAACTTGCTTCCAATTTGCACAATCATCACCAGGGGCATCAATCTTGTCGGTATTTTGAAGTAACACTCCACCTGATACTGGGCGAATTTCCAACGGCGAAAGTTTGGTATTCGGACAAGTCAAAATACGTATTGAAGGTTTCTTCATTAAGATTTCTAACGCGGCTGGCTCATATTCTGGAGCAATAATTACTTCGGTAAAGACTTGCGAAAGTGGTTCCGCCATAGCAACAGTAACCTTGCGATTTGCCGCGATTACACCACCAAAAGCTGAAACTGGATCACATGCGTGCGCTGCTAAATATGCTGAAGCGATATCGGCACCCGTTGCAATGCCACAAGGGTTGGCGTGCTTGATGATCGCAACGCAAGGATCTGTGTGATCAAGGGCCGCACGCCAGGCTGCATCGGCATCGGTGTAATTATTAAATGACATCTCTTTGCCATGGCTTTGCACAACGTTAACGATTCCGGGAGGTCCACCGCGATAAATAGCGGCGCTCTGATGCGGATTTTCTCCATAACGTAGCGATGAATCTCGCTTCCAAATTAAGCCAAACCAATCTGGGATATCCATACTTATTTGAGTTCCCAGCCAACTTGCGATCGTTAAATCGTATTCCGCTGTGGTGCGGAAAACTTCGAGAGCAAAGTTGCGGCGTTCCTCGAGAGTGGTTCCGCCAACGTCAATTGCGGCAAATAAGGCGTCATATTGGGAAACTTTGGAAATTACGGCTACCGAACCGTAGTTCTTGGCGGCGCCCCGTAACATAGATGGACCGCCGATATCAATCTGCTCAATACATTCGGCATATGCAGCACCCGATGCGATCGTTTGTGCAAATGGATAAAGATTTATGACTACCAAATCAAACGGTGCGATATCTAAATCGGCGATAGCCTGCAAATGATCTGGATTATCTTGATCGGCCAATATTCCAGAATGAATCTTAGGGTGAAGAGTTTTTACTCGGCCGCCCATAATTTCTGGGAAGCCGGTGTATTCACTAACTTCTGTGACCGCAATTCCTGATCCCTGCAAAGTTTTAGCAGTTGAGCCGGTGGAGATGATTTCTATTCCAGCTTTACTTAGGGCAGCGCCAAGCTCGAGTAAGCGATCTTTATCGTAAACGCTGACGAGTGCACGCCGAATAGGTTTGCGATCTGCCATCAGGACCTCACGAGATTAGTTAGAAGTTGCTGCAGCGTTGCAACATAGAGACGTCTTTCCACAATCTTAATGCGTTCATGCAGCGTAGCTTCTGTATC
>CAXNDQ010000006.1:0-20998 GCA_964201275.1 Candidatus Planktophila sp. | reverse complement strand
ATCGCTCTCGGCGCTGGGCGTAAAGTTCAAGATGTAAATTCTCTTGTAGATAAGTTTTCAGCAGCTCAGAAAATGATGCGTCAGATGCGCAATGGTGGCGGGATGCCACCTGCTATGGCGCAAGGCATGGGTATGCCTGCCGGAATGGGAGCGGGTCCAATTTCTTCGAAAAAGGCACAGGCTCCGGCTAAGAAGAAGTCAAAGTCAGGCAACCCTGCAAAACGGGCCGCCGAAGAACGTGGATAAGCGCTCAATTTCGTATCTGCACGCGTTAATGGCAAGATTAGCCTCCTGTTGCGGGGCCCTCTACCCCCACAACATCCATATCCAAAGTTGGATCTAGCAAGTGCGCACCCCGCTGCACGAGCTTTAGATACGACACACTTTTTAGGAGCACTACTTCTTTGTCTACAAAAATTCGCTTAATGCGCATGGGAAAGATTCGCACACCATTTTTCCGCATCGTCGTAACAGATTCACGTAAAGCCCGTAACGGTCTATCAATTGAAGAAATTGGTCGTTACGTTCCAGGACAAGAACCATCAATCATGGAAGTTAACTCAGCGCGCGCTCAGTACTGGCTCGGCGTTGGAGCACAACCAACTGCCGCTGTAGAGGCGATCTTTAAGGTCACTGGCGATTGGCAGAAGTTCAAGGGTCTTCCTGGAACTGAAGGAACACTCAAATTTGCAACACCAAAGCCAGCTAAGAGCATCGCTTACGAAGCAGCTGTTAAGCAGGCAATGGATGAACCAAAAGAAGGCGCAACAACTATGAAGAAGAAGGCGCAAGAGAAGTTAGCTGCAAAAGCTAATCCTGTGCCGGTAGAAGAAGTAGTTGTGCCAGAAGCAACTGCGACCGAAGAGGTTGTAGAAACCGTAGTTGAAGCGACCGATGTAGTGGCAGAGGTTCCAGCGGAAGTTGCGACTGCAGACGTTGTGGTTGACACCTCAGAAGCGGCTGCCGAATAACAATGATGGACGAAGCTCTCGAGCACCTCGTTAAAGGAATCGTTGATAATCCTGAAGATGTCATCGTCAAGGAGAAGACTCACCGTCGCGGCACAACTCTCGAAGTTCGTGTCAATCCTGAGGATATCGGCAAGGTAATTGGCCGTAACGGTCGCACTGCGAAGGCGCTACGAACAGTCGTAAGCGCAATTGCAGGTCGCACAGTTCGTGTTGATCTCATCGATACCGACGAGGCTCGTTAACTCTCTTGTCAGGTATGCGCCTAAACGTAGGTCGCATTGGTCGTGCTCACGGAATCCTTGGTGAAGCAACCATTGAAGTTCGCACCGATTTAGCAGAAGAACGTTTTGCTATCGGAGCACAACTTGAAACAGATAACTACGGTAATTTAACTGTGGTTTCTGCGCGCGTGCATAATGGAATTTTGCTGCTGGGCTTTGACGGATATACCGACCGCAATGCCATTGAGAAACTACGTGATGTCCTTCTTTTTGCTCAAGTCGATATCGATGAACCCGGCTTTGAAGAAGATGATTACCACGTCTTGCAACTTATTGGGTGCCAGGCTTATCTCGTTGATGGCGACTTAGTAGGTGAAGTCACGGATGTCCTCAACCTTCCAGGTCAAGATGTACTTTCAATTAAGACCGAATCTGGTGAAATTCTGATTCCATTTGTTCACCAACTTGTACCTGTTGTAGATATAAAGGCTAAACGCATGACGGTTATCCCACCAGATTTTTACGAGAGCGAGGCTAGTCAGTGAAAATTGATGCGATCACAATCTTTCCTGAGTACTTTGCTCCAGCACAACTCTCCCTACTAGGCAAAGCGCAAGAGAAAGGCCTAGTCGAGTTACAAATTCACGATTTACGATCATTCACAAACGATAACCACAACACCGTTGATGACACTCCTTATGGTGGTGGCGCTGGGATGGTTATGCTTGCCGAAACCTGGGGCCAAGCGCTTGATCCACTCTTGATTTCAGATGTTGATCTGATCATTCTGACACCAGCCGGAAGTCGTTTTACTCAAAAAATGGCAGAGGAATTTTCAAAGAGTAAGCACTTGGTATTTGCCTGTGGACGTTATGAAGGAATTGATGATCGCGTTAGGCAACACTATTTGGGCGAGGATTACGCAAAAGCTGGTGTTCGAGTTCACGAAGTTTCAATCGGTGATTACGTGCTTGGTGGGGGAGAAGTCGCTTCACTTGTAATTATTGAGGCGATCACCCGTTTGATTCCAGGGGTGATTGGAAATCCTGATTCGCTGACAGAAGAATCACATAATTCTGATGGTTATCTGGAATACCCCAACTTTACAAAGCCACAAGAATGGCGCGGAATTAGCGTTCCTGAGATTTTATTAAGTGGAAATCATGGCGAGATTGCAAAGTGGCGCGAATTACAGGCCGAAGAACGCGCCAAAAGGACCAATTGACTCGTCAGTAACCTGACTTCTCCCGTAGCGTTCTCCTATGAGTGATGAAACGGCAAAGATTCAAGCGAGATTAATTCGTGATCTAGAACCTGTCGTTGCAGTTGAACTCGAGCGTCATTTATCGGTTCAAAAAAATTGGTATCCACACGAGTATGTCCCATGGTCAGAAGGCCGTGATTATGCCGGACCGTTAAATGGAGATGCTTGGGAAGCGAAAGATTCGCGCTTAACCCCAGTTGCGCAAGATTCCTTGATATTAAATCTGCTTACCGAAGATAATTTGCCGAGCTATCACACTGAAATTGCAATTTCGATGGGTCGCGATGGAGCGTGGGGAAATTGGATTGAGCGATGGACTGCCGAAGAAGCGCGCCATGCAATCGTAATTCGCGATTACCTAATGGCCACGCGCGGTGTAGATCCTTATCAGTTGGAAGATCTACGTATGGCACATATGTCACTGGGTTATCAGACGCCGTACGAGAACGATATGTTGCACACCATCGCCTATGTTTCATTTCAAGAGCTAGCAACAAGAATCTCTCACCGAAATACTGGAAAACTTTCCGATGACCCGATAGCCGAAAACATGATGCAACGAGTTGCTCTCGATGAAAATCTGCACATGCTCTTTTATCGCAACACGCTTTCAGCGGCGCTTGATATGGAACCAAATGCGGCGATGCGTGCAATTGCAGATGTAGTTACTAATTTTGATATGCCGGGTGCAAATATGCCTGGCTTCGGTCGCAAGGCAGTGCAGATTGCCCTTGCCGGAATTTATGATCTACAGCAACACCTAGATGATGTTGTTTCTCCAGTCCTGCGCGCGTGGAATGTTTTTGAAAGAAACGATCTATCTGGCGATGGGTTGGTGGCGCGCGATGAACTCACCGCCTTTATGGAAAAGTCCGGAAGAGAAGCAGCGATCTTTAATGATAAACGCGAAATTCACTTTGAAAAACTCATAGCTCGCGGTCAATCACCAATTCGTATTCAAAAGTAATTTTCAACGATAGATTTACCCTATGTGCAGATTACTCGGCTATGTAAGCAATGAAGAGCGCACCTTTGTCGATGTAGTGGGCGAAGGTTTTGAAAACTTCGTCGAACTATCTAAGGAGCATAAACACGGGTGGGGCATATCAGCTAGTTCCGCAGAAAATGGGAAAACCACTTTAGTTAGAGATCTGACTTTGGCAGCCGAAAGTGAAAAGTTCAAAGAATCAGCAAGTGGGCTTAAGACCGATGGTGCACTTTTGCACTTACGCCTAGCGTCAAAGGGGTTGGCGGTAGATTTAACAAATAACCATCCATTTGTGCACGGAGAATTCTCGTTTATGCACAACGGAACAATCAAATCCATTAGTGAGATAGAAAAGTTTGTTGACCCACGATATATATCGCAGTTAATCTCAACGACAGATAGCGAGCGTTATTTTTATGCGATTCTCACTGCGGTAGAAGAACTGGGGTTGCTGGAAGGCGTCCGTAAAGCGGTACGCACGATATCCGCTAACTTTGATTTTACGAGCATAAATTGCATGCTTCTTTCAACTGACTATTTGATTGCGGTGTGCGAATTCAATGAAAGAGATTCCACCGAATGGACAGTCGACAGCCATTATGAACTCCGCTACAGCGCTGAGGAGGGCGTAGTTAAAGTGGCATCGACAGGTTGGGGTAAAGACCATTGGAGCCGACTGCCAAATCATTCAATTCTTATGGTCGATCGCCGTAACTTAACTTTTGAGGTTTTACCTCTCTAAACACCGCGTTAGGCTTACCTTTATGACCCGCACGTATACAGTCGAAACTTATGGCTGCCAGATGAACGTTCATGATTCTGAACGCATCGCCGGGCTTTTAGATGAAGCTGGATACCTTCCTGTTAAACCAGGCGTACAAGCAGATATCGTGGTTTTCAATACCTGCGCTGTTCGTGAGAACGCGGATAACAAGCTATATGGCAATTTAAGTTTCTTAGCACCGATTAAGAAAGCAAATCCAAAGATGCAGATTGCGGTGGGTGGATGTTTGGCGCAGAAAGATCAATCCATAATTTTGAAGAAAGCACCCTACGTTGATGTGGTCTTTGGTACCCATAACGTGGGCTCGCTGCCGGTTCTATTAGAACGCGCGCGCATCGAAGAGGAATCTCAGATTGAAATCCTGGAAGCTCTTGAACATTTCCCATCAACGCTGCCTGCCCGCAGGTTCTCTGCATTTACTTCGTGGGTATCTATCTCAGTCGGTTGCAATAACACTTGCACCTTCTGCATCGTGCCGACTTTGCGCGGGATTGAGAAGGATCGCCCTGCTGTAGATATTTTAAAGGAGATTCGCGCTCTTGTTGATCAAGGGGTAATTGAGATTACTCTGCTTGGTCAGAATGTAAATGCCTATGGAGTTGATTTCGGAGATCGCAGCGCTTTTGCAAACTTGCTCCAGGAATGCGGAAAAATTGACGGACTAGAACGAGTTCGCTTTATGTCACCACATCCCCGGGATTTCACAGACGATGTAATCGAAGTCATGGCGAACACAAAGAATGTAATGCCGCACTTGCATATGCCCCTGCAATCAGGATCCGATCGCATTCTGCAAGAGATGCGACGTTCCTACAGAACTAGCCGTTACTTAGGGATCTTGGATCGAGTGCGTCAAGCGATGCCCGAGGCGATGATCACGACCGACATAATCGTAGGATTTCCGGGAGAGACCGAAGAAGATTTCCAAGCGACTATGGATTTAGCAACGCAGGCACAATTTGCCGCGGCTTACACATATAAATATTCAATCAGGCCTGGTACTCCAGCCGGTGCAATGCCCAATCAAGTTCCCGATGCTGTAGTCGGTGAGCGCTATACGCGACTGCATGAGCATCAACAAGCAATTTCACTTAGCGTCAATCAGCGTTCAATTGGTACCAAGCATCGCGCACTCGTTTCGGAAGTTGAAGGCCGCCGAGATGCCGCTCAATCAAGACTTACAGGAAAGACAGAAGATTTCCGTCTTGTTCACTTCGATGCGGTTAGTAAGGCTAGACCAGGAGATTTTGTCGATCTAACAATCACCGATGCATCTGCGCATTACTTAATTGGTAAAGAAGAATCACATTTAAAGACTCGCGGCGGAGATGCTTTTGCCTCACGAGAAGCCAAAGCTGGCCCACAACCAACCATGCTCGGAATACCAACTATTAAATGAAAACAATCGTTATCTGTGGCGCTACTGCAACAGGCAAGAGTGATTTAGCAGTTTCCTTAGCCCAGGAAATTGGCGCAGAGATTATCAACGCTGACTCAATGCAAATCTATAAAGGTATGGATATCGGAACCGCCAAACTTGCACCTGCAGATCGAGGCGGGATCGAACATCACATGTTAGATATTTTGGCAGTTACTCAGGATTCCACCGTCGCTTGGTATCAAGGGTTAGCTCGGCAGTCGGTTACAGAAATTCATAGCCGCGGGAAACACGCAATTATTGTTGGTGGCACTGGACTTTATATCAAATCTATTTTAGATGATTTAAATTTTCCCGATACAGATGCGGCCATACGACAGAAGTTAACCGAGGAAGCGAAAGAGTTTGGAATCGTGCAACTATTTCAACGACTAGAACAGTTAGATCCGGCAGCGGCGGCAGCGATAGATCAGCAAAACGAAAGAAGAGTAATTCGCGCCCTAGAAGTCATTGAAATCACGGGGAAACCATTTACCGCGAATCTGCCTCGCGAAGATAGTTCACTTTACCCAAACGCTCTGCAATTCGGACTGGTTATGGACCGAGCAGAACTTGGGGCGCGTGTGGAGGCGCGCGTAGACCGTATGTGGAAGGCGGGCTTCGTAGCCGAGGTAGATAGATTGATAGATGAAGGAATTACCAAGGCCACAACGGCACGACGCGCCTTAGGTTATGCGCAGATCATCACAATGCGTAATGGAGATATTTCCGAAGATTTAGCGATTGAAGAAACAAAGCGAGCTACACGCCAATATGCCAGAAGACAAGAGACCTGGTTCTCTCGAGATGCGCGAATTAAATGGATATCCCCAACGCAACCGCGACTCGAAACGGTGCTGAAGAAGATAAACTCATCACCATCATGATTAATTCTGCAATCGGCACATACGGACATGGCACCGAAAATGATTTTGTTCTTGTCTTTGATCCCTCCGATGAAATTTCTATAACCACCGCTCAGACAGCGGCAATCTGTAATCGCGAGACTGGAATTGGCTCTGATGGGCTGATTCGCATCACAAAACGGGATGAAAAATGGTTCATGGATTACCGCAATGCAGATGGATCTCTGGCCGAAATGTGCGGAAATGGAATCCGAGTTATGGCTCGTTACTTGGTAGAACGCGGACATCAACCAGAAGGAATCTTCGCGATTAATACAAGAGATGGAATCAAACACTTACGAGTGCCCAAGGTTGATGACATCTCTGTGAATTTGGGCAAGGTTAGCGATGAGAACGAAGAAATCACCGCATCTGTTGAGGGCAAGATCTGGAATGGCTACAACATAAATGTAGGAAATCCGCATGCAGTTGTGTTTGTCGAAAAAATTGAAGATGTCGGATCACTTAAAGATGCACCGGTGGTGCGACCAAAAGATACTTATCCTGAAGGCGTAAATGTCGAGTTCGTTGAAATTATGCCAAATCACGAAGCGAAGATGCGTGTGCATGAACGGGGCAGTGGTGAAACTAAATCTTGCGGAACCGGCACCTGTGCGGTTGCATTGGCCGCAACCTTGCACCTGAAAGAGAATTTACCGGCGCGCTGGGTTATCTATCCGCCTGGTGGCCGTTTAGTTGTAGATATCGATCCACATTCCAATGCAACGCTGACCGGACCGGCTTTATTGATTTCTGATCATGATTTGACTCCTTTTTTGCAGGATGCATGAAAGAAGAAGTCCCACGCGATAACGATCTCTTTGAGGCGCTGCTCCGAGAAAGTGCGAGAGTAGCCGCTGATTTTGATGCCGATGAGAACGACTTCGAAGTTTCATCCCAGCCTGAGCTTGCAGAGCGCCATGCGCTACGTCGCGTCAAAGGTTTTTCAACCGAACTACAAGATATTTCCGATGCGGAGTATCGACAGTTACAGCTTGAGCGAGTTGTACTAGTCGGAGTTTGGACTGAAGGTAGCGCAGAGATGGCGGAGAATTCACTCGCTGAATTAAAGGCTTTAGCAGAGACAGCAGGATCTGAAGTATTGGATGGGCTTATTCAGCGTCGTGACAAACCTGATCCTGCTACATACATTGGATCTGGAAAAGTTATTGAGTTACGCCAGATAGTAGTTGCAACTGGAGCCGATACTGTCATTTGCGATGGAGAACTTTCACCTTCACAGTTGCGGCAATTAGAAGATAAGTTAAAGGTAAAGGTTGTAGACCGCACCGCTTTGATCCTCGACATATTTGCTCAGCACGCAAAGAGCAAAGAAGGCAAGGCCCAAGTTGAGTTGGCGCAGATCGCATACTTACTTCCAAGGCTGCGTGGTTGGGGTGACTCACTTTCGCGCCAAGTTGGTGGACGCGCCGCAGGCGGTGCAGGTATCGGTGGACGTGGTCCAGGTGAGACCAAGATTGAAACTGATCGTCGCCGAATTCGCGACAAGATGGCGAAACTGCGACGCGAGATCGCTGAGATGAAGGTATCTCGCGATACCAAACGGCAAGAGCGAAAACGTTTTAACATTCCATCGGTTGCCATTGCTGGATATACAAATGCAGGCAAGTCATCGCTATTAAATAAGTTAACTGATGCTGGCGTCTTGGTAGAAAATGCGCTCTTTGCAACACTTGACCCAACCGTGCGTAAATCTCAGACCTCTGAAGGTCGCGTTTATACGCTTTCAGATACCGTTGGGTTTGTGCGCCACCTGCCACACGAGTTAATTGATGCTTTTAAATCAACCCTTGAGGAAGTATCTGGCGCGGATCTCATAGTGCATGTCGTTGATGGATCGCACCCTGATCCCTTTGAACAGATTCGTGCCGTCCGCGAAGTAATCACCGAAATTGGTGGTGGGGAAATTCCGGAAATAATTGCGATCAATAAGGTAGATGCGGCAGACCCGGATGTCGTCATGGAAATATTGCGTAAAGAGAAGAATAGTTTTGCTTTCTCCGCAAGAACTGGTTTCGGTATAGAGGGTTTAGTTCGCGCTATTGAAAAATCTCTTCCACATCCGAATGTGGAGATAAATGCGCTGATTCCTTATGATCGTGGAGATCTTGTAAGCGCCGTTCATGAACGTGGCGAAATTCTCAGCGAAGAGTACGTGGAGACCGGAACGCAGATGAGGGCCTTGGTGGACGGTGGCCTCGCAAAAGCTATTGAGGATGCACTCATATAATCTGAGATAGCCCTTATATGCTTAAAAAAGCGGGAATATATGCGACACGCCGTTGGTTGTAAGGGGTAATAAGGAATAAGTGCGCGAGTATGCGCCCGTATACGAAGATTCTCGTTTGAGAATTCGATTAAGTTTATAGAAGGCAGGTGAGAGCAGTGGCAACAGATTACGACACCCCCCGAAAAACGGATGAGGAACTCCATGAGGAGTCGCTAGAAGAACTCAAAGCTAAGCGAGTCGATGCTCAATCCGGTCAGATAGATGTCGATGAAGCTGAAGCGGCAGAAAATCTTGAACTACCTGGTGCAGATTTATCAGGGGAAGAACTCGCAGTTCGCGTAGTTCCAAAGCAAGTCGACGAATTTACTTGCTCTCGTTGTTTCTTGGTGCATCACATAACTCAACTCGCCAAAGGCGAGGGCGCTAAAGCAGTATGTAAAGAGTGCAGCTAAAAAGTTTTATGATTTATCTAGCAGCGCGGCGATATTTTCGCCGCGTTTGCTCGTTATAAGCCAATATGGGGTTGAGTCTCGTGGGTCGATAACTTCGATTTTTATCCCAGTAGGAGCCCAGAATTTAATCGCAAGATAGGCGGCAGGGTCTGCATCACGGGTGCGCAACAGGCGCATTGCCTCTGAATCTAGAATCGTTACCTTACCTAGATATTTGGTTTCGATATGAGCGCGATCAATACGCAACTCATTACCGTCTAATGTAATTGTTGAACGCATCGCAAAGGCGATGTAGATAATTGCGATAGTGGCAGTGATAAAGGTAATTAGAGCGACAGTGTTATCAAAGGCCGCCCAGACCGCTATAACAAGTGATAAAAATAGAAAATAAATGAAGGTGAGCACCCAGATAGGCGGGCGGAGGACTTCTTTGAATATCACTATTGGAGTCTAGATGAAGTAAAGTGCGCATATGAGTCGCGTGGCGAGTACGACCCCTCCAGAAGGCGCAATAATTCCTGAGCGCCATGCCAAAGCACCCGAAATCGGCACCAAGATTCCATCGCACTTCGGACACTGTTTTGGGTGCGGTGAGTTACATCCAACCGGACTTCATCTAGTCGCTAAAGCTGGAGCTGGCGCAGATTTAACTGCGGAATTCACCGTCACAGAAAATCATCAAGGCGCACCAGGATTAGCGCACGGAGGACTTCTATCTCTGGCATTCGATGAAGCGCTCGGAAAGTTAATGTGGCTGATTCGCTCACCTGCAGTAACAGCGCGTTTAGAAACAGATTTTCTTAAACCCGTTCCAATGGGAACTACGTTGCACATAACTGCGCGAATAACGGGGCAAGTGAATCGTAAGGTTTACACCGAAGCGGAGGGGCGTCTCGGCGGAGCTGATGGAGAAATCGCAGTCAGGGCAGCAGCGCTTTTCGTAATTGTTCCTATGTCGCATTTCTTGGAGAATGCCCCAAAAGAATATCTCGAACATATCGCCAAGACTCCTGAGATATTAGCTTTTGTCGACCCAGAATTTGAGATAAATCCATAATGGGCGTAAAAGTTTTAGTTACACGTTTAGATAAAGATCTACCTCTTCCCAACTACGCGAAAGGGGGAGATGCCGGAGCTGATCTGGTCTCACGCGTAGATGTGACTTTGGCACCGGGTGAACGTCAATTGGTCCCAACAGGTATTTCTATTGCGCTACCAGATGGTTACGTCGCGCTGGTTCATCCAAGATCTGGGCTGGCGATAAAGCATGGCGTCACAATGGTCAATGCGCCAGGAACAGTTGACGCAGGCTATCGAGGAGAACTGCAAATAATCTTAATTAATCACGATCAGAAAGAGAGCGTTTCCTTTAAGCGCGGTGATCGCATCGCACAGCTAGTAATTCAACAAGTTGAACGTGCTGAATTTATAGAAGTTGAATCTCTGCCTGGTTCAGGTCGTGGCACTGGCGGATTCGGATCTACGGGGCGTTGATGAGCAACTTACCGATTGATTCAAACGGATCAGATAAAGCGAAAGTTCTTGCTGCCTTCGGTGGCAAGAAAGGACTGATTGATTCAGGAATTCCATCGATTGTCTTTCTCGTTGTATTTAATGTGGCAGATGATCTTCGTCGGGCGCTGATTGCTTCGCTCATAGTCTCGGCAACTTTAACCATTATTCGATTAGCTAAGCGCGACACTATTCAGCACGCAATTTCAGGGTTAATCGGTTCATTGATTTGCGCGTGGTTTGCTAATCGCACCGGCAATGCGAGTGATCTATATATTCCAAAATTACTTACAAATCTGGGCTACGGCAGCGTTTACTTAATTGCCAATTTGGCCGGATGGCCAATACTCGGTCTCTTGCTAGGACCAATCCTCGGCGAGAATTTATCCTGGCGTAAAGATCCCGAGCGAGCTCGAGCTTATAAACGAGCAAGTTGGCTCTGGGTGGCCATGTTCTTCACACGTATTGCAGTTCAGTATCCGATTTATCGCAGCGGCAACGTCAACTTGCTCGGAACTGTAAATCTGGCGATGGGATATCCGCTATTTTTGGCAACCGCATATGGTTCATGGATGATTTTAAAGAGCGTGCCGACAACAAAGATTAAAGAAAGCTAATTAGCAATAAAGCAAGACTTAATTAAGCCTTCAGCGGTAGCAGATGCTACAAATAGCAATTCATCTCCCGCGCTGAACACATCAGTTGGTGTTGGTGTGATCACGCGACCATCGCGAACGATTGCGGCAAGTGATGCATCATCCGGAAGTTCAATCTCTTCTACTGTTTTTCCGATGCAGCTTGAAGAATCTGGAAGAGTTAACTCGACCAGATTGGCTTGGCCCTTTCGGAAAGAGAAGAGACGCACGACATCGCCAACGCTAACCGCTTCTTCCACAAGGGCAGAGATAATTCTTGGAGTCGATACAGCAACATCAACGCCCCACGATGAATCAAAGAGCCATTCATTTTTAGGATGATTGATACGAGCGACCACCCGCGGAACTCCATATTCGGTTTTGGCGAGTAAGGAAGTGACTAGGTTGACTTTGTCATCACCGGTTGCGGCAACCAAGACTTGGCAATTATTTAGAACCGCTTTATCAAGGGCGGTAATTTCGCAAGCATCGGCCATTAACCATTCCGCATCTGGTACCGATTCCATTTTTAGCGCCTTCGGATCACGATCAATTAGCAGAACTTGATGGCCGTTATCTAGAAGTTCGCGCGCAATCGCGCGACCCACATTTCCGGCGCCGGCGATAGCAATTCTCATGAATGATCACCTGGAGAAAGAGCGAGAATTTGCTCCACTTTGCTTAACTCTGAATCGCGGACCGTAACGTGCAGCAGGTCGCCTTCTTGCAGAACTGAATGTCCATCTGGAATAAGACCTTCACCTAAACGGGTAATAAATGCCACTCGAGCGCCAGTTGCCTCTTCGAGTTCAGTAATTGCCATTCCGAACCAATCTTTATGTGGGTGCATCTCGCAGAGTTGAACCGCACCGCTGGCATCACGCCATTCAGAACGTGATCCTTCTGGAACCAAACGACGCAAGATTTGATCAGTTGCCCAAATGACTGTTGCCACAGTAGGAATTCCTAAACGCTGGTAAATTTCCGCGCGTCCTGGATCATAAATTCGCGCGACAACATTGTCGACACCGTAAGTCTCGCGCGCCACACGCGCTGCCAAAATATTTGAGTTATCTCCGTTACTGACTGCGGCAAATGCATCTGCGGTTTCAATTCCGGCTTCCAGCAAGGTATCTCGATCAAATCCAACGCCTGAAACAGTGCGACCCTTGAAGTTTGGACCTAAACGACGGAACGCTTCTCGGGATTGATCGATAATTGCAACAGAATGTCCAGCAGCTTCGAGTTCGGTGGCCAGAGAAGAACCAACTCGACCGCATCCCATAATCACGACGTGCACAAGGTTTAACTTACACCCTTATTCTTATCTTTATGACACCTAATGGGGCTAGCGAGCGAGATTCCGCAGAACGCGTTGCGTTGGCGGTGGGGGATCGCTTTGTCACGACCATTGAGAAAGTCGCTCACGGCGGTCACTTCATCGCTCGCCACCTTGGCGCAGTGATTTTTGTAAGACATGCAATTCCTGGCGAGGAAGTTGAAATCGAAATAACGGGCACCGGAAGTTCATTTAATCGCGCCGATGTTGTAAAGGTTATAACTCCATCTGCGGATCGAGTAAGTGCGCCTTGCCAATTTGCGCACCGCGCAGGTTGTGGCGGATGCGACTTCCAACATATTTCACTCGAGCGACAACGCCAATTGAAGAGTGAGGTCATTGCCGAGCAATTTGCACGTATCGCAAAACGTGAGATGCAAGTAGATGTAGAAGAAGTAGGCGCTCCGCTGGGATACCGAACACGTTTTAACGCTGTCACTACGCGCAATGGGGATCTCGGTTTTAAACAGGCTAGAAGCAATAAAGTCATTCCGGTAAGTGACTGTCGGATCTTGCAACCAGAAATTAAATACCAAGAGTTAAGTTCGCGTAAATGGAAGGGCGATTTACGTGTTGAAGTCTCGCTATCTTCGGCAAATGAGCGAACCATCGCAACTGGTTACACCCGCGATGAAACTCCGGTTCGCACAAGTGAGGGACCAGATATAGGCCAATATTCAATCAATGGATTTAATCTAGAAGTTTCGCAACGCTCTTTTTGGCAGAGCCATAAATTAGCGCCCACGGTGCTTACTAAAGTTGTCGGTGAATTTGCCGACCTGCAAGTGGGAGATCGAGTACTAGATCTTTATGGCGGAGTTGGACTTTTTACCTCACAATTTTTAGAAGCAGTGGGTGAAACTGGGCAGATCGATTTAGTTGAAGGAAGTAAGAGCGCGACAGCGGATGCAATGCGTAATTTTTCGGAGATGAAAAATGTGAAGGTGCACACCGGCGATGTTGCAAAATTACTGCCACGATTTAATCAGAGTGATGTAATAGTTTTAGATCCTCCGCGCGAAGGGGCTGGAAAGGAAGTAGTCCACGCGATGGCCGCACTCACGCCGCGTGCGATTATCTACGTCGCATGTGATCCAGCAGCACTTGCTCGTGACACGACATATTTAAGTGAAGTCGGATATGAAATCATCAAAATCCGCGCCTTCGACCTGTTCCCCATGACACACCACATCGAATCTGTTGCGCTATTTGGTCGAGTTAAGGTATCTTGACATCAAGATAATTTAGTTAAGGATGTATATGAGCAAGAATTCTCTAGGCGCTAAGAAGAATTTAAAAGTTGCAGGTAAAGATTTTGAAATATTTGATATTTCAAAACTTGAAGGCGCAGCTAACTTACCGTTCTCGCTCAAAGTACTCCTAGAAAACCTTTTACGCACTGAAGACGGTGCGAACATAACCGCTGATCACATTAAATCCCTCGCCCAATGGGATCCCTCTGCCGAACCTGACACTGAAATTCAGTTCACACCAGCTCGCGTGGTAATGCAAGATTTCACTGGAGTTCCTTGTGTCGTTGACCTGGCAACAATGCGCGAGGCAATCGTTGAGCTCGGGGGAGATCCGGCCAAGGTGAATCCGCTGGCACCTGCTGAACTTGTTATTGATCACTCGGTCATCGCTGATTTCTTCGGCGCGAAAGATTCTTTCGAGAAAAACACAGATGTTGAATACGAGCGCAATCGTGAACGTTATCGTTTCTTGCGTTGGGGACAAGGCGCTTTCGACGAATTCAAAGTTGTGCCACCAGGAACCGGCATTGTTCACCAAGTAAATATTGAATACCTGGCTCGCGTCGTAATGACTCGTTCAGTAAATGGAGTACTTCGAGCCTATCCAGATACCGTTGTTGGAACAGACTCACACACAACAATGGTTAACGGACTAGGCGTACTCGGATGGGGCGTCGGCGGAATTGAGGCTGAAGCTGCTCTGTTGGGTCAACCAGTGTCAATGTTGATTCCGCGAGTAGTCGGATTTAAATTGAGTGGTGCACTTCCAGTCGGCACAACCGCAACTGATATGGCGCTAACAATTACCGAGATGCTTCGCAAGCATGGAGTTGTCGGCAAGTTTGTAGAATTCTACGGTCCGGGTGTTGTCTCTGTTCCAATGGCAAACCGCACAACGATCGGCAATATGAGCCCTGAATATGGTTCTACTTGTGCGATATTCCCAATTGATGATGAGACTCTTCGTTACCTACGCCTAACTGGTCGCAGTGATGAACAAGTCGAACTTGTCGAGCAATATGCGAAAGCACAGGGAATGTGGCACGACCCAGCAATTAGTCCGCGCTTTTCTGAACATATCGAATTAGATCTTTCGACAGTTGTTCCATCCATTTCAGGTCCAAAGCGTCCACAAGATCGCATCTCACTTAGCGGCTCTAAAGGTGCGTTCGAGAAAATTCTTCCAACATACATAACTGATAAAACTGGCAAAGAGGCTTATCCAGTAAACGTTGGCGCTAAAGCAACCACAATTAAGAATGGTGATGTGGTTATCGCATCAATTACATCTTGCACCAATACTTCAAATCCTTCAGTAATGATTGGTGCCGCACTTCTTGCCAAGAAGGCTGTTGAGCGCGGCTTAACTTCCAAGCCTTGGGTAAAAACAACCCTGGCACCAGGATCAAAGGTTGTTACCGATTATTACGATCGAGCAGATCTAACAAAATATATGGAAGCCCTTGGTTTCAATCTGGTTGGCTATGGCTGCGTAACTTGTATCGGTAACTCTGGCCCGCTGCCAATTGAGATCAGCAAGTCAGTTAACGAACACGATTTAGCTGTTACGGCAGTACTGTCCGGAAACCGTAACTTTGAAGGACGAATTAGCCCAGATGTGAAGATGAATTATCTTGCATCGCCTCCGCTAGTCGTTGCTTATGCGCTAGCCGGAACTATGAATCACGATTTTGAGAAGGATTCTCTCGGCAAGGATAAAGATGGCAAGGATGTCCTCTTAGCTGATATTTGGCCAAGTGCTAAAGAGATTCAAGATGTAATTGATTCATCAATATCATCAGATATGTTTAAGAAGGATTACGCAACCGTTTTCGATGGCGATCATCGCTGGAAGTCACTTGATACTCCAACTGGAAAAACATTTGAATGGGATGCGCAATCAACCTATGTCCGCAAACCTCCTTACTTCGACGGAATGCCAGCGAATCCAAAACCGGTCACTGACATTTCTGGTGCACGAGTTTTGGCAATCTTGGGCGACTCCGTAACAACGGATCACATTTCACCCGCAGGAAATATCAAAGCCGACTCACCTGCCGGTAAGTATCTTGAAGCTCACGGAGTTGCACGCGCTGACTTCAACTCATATGGATCACGACGTGGAAATCACGAAGTTATGATCCGTGGAACTTTTGCCAACATCCGCTTGAAGAATATGTTGTTAGATGGAGTTGAAGGCGGTTTCACTCGTAACTTCTTAAACGAAGGTGAACAAGCAACAATTTATGATGCTTCAATTGCTTATCAAAGCGCCGGAGTTCCTTTAGTGATCCTTGCAGGTAAAGAGTATGGATCTGGATCATCGCGCGACTGGGCGGCGAAAGGCACAGCGTTGCTGGGTGTACGTGCTGTCATCGCGGAAAGCTTCGAGCGAATCCACCGTTCTAATTTAATTGGAATGGGTGTACTCCCATTGCAATTTAAAGATGGCCAAACAGCTCAATCACTTGGCTTAACCGGAACTGAAACTTTTGCGATTTCGGGAATCACTGAATTAAATGGTGGTGGAATTCCGAAAGAGGTAAAGGTCACAGCGGGCGATAAATCATTTAACGCCAAGGTGCGAATCGATACGCCGGGCGAGGGTGATTACTATCGTCATGGCGGGATCATGCAGTACGTACTCCGCCAATTACTTCAGTAATGGCGTAAGTAAAGGGCCAATTACTTCAGTAATGGCGTATGTAAAAGGCTCGTTACTGGCGTAAGAATCGCGGATTTACTTGCTCCAACCTAGAATAAAGCCATGATTGAGCAAATTAAATCGCCCGCAGATATCAAGGCGCTAGATCTTGCCCAACTAAATTCACTATGCGAAGAAATTCGCCAATTTTTGATCACCAAAGTTTCAAAAACCGGCGGACATCTCGGTCCAAATTTGGGAGTCGTTGAGTTAACTCTGGCGATTCACCGCGCTTTCGATTCACCGCGCGACGTCGTTCTCTTTGATACGGGACATCAATCCTACGTTCATAAAATAGTGACTGGACGAGCAGATAGTTTTGATGGGCTACGTCAACGTGGCGGTATCGCAGGTTATCCAAATCGAAGCGAGAGCGAACACGATGTAATTGAAAATTCACACGCTTCCACCGCTCTCTCTTGGGGAGATGGAATCTCATTTGGTTTTGCGCGGACTGGTCAACCAGATCGTCACGTGGTCGTGGTCGTTGGAGATGGCGCCTTAACTGGAGGAATGTCTTGGGAAGCGCTAAATAATATCGCTGCCGCCGAGGAACGAAATTTGGTAATAGTTGTAAACGACAACGAGCGTTCTTATTCGCCAACCATCGGGGGATTGGCAACTTATCTTTCAACCTTACGGGTTACAAAAGGATATGAACGTTTCTTAGATTGGGGTAAAGAAGTACTTCATAAGACCCCAGTCGTTGGCACACCAATTTATGAAACTTTACATGGAATGAAAAAAGGCTTAAAAGATATAGTCGCTCCGCAGGGAATGTTTGAAGATCTAGGTTTGAAATATATGGGTCCGATCGATGGACACGACATTGCTGCTCTTGAAAAAGCGCTACAAAAAGCGAAAGAGTTCGGTGCTCCTGTACTGGTTCACGTTATAACTGAAAAGGGGCGCGGCCATAAACCCGCAATCGATGACCAAGCTGAGAAATTTCACGCTGTTGGAATCGTAGATCCTGAAACTGGAGCGCCGCTTGCCAAGAGCACCACAAGTTGGACCAAGATTTTCTCTAACGAATTAATTGAAATTGCTCGAGAGCGCGAAGATATAGTTGCAATTACCGCCGCGATGATGGGCCCAACTGGACTTGATGCCTTCGAAAGAGAATTTCCGGAGCGAACGATTGATGTCGGTATTGCAGAACAACATGCTGTCACCAGCGCTGCGGGTATGGCCTTTGCTGGCTTACATCCAGTTGTTGCGGTTTATTCAACATTTTTAAATCGTGCATTTGATCAGTTACTTCTGGACGTGGCACTGCATAAGGCCGGAGTTACCTTTGTTTTAGATCGCGCTGGTGTAACTGGAGACGATGGCCCATCACATCACGGAATTTGGGATTTAGCTCTAACCGGAATTGTTCCAACGATGCATGTCGCTGCCCCGCGCGATGCAACGCGACTGCGAGAAACTCTGCGGGAAGCCGTGGCAATCTCTAACGCGCCTTCAATGTTGCGCTATCCAAAAGGTGCGGTTCAAATTGATATTCCGGCGTTTGAACGTCGCGATGGAATTGATGTTCTATATCGCGGCGAAAGCGCGGATGTCTTATTGGTGAGTATTGGCGCTATGGCTGCGATCGCGGTTGAGGCCGCTGGTATGGCTTACCGAGAAGGTGTCGGTGTAACAGTTATTGATCCACGATGGGTGAAACCTTTGCCTACTTCTCTAGCCACAATGGCGCGACGATACAAGAGCGTGGTGGTACTGGAGGATGGAATTAAACACGGTGGAATCGCGAGTTCTATCTCTGAAATGTTCCGCGAAGTAGGACTGAATATTCCAATTCACTCAATCGGTGTTCCGCTGGAGTTTATTGAACATTCCAAGCGGAGTGAAATTTTCAGCGACCTCGGCATTACTTCTCAAAGCATTGCGCGCAGCATTGTTGAGTGGAATAGCCAAACCGGTTCCGCCAACTCAATTGAAATTATGGAAGAGATGCAATCCCCGGCGCGTGAAAACGCTGACCGCAAACCGCTTCACTAATTCCCTCACGATCTAAGTAAGGCAATATTCCACCTAAATGCATCGGCCAACCAGAGCCCATCAGCATGCAAAGATCAATTTCAGCAGGAGTTGAAACAACTCCTTCATCGAGCATCATGCGAGCCTCAACCGCTAAAGCTTTAAGTGCGCGTTCGCGAACTTGTTCAGCAGTCGAAGCCGTTGTTCCTTGCTTCATTAAAGCTAGCGCTTCTGGGTTTGGCGTTAACTTGCCATCACTACCCTTGATGTAGAAGTTACGGACTTTAGCCGCAACCATCGCCTGCATTGTGGGGGAGATGCGATAACGCTCACCTAGATTTGCATGCAAAGTCTCTGATACGTGCAGAGCAACACCTGGACCAACCAAATCTAGGAGTTCAAATGGTGACATTGGAAAACCGATGCTGCGCATCGCGCTATCTGCAACCGCTGGTGAGGTGCCTTCATCTACAGCATCGGTTACTTCACCCATAAAGCGAGTGAGCAAACGGTTAACGACAAAGCCAGGTGCATCTTTACAGATAATCATTGTCTTCTTTAACTCTTTGCCGACTCCTACTGCGGTCGCGGTAGTTGCATCATCTGTCGTTGAAGTACGTGCAATTTCGAGAAGTGGCATAACAGCAACCGGGTTAAAGAAGTGGAAGCCAATAACGCGTTCTGGATTGGTTAGCCCTTCAGTCATTCTTTCCACTGAAAGCGATGAAGTATTTGTGGCAAGAACGCATTCAGGGGAGATGATCTTCTCTAACTTCTTAAATAGCTCTTGCTTAAGAGATAGCTCTTCGAAGATCGCTTCGATAATAAAGTCACAGCCGGCAAATGAGTTTTGATCTGCTGATCCGCTAATTAGAAGGGAGAGGCGACGAGCAGATTCTTCGCTCATGCGCTTCTTCTCTACTAACTTTGCCAATTCATTTTTGACCCAGGCAACACCTTTATCTGCGCGCTCTTGATCAATGTCGGTCATTACAACTGGGCACTTCAAGTTACGCAGTAGAAGAAGTGCAAGTTGTGAAGCCATCAAACCCGCACCAACAACGCCAACCTTGGTTACTTTACGAGCAAGGGCTGGCTTTGGAGCACCTTCAACTTTTTTACGCTTCTTCTGAATTAAATTAAAGGCATATAGCGAAGCGCGCAGCGGATCTGACATTGTTAAATCGGCGAGTGCTTGATCTTCTGCGTCGAAGCCTGCGCCGCGAGTGTTTGTGCGCGCGGCAGCGATTAACTCAAGAGCGCGCATTGGTGATGCAATTTCTGCGCCACCATACTTCTTTAAAGATGCCGCCTTACCGGTAGCCAGCGCTGTTTCCCAAGCAGGATCGTTCGAATAATCCTTTCGTTCGATTTTTGCTTTGCCAGATAAAACATTTGCAGCAAAGGAAACTGAACGTTCTAAGAAATCTGCTGGTTCATAAACAGCGTCTACGACACCAAGTGAGAGAGCATCCTTAGCCTTCATCATCGTGTTGTTATTTAGCGCATTTAGCATTATTACTTTTATGGCGCGTTCTGGACCGATTAACTTAGGCAAAATTGTGGCACCGCCCCAACCTGGCACTAAACCAAGAAAGACTTCTGGTAAACCAGTAAATGCAGTTGAGGCCAAGGTGCGATAGTTGCAATGCAGGCCGACTTCGAGTCCGCCACCGAGGGCTAGACCATTAATAAATGCGAAAGTTGGAATTCCACATTCATCAAATCTGCGAAATACATCATGCCCTAATTTTCCAATCGCAAGTGATTGCTCGCGCTTTGCTAGAAAGGAGAGTGCAGAAAGGTCGGCACCTGCAGCGAAGATAAATGGTTTTCCAGTGATCGCAATTGCAGCTGGTGCACGACCAATGGCATCTGTGATTGCCGCATCTAGAGCAGCGAGAGATTGCGGTCCGAAGGTATTGGGACGATTGTGGTCTAAACCATTATCCAAAGTAATAAGCGCAAGTGAGCCTTTGTGGCCAAATGGAGTTAGATCCACATCGCGTACAAGTGCATTGGTGATGACTTCTTCTGGAGCGCCTTCAGGTAATTTCATTTCAGTTGCCATTACTTTGATCCTCCAGTGAAGTGAGGGTTCTCCCAAATAACGGTGCCGCCCATACCAAGTCCAATACACATTGTGGTTAAGCCGTAACGAACATCGGTGTGCTCTTCAAAAGAGCGAGCCAGATTTAACATTAAGCGAATTCCGGATGATGCCAACGGGTGGCCGACAGCAATTGCTCCGCCATATGGATTAACGCGGGGATCATCATCTGCAATTCCAAAGTGATCTAAGAATGCAATTACTTG
>CAXNDQ010000005.1:0-23250 GCA_964201275.1 Candidatus Planktophila sp. | reverse complement strand
CCGCCGAGAACGAATGATGGGCGAACAAGAACTGGGTAACCAATTCGTGCAGCAATATCTAACGCTTCCATCTGAGATGCAGCCATTCCGAACTCTGGCGCAGTTAGCGATTGTTCAGCTAGAACTTTGCCAAAAGCACCTCGCTCTTCAGCAAGATTAATCGCCTCAGGTGAAGTGCCGAGGATGTTTACTCCTGCAGCTTTGAGTCCGGCGGCCAATCCGAGTGGTGTTTGACCACCTAACTGGGTGATCACTCCAAGTACTGGCCCTGCCAGAGTTTCCGCGTGAAATACTTCAAGCACATCTTCTAAAGTGAGCGGCTCAAAGTAAAGACGATCCGATGTGTCGTAATCGGTAGAAACAGTTTCAGGGTTGCAATTGATCATAACCGTTTCAAATCCCGCGTCCCGTAAGGTAAATGAAGCGTGAACGCAAGAGTAATCGAATTCAATGCCCTGACCGATCCGGTTAGGACCACTTCCTAGAATAATCACCGCAGGTTTTGTACGCGGGCGAACTTCTGTCTCTTCTTCATAACTTGAGTAGTGATAGGGAGTAAATGCTTCGAACTCAGCAGCGCAGGTATCAACCGTTTTATAAACTGGACGTACATTTGCATGATGACGAGCTTTTCGTACATCCTCTTCAGTTAGGCCTCGCAACAACGCAATCTGAGCATCAGAGAATCCCATCTCTTTCGCTGATCGCAAGACGCTTTCTGACAGTTCTCCTGGGTGAGCCAATTCTCTCGCGCGTTCATTGATCAAATCAATTTGGTGCAGAAACCAACGATCGATTTTTGTCGCAGCAAATACTTCATCAATCTGGGCGCCGGCCCACATAGCTTTCTGCACCTGTTGCAGCCGATATTCGGTGGGAATTTGCATAGAATTTAGTAGCGCCGCTTTATCGATTTGCGAAACATCTGCTGGGAATTGAAAGATTGCTTCTTTACGTTCCAGCGAGCGAAGCGCCTTCATAAGCGCTTCAGGGAATGAACGACCTATTGCCATAGCTTCACCAACGCTCTTCATTGTCGTCGTTAACCTAGGATCTGCATCGGGAAACTTTTCAAAGGCGAATCGTGGAGCCTTTACAACGATGTAATCCAGAGTTGGTTCAAAGGAGGCTGGTGTTACCTGGGTAATGTCATTTTTAATCTCATTAAGGGTGTATCCGATCGCTAGTTTGGTAGCGATCTTTGCAATAGGAAACCCTGTCGCCTTTGAAGCAAGTGCACTGGAACGCGAAACTCTTGGATTCATCTCAATGACAATTATTCGACCATCATCAGGATTGACAGCAAATTGGATATTACACCCACCGGTTGCAACACCAACCTCACGAATAATATCGATCGAAAGATTACGCAGTTTTTGAAACTCAACATCAGTTAAAGTCAGAGCAGGTGCAACAGTTATTGAGTCTCCTGTATGTACACCCATAGGATCGATATTTTCAATGCTACAAACGATAACTACGTTGTCGGAGGCATCACGCATTACTTCAAGTTCGTATTCTTTCCAGCCCAAGATAGATTCTTCAAGAAGAACTTCGGAAGTTGGGCTATGGCGCAGACCCGCACCTGCGATTTGACGCAAATTCTCTTCATCAAAGGCTATGCCGGAACCAAGTCCACCCATAGTGAAGGAGGGACGAACAACAACTGGGTACTTCAAAATTGCAGCACCTGCAATAACTTCTTCCATTGTGTGGCAGATTACCGACTTCGCAGATTCACCACCAATCTTTTCGACGATACCCCGGAAGAGCTCACGATTTTCTCCTCGTTCAATTGCATCTACATCCGCGCCAATAAGTTTGGTTCCATAACGATCTAGAGTTCCCGCTTTATGTAAACCTATTGCAGCATTCAACGCTGTTTGGCCGCCTAGAGTTGCTAAAACAGCATCAGGTCTTTCCTTTGCAATTATCTTTTCAATAAACTCTGGCGTAATTGGTTCAATGTAGGTCGCATCAGCAAATTCTGGATCGGTCATAATTGTTGCGGGATTTGAATTTACAAGAATTACTCGGATCCCCTCAGCACGAAGAACACGACAAGCTTGAGTGCCTGAATAATCGAATTCGCACGCCTGGCCGATGACTATCGGACCAGATCCAATTACTAGGACGCTCTTTATCGAAAGATCGCGTGGCATTACATTAAACCTACCTTGCGCGGATACTTAACCATTAGATCAATGAAGCGATCAAATAAATAAGCGGCATCGTGTGGGCCGGCAGCGGCCTCCGGGTGATACTGCACGCTAAATGCGCCGCGTTCCAACAACTGTAAACCTTCTACGACCCCATCATTTAATCCTACGTGAGTTACTTCACCCGATCCAAAGACGGTGTTAAAGACTCCATCGGTTGGCGCCTTGATTGCAAAACCGTGGTTGTGCGCCGTGATTTCAACTTTTCCTGATTTCTTATCTAAAACAGGTTGATTAATTCCGCGGTGACCGAACTGTAATTTGTAAGTATCGAAACCCAAGGCGCGGCCCAGAATTTGATGACCGAAGCAGATCCCGAATATCGGAATTTCTTCCAGGAGAATATCTCTTACCAATTCCACAACAACATCCATCGTCGCAGGATCTCCAGGACCATTCGAAAGAAATACACCATCCGGATGTATCTTCTCTATATCCTCAAGGGTGGAGTTAAACGGTAGAACATGCACTTCTACTCCCCGAGCGGCTAGCGCTCTTGGCGTTGCTCCTTTGATTCCAAGGTCAATAGCGGTAACTGTAAATTTCCGCTCACCTATAGCCGGAACAATGTAAGGCTTTGACGTTGAAACATCGGCACTTAAATACGCACCAGACATCGCATCAGTCTTTCGTACTTCTATGACCATCTCTTCGCGCGATACCTCTACATCTGAGAAGATTCCAACTCGCATCGCGCCACGATCTCGCAAATGACGAGTAAGAGCACGGGTATCAATTCCCTGTATTCCAACAATTCCTTGCTCAATGAGCGCAACTTCTAAATCTTTTTCGCTTCGCCAATTACTTGTAATCGTCGAAGGATTGCGAACCACAAAACCAGCTACCCATATCTTCTTCGATTCGTTATCAGGGGTATTGACCCCGGTATTTCCAATATGTGGTGCGGTCATTACGACGACTTGTCGATGGTAACTAGGGTCGGTAAGCGTCTCTTGATAACCCGTCATGCCCGTTTGGAATACTGCTTCACCAAATGTGCGACCGGTTGCTGCCCAAGACTTACCTTCAAAGATTCTTCCATCATCTAATACAAGAAAGGCTTTAGCCACTACTGACCTCCTTGCGGAGAAAGTTTACCGTCGAGAAAAGTGGGCGCGCCGCGGAAGAAGGTTGCCGTTACAACACCCTGCAACTCCATTCCATGGAAAGGAGTATTGCGACTGCGGGATGCAACTCGATCGCGGTCCACGCGCACGCTTTGGGTCGGATTGATCACAGATAAATTTGCAACGTTACCAACTGCTATTTGCTGTCCGTGATCGGAATATCGACCGATTCGCGCTGGCGCATAACTCATTCGATCTGCCACCGCCTCCCAGGACATTAGCCCCGTAGCCACCATAGTCTGATTAATGATTGCCAGCGCACTTTCTAACCCCAGCATTCCAAAAGCGGCCTCTTGCCATTCGCACTCTTTCGCCTCCGCTGGATGAGGGGCGTGATCGGTTGCAACGATATCAATTGTTCCATCGGCAAGACCTTCACGAAGAGCTTCAACGTCTCGTTGCGTACGAAGAGGAGGATTAACTTTATAAATTGGATCGTAACTTAGTGCGCTCTCATCCGTTAACAATAAATGATGTGGAGTAACTTCTGCTGTTACATCCATGCCGCGTGCTTTTGCCCAGCGAACTATTTCTACTCCACCAGCAGTGGTTAGGTGACAGATATGTAAGCGTGACTTAACGTGATCAGCAATTAAAATGTCCCGCGCGATGATCGCTTCTTCGGCTACTGCTGGCCATCCCTTCAAACCCAATCGTGAAGATATCTCCCCTTCATTCATCTGCGCACCAATAGTTAAGCGTGGTTCTTGTGCATGCTGTGCGATCACGCCATCGAATTTCTTTACATACTCCAACGCTCGACGCATTACCAATGGATCAAATACGCAATTGCCATCATCGCTAAAGATTCTTACTCGTGCGCGCGAATCCGCCATTGCGCCGATTTCAGAGAGATTTTCCCCTAACAGTCCGCGCGTTACAGCGCCAATGGGGAATACATCAACAAAACCAGCGCTCCGTCCTAAAGCGTAAACCTGCTCAACTACACCGGCGGTATCTGCGACTGGAGATGTATTTGCCATAGCCGAAACTGCGACGAACCCACCCTTAGCAGCCGCCATAGAACCCGATAAAACCGTTTCTGCATCTTCTTTTCCTGGCTCGCGTAAATGTGTGTGTAGATCCACTAAGCCAGGTAGCGCTACTGAACCAGACAAATCAACTTCTATTACGCCCTCCGCCTTTGCCAACGAAGTTGATAAGCCAGAAATCTTTCCCTCGCGAATCTCAATATCGCTCTTACTTCCGTCAGGAAGCGTCAAACCCTTAAGTAAATAACTTGCTTGTGTCATAGCGTTGCTCCAATCTCTTGGCTACCTGCGAGGAGTAGGTACAGAACTGCCATACGAATGCTGACACCATTTGCTACTTGTTCAACAATCACCGAACGCGCTCCATCTGCGGCATCAGCGGTGATTTCTAATCCGCGATTCATAGGACCTGGATGCATAACGATCGCATCAGGTTTTAGCGCTCTAATTCGATCGCTATTTAGTCCGAAATATCTGGAATATTCACGAGCACTTGGAAAGAAGAGTTCGTTCATTCTCTCCATTTGAATCCGCAGCATCATCACTGCATCCACCCCATCAATTACCGCATCTAGATCGTAGGAAATGGTGCACGGCCAACTCTCCACGCCCACCGGCAAAAGCGTTGGCGGAGCAACTAAAACAACTTGTGCTCCAAGTTTGGCTAACAAAAGGACATTAGATCGAGCCACTCGTGAATGTAAAACATCGCCAACAATCGCAATTCGTAAGCCAACCAGATCATTCGCGCCTTTAGATAGATGCTTTCGGATCGTAAATGCATCAAGCAGTGCTTGGCTGGGGTGTTCGTGTGTTCCATCCCCAGCGTTTATTACAGCGCCAGACATCCACTGAGAATCGGCCAATCTTTGCGCCGCACCAGATGCACTGTGACGAATGATTACCGCATCGGCTCCCATTGCCTGCAGCGTCATCGCTGTATCTTTGAGTGATTCACCTTTACTGATACTTGAACCCTTGGCGGAGAAATTAATTACATCGGCAGAGAGCCTCTTTGCGGCCGCCTCAAAAGAGATTCGCGTGCGAGTGGAATCTTCAGCGAAGAGATTTACGATGGTGCGACCACGCAAGGTCGGCAATTTCTTCATTGGTCCATCACTTACTCGCGCCATCTCTTGAGCGGTATCTAGAATTGAAATCGCTTCAGCTTTTGAGAGGTCGTTTATGGATAAAAGGTGCTTCACTCTGAGCCACCTTCAATCAACACTTCATCGGCGCCATCAAGCTCGGTTAAGTGCACGATTACGCTTTGCGCGGCCGAGGTTGGAATATTTTTACCGACGTAATCCGCACGAATTGGCAACTCACGATGCCCACGATCTACCAAGATTGCTAACTGAACGCTCTTTGGACGCCCGATCTCGCCTAAAGCATCTAGTGCAGCACGAATTGTTCTGCCGGAGTAGAGAACATCATCAACCAAAATCACATTTCTACCTTCAACGCCAAACGAAGGAATCATCGTTGGCATTAAGGCGCGAGGCGGACGCATCCGCAGGTCATCGCGATGCAGGGTTATATCTAAAGTGCCAACCTGAATTGGAACGCCTTCGATTTTGGAGATAATCTCTGCGATTCGTTTAGCAAGGTGTGCACCACGAGTTGGGATACCCAACAAAGTGATTGTGCTAGATCCGGAATTTCTCTCAAGAATCTCATGCGAAATGCGAGTCAGTGCGCGGGATATATCTGGCGCAGGCAGGACAAGGCTCATTTAAATCTCCTTCCCCGCCTCGCAGGACGGGTCGTTAAAGGATGTTGGCAAATAGTACACCGCCTCCCCCTCATCCTGTGCATGGAGAAAATAAGCGTGGTGCTGCGCCAAATAGCCTATGGTGCATGAAAAATACCTCAGCTTTCACCCAGCCAACGCCCGAATCAGTTGCCACTCGTTTGAGAACAATCCGGAAATCTCGCGGTTGGACCCTGCACGATCTCGAGAATAGAACTGGCGGGTCTATAAAGGCGGTGGTCATGGGTTCTTATGAACGTGGAACCCGTGCAATTTCATTGGCCCGCGCTCTAGAACTCGCCAATCTATTTGCAATTCCGATTTCAGAGCTATTAAACGAACCGAGCCTTAGAAATGATGAATCTCCGCGCTTTAGACGCTTCGATCAGCGGCGCATTGCGAAGTTGCTTTCAGAGAATGAAGATGAACGGTTGGGAAAACTCAATAACTTCTTAATGGCAATCGCTCAGCGCAGAGGAGATTGGAACGGTGAGATTTTATCCCTGCGGAGTACTGATCTAGATACTTTAACCCTCATTTTAGAGATGAGCCAGAACCAATTAACTGATTGGTTGAGGCAAGAAAATATTGCCTTTGGCTAGCGCTAAATCGCCAAACTATCTTTTATTGATGCGATTCGCCCAAGCACACCGTGGATATATGTCGCTGAGTCATCCGTTGAAAGTTCTTTAGCTAAATTAAGGGCTTCATCAATTGCAATGGCATCTTCCAGATCTTTACACCATAAAATCTCGTAGATTCCTAGACGCAGAATATTTCGATCTACCGCAGGAAGACGATCCATATCCCAACCTTGGGCATAGGTACTGATTAGCTCGTCAATCTTGCGACGATTCTCTGCGATACCGAGAATTAACTCCTTCGTGTATTCGCGAATCGGGCGGGCATCAGGGCCATCATCTGCGATATCTCGAAGCGCTAAGAGATCCGCTGGCGCTTGATCACGAATATCACCCTCATAAAGTAAATCTAGGCTCTGTTTACGAGCCTTACTTCTGGCCGACACTAGTTAGCGCGACCCAAATATGAACCGTCGCGAGTGTCTACAAGAACCTTCTCGTCCTGCTTAATGAAGAGCGGAACTTGGATTTGAATTCCAGTTTCGACAGTTGCCGGCTTCGTGCCGCCAGAAGAGCGATCACCCTGTAATCCAGGTTCAGTGTAGGTAATTGTGAGAACAACCGACGCCGGAAGTTCAATATAGAGAGGGTTATTTTCGTGAATTGCAACGATTGCTTCAGTATTTTCCAACATGTACTGAGCTGAATCGCCGACTGTTGCAGCGCTAATGTTCATCTGATCGAAAGTTTTATTATCCATAAATACGAAATCTTCGCCCTCTTTATAGAGGAAATTCATCTCGCGCTTTTCAAGGATGGCGACATCAATCTTCACGCCGGCATTGAATGTCTTGTCGACTACTTTGCCAGTTAAGACCTGCTTCAGTTTTGTTCGCACAAAAGCTGGGCCTTTGCCTGGCTTCACGTGTTGAAATTCAACAACAGTCCATAGTTGACCGTCGATATCTAAGGTCATGCCATTTTTTAGATCATTTGTTGTTGCCACGATAACTCCAGTTCACGCACCAGCGTAATTAATCAACCGATTGCGTTCGAAGGGATTACTACGCGAGGTTGGCCTTCGATTGTCGAAGGCTATTGGAGAAGTTTACCTGAAGATTTAACTAGTTAAGGCCTTTAGCGCTATCAGCGCTAATACATAGGAATTCGGTCCAAATCCACCGATAGTCCCATTGGCTACTCCAGAAATTACCGAAGTGTGTCTAAACTCTTCTCGCGCTAAGGGATTTGAAAGATGTACTTCGATTAATGGAGCTTTCACTAATTCCGCTGCATCTCTAATTGCGTATGAATAGTGGGTGAATGCAGCAGGATTGATTATTACCGGCACCGATCCATCAGCTGCCTCGTGCAACCAAGAAATAATGGTTGCTTCATCGTCACTCTGACGAACATCGGCGGTAAAACCGTGCGTTTTTGCAGCGCCCTCAATGTGGGCCACTAGTTGCGGATAGCTCATGTCACCGTAGATTGCAGAATCGCGAATATCTAGGCGCGCCAAGTTCGGTCCGTTGATTACTAAAACCTTCATGAGCTCACCTTTTCATATGCCGCGAATAAGACTTTCTCATCTGGATTCTCCAAACGATCTGTCTTGCCAACACCAGTAATGGTAACGAACCGAAGGGACTTCCCGCGCGCTTTTTTATCAAGGGACATATTTGCAAGAAGAAGTGGCCACGCACCTCGCTTGTAGGAAGTCGGCAGACCCAAAGCTTCCAATATATCTAAATGATCCTTCGCTAAATCCTTGGTAATCAAACCTAAGGCCAATTGCAGTTGCGCCATGAAGGCCATGCCAATCGCAACGCATTCTCCATGGCGCATTGAAAACTTTGACTCAAGTTCAATTGCGTGACCTAGCGTGTGACCGTAATTTAACGCCTCACGCGCAAAGTTTTCTTTAAAGTCTAGCGACACCACATCGGCCTTGACTGAAATTGCGCGTGTGAAAATCTCCTTTACGGTTGCCTTATTTGTACGAATCTGCGGCAGTGTCTTACCGCGCAATAGATTTAGGATCTCTTCATCAGCGATAAACCCCGCCTTGACGACTTCCGCCAAACCGGCGGCGTAATCGCGATCAGAAAGCGTTTCTAACCAAGTGAAATCAACTACGACGGAAATCGGGCTATGAAAAGCGCCAATCAAATTCTTACCGTACTCGCTATTGATCGCTGTTTTTCCACCAACGGCAGCGTCAACCATTCCTGCAACGGTTGTCGGAACCGCTATCCAATCAATTCCGCGTAACCAAGATGCCGCTGCAAATCCACCAAAATCTGTCGTAGCTCCGCCACCAAGTGCAACAACTACATCATCACGAGTAAATCCTGCAGCGCCAAGCCAGTTCCACACTTGTAACAGGGTTGCACTGGATTTCCCACCTTCACCATCGGGAATCGGAAAGGTAAAAATCTCCGTATCACCGGCATTTATCTCTCCCAAACGCAACTGCATCTCCTGCGAGACTATTAGGGCAGCACGGGTTCGTCCCGCTAGCAATCGATTTAGTTCTGATTTCCAATCAACATCAATTAATATCTCATAGGTATGTTCAGCACTAACCTTGATCGCGCTCATTGCGTAAGTCTAACAATCTCATCAACAATATCCTTAGGAGCGCGCTCATCAACCTTCACCACGTGAGTCGCTAAAGCTTCGTATATCGGGCGTCGCTTATCCATTAACTCCTGCCAAGCGCCTCGCGGATTATTTAGCAATAGTGGACGATCGCGATTGAAACCCACGCGCGGTGCCGCAGTCGCCAACGAAACATCTAGATAAATAACTGCGGCATCAACCTTGCGAAGCATCTCTTGCGCAGGTGCAGAGAGTGGGGCGCCTCCGCCAAGTGATAAAACACCATCTATTTTGGCTAACTCTGCTTGCAGTACTTCTCTCTCCAAATCACGGAACCAAGGTTCGCCCTTATCGATAAATATTTGCGAAATACTGGTTCCGGTGCGGACTTCAATCAGATCATCGGTATCTGTAAATGAGATTTTTAATTTACGCGAAAGCGCCCTGCCAATGGTTGATTTACCAGAGCCGGGAGGACCAATAAGAATTATTGATTTAGCCACAACGACTACTTAAATCGAAGATTAGCGAGATATGACTCGTAATTACGTCTTGTTTCGGTGACGCTATCTCCACCGAACTTCTCAAGTACTGCTTCAGCAAGAACTAGCGCTGCCATAGCTTCGGCAACTACACCCGCTGCAGGAACTGCGCAAACATCAGAGCGTTGGTTAATTGCTTTAGCGGCTTCGCCTGTCTTGACATCAATAGTGTCGAGTGCCTTAGGAACGGTAGATATCGGTTTCATTGCGACGCTTACTCGCAAAATTTCTCCGTTAGACATTCCACCTTCAGTGCCGCCGGCGCGATCAGTGCGTCGAGCAATAAGTCCGTCGGTGCCACGTTCAATTTCATCGTGAGCTACTGATCCGCGTCGTTCTGCTGTACGAAAACCATCACCAATTTCAACGCCTTTAATCGCTTGAATACCCATCATTGCGCCGGCCAATCGTGCATCGAGTCTGCGATCCCAATGAACGTGCGAGCCCAGTCCTGGTGGCAAGTTATATGCGAGAACTTCACAGACGCCGCCAAGTGTGTCTCCATCTGAATGCGCTTCTTCTATTTCTGCGACCATTCGCAAACTTGTTGCCGGATCTGCACAACGCACCGGATCGGCGTCGATCCGATCCATATCTGTTGCTAGTGGAAGCGCCGTACCCTCTGGAATTCGCACTTGTCCTATTGAAACAACGTGGCTCAAAATAGTGATGCCAACGCTCTGTTCTAAGAAAGCTCTTGCTACAGCGCCGAGTGCGACTCGAGCTGCAGTCTCGCGAGCACTTGCGCGTTCCAAAATCGGACGAGCATCATCTAGATCGTACTTTTGCATTCCTACTAAATCCGCGTGACCAGGACGCGGGCGCGTTAGAGGCGCATTGCGCGCTAAATCTTTTATCTCCTCTAGTGGAACGGGATCGGCCGACATAACCTTTTCCCACTTTGGCCATTCGGAGTTTCCAACTTGAATAGAAATTGGACCGCCTTGAGTTATACCTAAGCGAATTCCGCCAAGAATTGTGATTTTATCTGCTTCGAAATTCTGTCTTGCCCCGCGGCCAAAACCGAGTCGACGACGGGATAAGTGAAAATCAATCTCTTTTGAAGATAGCTGGACGCTTGCGGGGATTCCTTCAATAATTGCAGAGAGAGCCTGACCATGAGATTCGCCTGCTGTAAGCCAACGCATTGTCATATTGTGGCAGATATCAGCGCTAACTTGCGCACCAAATAAACGCGCCGCAGATGGCGGGGGCAAGAGCGATATTCGCCTGAATTGATCGTTTCTTAAGCGCGCAAATCACTGTTACGAGAGCGGCTATCGCACAGAACACATAAGTGAATTCTTGAACCATTTTTAAGGAGGAAGGAGCGAAAAAGAAGCCAAACACCATAGACAACTTTATGTCACCCGCACCAACACTTAATTTCAATAAAATAGGTGAAACCAGAAGAATGATCAGAGCAATTCGTAAGTGAAGCGCGTGACCTTGAATTATTGATAGCGTTGAAAGGGTTGATAACGCAAGAAGTAGAGTCTGGTTGCCAATCTTATGGCTCTTCAAGTCGATGCAGGAGATGTAAATCGAAAAACCAATCAGGGCCAAATACACCCGTATAGAGTATTTTGAAAACGCTGAGACTCTGTTGGCCCTGTGGATTAAACTGTGGCTTTGCTTAACGCTATACGAAGATCCTTATCAATAGAATTTACATCAAGGTTGGTCACTAGATTGAGTTGATCGATACCTTGATAAAGCAACAACTCAAACCCGCTTACAGTCTTGCCACCAGCGTCACTCCAGCGTCTGGCAAGCAAAGTCGGCCAAGGCTTGTACAAAACATCGAAGAGAAGCCCTCGAACTTTCTGCGGAAGATTCTCGGCAACTAAGTCCGCAGCTCCTGACGGCGTGGTGTTAATCACCAAGTCATAGCCACTTAGATCGACTAAGTCATCCCAATCTAAAAAATTACACTCAACCTTTTCAAAGCACGCGGCGATCGCAGAACTGCGTCTAACGCTACGACGCATTACATCAACAGCTGTAGCTATTTCATCAAGAGCACCAGCAACTGCGCGGGCAGTCCCTCCTGCTCCTAAAACTAAAACTTTATCGAATTTCGAATACCCTGCATTGGAGAGTGACTTAATAAAGCCGGAACCGTCTGTACTAGTTGCGCTCCAGGCGTTGTCTCTGCGAATCAATGTGTTGAGCGACTGAATTCGTTTTCCTAAAGCGTCAATCTCAATATCGATTTTTAAGTCGAGCGCCTCTTCCTTGAGCGGCATTGTTAGTGAGAAATAATCAAAATCATTACCGCGCTTGCTGATGAAATCTTGTAATTCACCACTTTTTACTTCTATTGCAGAGTATTCACCCGTGATACCTAATAAATCAAAGGCTTTTTTATGCAACAGGGGTGAGAGTGAGTGGTTAATAGGATATCCAAGGACCGCACCACGCAAAGATTTCTGGCTCACTTAGCGCTCCCAAATACTCCAGCTCGTAAATTCTTCTTGTACTCAGCCTTCCATATATTGAACTGATCCAGCGACGCGGTGAAACGCGTGTCGCCTGGTGCGACCGTTATGAAATAGATCCAGTCACCAGCTTCGGGATTTACCGCGGCGACCATCGCTGCTGACCCTGGGTTTCCAATAGGGCCGGGAGGTAATCCATATTTACGATACGTGTTGTAATCGGATTTGATAAGAGTCGACTTTGTACTGAGAAAAATATCACCACGCAATTTTTGGATGTAATGGACGGTCGAATCCATCTGCAAAGGCATACCAATTTTTAAGCGGTTACGAATTACTTGCGACACTTTCCCGAAGTCCTTCGGTTCTCCCTCGGCTTGAATAATCGATGCGACTATTAACAATTCTTGTGGTGAGTAATTGCCATCACCAGCCGCAATTCCAGAGTTTGAAATCTCTAATAACGCACGATTGATCATTGCAGACAATGCACTCTGAGCCGATGTCTCATCTTCGAATGAATACTGTGCTGGAAAAAGCAACCCTTCAAGAGTTTTGAAGTCGGTAGGAATCTCAACGGACTTAATTGCTTTACTTACTTCCCCTCGAGAAAATCCAGAAGCGACCATTGCATCTGCGATTTCAGTGCTCCACGCGCCCTCGATAACACTTATCAAGTTCGCGATGCGTTTTGGATCTAAAAGTTGATCCAGCGCTTCTTTAGCACACAGATTCATTTGAATTCTGTGAGAACCAGGAGCGATACGCCCCGAGCGAGAATCAGCAACGGCCAATCGAAAGAACGCTGCACTGGATTTAACAACTTGAGCCTCAAACAATTGTTGTGCAATGTCCGAACCAGTTGCGCCGTCTCCGATAGATACCGTGACATCTTTCTCCGTACTAAATTTACAAGGGAAATCTGGTGCTCCCCCACCCGTCTTACGAATTTGATGCATACCACCTGTGAAGATCGTTACGATCGCAAATGCCGCGACGACTCGTAGTAAAGCTTGCTTATTTACTCTCATTTGCCAAACCTTGCTCCAGGATTGCAACGGCGGCGGCTGCATCAATTAATGACTTTGCACCTTTTGAGTCGACTCCTGATTCGCGAAGTCGCCGTGCTGCCGCGACTGTAGATAGCCGCTCGTCAACAAGGACAATAGGAAGATCAAAATTCGCAGTTAAGAACTCAGTGAAGGCTAAAACTTTCGCAACTGCTCCGCCATCTCCCCCGCTTAATAATTTGGGATTACCGACGTATGCCTTTACGGGCTCGTACTCGCTTAACAATTTAGCGATTTCGCTCTTTAGTGCTGGGTTCTTACTTTGCAGAGTGGCAATCGGTGTTGCGAGAATTCCGTCTGGATCACAGATAGCAACGCCTATACGCACATCACCGTAATCGAATGCGATTCGACGCCCGATACGCGCCATTAACTACCTGAAAGAGCTTTCTCAATTGCTGTTAGCGC
The DNA here is from genome assembly GCA_964201275.1 of Candidatus Planktophila sp. Taxonomy (GTDB): domain Bacteria; phylum Actinomycetota; class Actinomycetes; order Nanopelagicales; family Nanopelagicaceae; genus Planktophila. The sequence continues at coordinate 9,513 of CAXNDQ010000005.1, read as the reverse complement.
ATTAGTGATTTCAGCGGCAGATGTTCCTCCGCCTTGAGCGAAATCATCTTTGCCACCACCGCCGCCACCCAAAACAGTGGAACCAATTTTTACGAGTGCGCCCGCTTTAATACCTTTATCTCGGGCGGCATCGCTAACTGCGCATACCAATACCGGTTTCCCATCAGCCACGCTGATCAATGCTACGACTGAATCAGCGTTGCGATTTCGCAAATCTAATGCGATCTTGCGGAGATCATCTACAACAATTCCATCGGCGATTTTTAGAGCGATCAAAGATGTTCCGTTAACTACTTTTGCTTTAGCGGCAAGGGAGGAAAGATCTGACATTGCCGCGGCAGAACGCACCGCCGCAAGCTCTTTCTCAATCTCTTTCATCTTTGTTAAGAGATCTGAAATACGTTCTGGCAGGTCCTCCGCGCGTGAGCCCTTTATCAAATCTGTAAGTGAATTTAATAAAACGTGTTCGCGCGCTAGGAATTTATAAGCATCTATTCCGACCAATGCTTCGACTCGTCGCACACCAGCGCCAATAGAAGATTCGCTAAGAAGTTTTATAACCCCCAACTGTCCAGAGCGAGATACGTGAGTTCCGCCGCAAAGTTCGCGCGCCCAATCCCCGACGCTAATGACGCGAACTCGGTCTCCATACTTTTCGCCGAATAACGCCATTGCTCCAATTTTCTTGGCGGCCTCCTGCGACATGACTTCTGCGCTGACTTCTAGATCCTCTAGCAAAAGCGTATTCACCCGTGATTCAACATCGCTTAACACGCTATCTGGAACCGCACCAGTTGCTGGAAAATCAAAGCGAAAACGGCCAGGCGAATTCTCAGAGCCTGCTTGCGTTGCAGTCTCACCCAAAAATTCACGAAACGCTTTATGCACCATATGTGTTGCTGTATGAGATCGCGATATTGCGCTACGTCTTTCGTCATCAATCTCGGCTAAGCCATCATCGCCCAAGGTTATTGCACCAGATAAAACGCGACCGCGATGAACAGAGAGATCTTTGATCGGCATCTGAACATCATCAATTTCAATCACAGCTCCATTGGAAAGAGTGATGGTTCCGCCATCGGCCAATTGACCACCACCCTCTGCATAAAATGGTGTGCGATCTAGAACGATCTCTACGTCATCACCGGTGCTGGCATTTGGAACACTTATCCCGTTTACCAAGATTCCATTTAACTTGGCTTCAGATCTAATGTGCGTGTAACCGATAAACTCGCCAACTCCTCTAGCATCTGCGATCTTTTTATATTCGCTTAAATCGGTATGGCCACTTTTCTTCGCCTTAGCATCGGCTTTAGCGCGATCACGTTGCTCTTTCATCAACTTGGTGAAGCCGACTTCATCAACTTCCAAGCCCTCTTCGCGTGCCATTTCCAATGTGAGATCAAAGGGAAATCCGTAAGTATCGTGAAGCTTGAAAACATCTTCTCCCGGAAGGATGTTCTTCTTCTCTTTCTTTAACTGTGTGGATGCAACATCAAAGATTTGTGTACCGCTCTTGAGTGTCTGCAAGAAAGATTCTTCCTCAGATAAAGATACAGAGAGAATTCTCTTCTGATCGCTGACCAATTCTGGGTACTGCGGACCCATTGCACCAATGGCTGCAAGGGTAAGTTCGGACATGATTGGATCATTTGTGCCCAGTAATCTCATATTTCTAATGGTGCGACGCATCATGCGACGAAGCACGTAGCCACGTCCTTCATTTCCAGGTGTTACGCCATCACCGATTAACATCGCCGATGTGCGCGCGTGATCTGCGATTACGCGAAGAGATATATCTGATTTCTCATTCTTACCGTACTTAACTCCAGTGAGATCCATCGCACGCTTCAGAATCTGCATTGTTGTATCAATTTCGTAGATGTTTTCTACACCTTGGAGCAAAGCTGCTGTTCGTTCTAGACCTAGACCGGTATCGATGCTTTTCGCTGGTAGTTCGCCAAGAATTGGAAAATCATCTTTACCGCCGCCAGCACCGCGTTCATTCTGCATGAAAACAAGATTCCAGATTTCTAAATAACGATTTTCATCAGCAATAGGTCCGCCGTCAACTCCATAAGCGGGACCACGATCATAATAAATTTCTGAGCAAGGCCCGCAAGGTCCAGGTACACCCATTGACCAGAAATTATCGGCCATGTCGCGGCGTTGAATGCGCTCCTTTGGAATTCCGATCTTCTTATGCCAAATATCTGCCGCTTCATCATCAGTGAGATATACGGTCACCCATAACTTATCTTCCGGAAAACCATATCCACCCTCTGAAATTGGACGAGTTAACAGATCCCAAGCTAGCGCGATTGCGCCTTCCTTAAAATAATCTCCAAAAGAAAAATTGCCACACATCTGAAAGAAGGATGCATGCCGAGTGGTTTTACCAACCTCATCAATATCTAGTGTACGAACGCACTTTTGAACCGAAGTTGCACGCTTGAAAGGCGGAGTGATCTCTCCAAGAAAGTAAGGCTTGAAAGGAACCATACCGGCATTAACCAGAAGTAAATTTGGGTCATCCGCAATTAAAGATGCTGATGGAACGACAGTGTGTGTTAAACCTTCGCGGTTATCACTTTCGAAAAAGCGCAGCCAGCGCGAACGGATCTCGGCGGATTCCACTTTGTAGGCTTACTCGGCCTTCTTCTTCTTTTTCGCCTTGGCCTTCTTCATACCTGCCGCGCTAATTATCGCGCCAGCTACCTTCACTGCCGGCCCGCTCTTATCCATAAAACCTGTTGTGGCATCAGCAACTTTTGTCGTTACATCTTCCACATTCTTGGTGATACGAGCGAAGCTTTCTAGCGGGCTATTGATTAATTCAACGGTTCTAGTTGATTCGTGGATTAGCGGCGCAGTCTCATCAGTCATTGTCTTTAGCGAATTCTTTGCTTCGTCAATAAAGCGACCGACGCGGATGACAGCATAGGAAATAGCAATGGCGATCACGAGAAGAGAGCAAGCAGCAATTATCGTTGCAACCCCGCCTGGACCTGTAACCATTTTTCGTACCTTTCGTTTCGTTAAGTAGAGCCTACCTGAGAGAGGGCTTAGCCCTTGCTATCGGCTTTCGGTAGCCCATCAATTCCACTCTCTTTTCGCTGTGCTGGCGTAATCGGTGTTGGTGCTCCGGTTAGCGGATCGCCACCACTCGCAGTCTTGGGAAATGCAATGACCTCTCGAATGGAATCGCTACCGGTCAATAAGGCGCAAACCCGATCCAAACCGAGTGCGATACCACCGTGAGGAGGTGGGCCATAATTAAATGCTTCCAGTAAAAATCCAAACTTACTTGTGGCTTCTTCATCGCTAAGTCCGATAACGCTAAAGACATCTTTTTGAATTTGGCGATCATGGATACGAATTGACCCGCCGCCGAGTTCAGTTCCGTTAAGAACAATGTCATATGCGTACGCCAAAGCACTCGCTGGATCTGATGCAAAACTTTTTGTAAATTCTGGCTTAGGGCCAGTAAATGGATGATGAACCGCGGTCCATCCGCCATTATCAGTTGGCTCAAACATAGGTGCGTCAACCACCCAGAGAAATTCCCATGCGCCCTCAGCTATTAAATTGCAGCGCTTACCAATCTCTAAACGAACCGCGCCCAATAAAGAAAGTGATGCGCTGCGCTCTCCTGCTGCGAAGAAAATGGCATCTCCCGGATTTGCACCCGCGGCTGCAACGATTCCATTTTGCTCTTCTTGCGAAATATTCTTAGAGACAGGTCCGCCGAGTGTTCCATCCTCATTAACCAGAATGTAAGCAAGTCCTTTTGCACCGCGGGCTTTAGCCCAATCTTGCCAAGCGTCTAGCTCACGACGTGGTGAGGATGCTCCTCCTGGCATAACAACGCTACCTACATAAGGTGCTTGGAAAACTCTAAATTCCGTTTTCGCGAAAAACTTGGTTTGCTCCACCAATTGCAAATCAAAACGAAGATCTGGTTTATCTGATCCATAATTCTGCATGGCATCGGCATATGTCATATGGCGAATAGGAGTCTTGATCTCGTACCCAACCGCCTCTTTCCAGATTTTAACCAATAACTTTTCGGCGACTGCCAGAATATCTGCTTGATCAATAAATGACATTTCAATATCTAATTGGGTAAATTCTGGTTGCCGATCCGCGCGGAAATCTTCGTCACGGAAACAACGTGCGATCTGGTAGTAACGCTCCATACCCGCCACCATTAACAATTGTTTAAATAGTTGTGGAGACTGAGGAAGGGCGTACCAACTACCGGGCTGTAATCGAACCGGAACTAGAAAGTCACGTGCGCCTTCTGGGGTACTGCGCGTTAGGTATGGGGTTTCAATCTCAAGAAAATCAAGATCTTCCATAACGCGGCGAATCGTAGATGTCACCTTCGAGCGAAGGCGTAAATTTGCAGCTGGTTTTTCGCGACGCAGATCTAAATAGCGATACTTCAACCGAACTTCTTCAGAAATTTCGGAATCATTTCCGCTATCTACTGGGAACGGAAGAGCGGCTGATTCGCTGAGTACTTTTACGTCATCGCCCATAATTTCGATAGCACCCGTTGGAAGCGCAGTATTTGCATTTCCTTCTGGCCGCAGAACTACTTCACCGGTAATTTGCAGGCACCACTCTGCTCGAAGTTGCCCGGCTAAAGCTTCATCACGAATTACTACTTGTACTGAACCTGTCGCATCACGCAGATCGATAAATGCGACTCCACCATGATCACGGCGGCGAGCAACCCAGCCAGCTAATGAAACTATTTGACCTGCATTGGATGCGCGCAGAGAACCAGCGTCGTGAGTACGTAACATCTGATGTTTGCCCGCCCTTAAGGTGTAAAAACTTTAGATAACCCCGAGTAGGGCTTTCTGCAATTCACTAATCTTAACCGAAGTTATCGTGCCATCGCTCATGCGTTTGAGTTCTACGATGCCCGAGACAACCTCATCGCCACCGATAATCACCACATAACGGGAACCGCTCTTATCGGCAGCTTTCATAGCGCCTTTTAGTGCGCGATCGCCGAAGGCAATCTCTGTACGAATTCCAACACCCCGAAGTTCGGCAGCCAGAGAGAGCGCTACTGACTTCTGATCATCACCGAGCGGAATTATAAAAAGATCAGAGGTGAACTGGTCATCAGAAATTACACCTTCTGCTTGCGCGGCCAAAAGCGCACGGTCAACGCCTAAACCAAAACCGATTCCGGAAAGTGATTGACCGCCAAGGATTTCCATCAATCCGTCGTAGCGACCTCCCCCACCAATTCCTGATTGCGCACCCAGATCTTCATGAATAAATTCAAAGGTAGTGCCTGTGTAGTAATCAAGGCCACGAACCATGCGCGGATTGACTTGGTATGAAATACCAAGTTGATCTAAATACTTTTTTACCTGGGTGAAATTAGCGAGAGAATCTTCCGATAAATAATCTAGAAGCAATGGGGCGTTCTGCATCGCAGCCTTCATCTCTGGTCGCTTATCGTCAAATAAGCGGAGTGGATTAATCGCTGCGCGGTCGCGGGTTGCTTCGTCCAGGTCTAACTTCTCAATGTATTTGAGAAGATCTACCCGATGAGCCGCACGTGAATTGGCGTCACCAAGTGAAGTTATTTCTAAGCGATAATTGCGCAACCCGATCGATTTGAACCCTTGGTCCGCAATTGCAATAACTTCTGCATCAATTGCAGGGTCATCTAAACCGATTGCTTCAATACCCACTTGGTAGAACTGGCGATAACGCCCAGCTTGCGGACGTTCAGCTCTAAAGAATTGTCCGGAATACCAAACCTTGACTGGAAGTTGTCCGCGATCTAATCCCTTCTCAATCACTGCACGCATTACACCTGCCGTACCTTCAGGACGCAGCGTGATAGATCTGCCACCACGATCTTCGAAGGTGTACATCTCTTTCGATACCACATCAGTTGATTCACCGACTCCACGCGAAAAAAGCGCGGTATCTTCAAAAACTGGAAGTTCAATTAATTGATATCCCGCCAGTTTTGCTGGAGCAATTAGTGATTCACGAACCCATTCGAAGGCAGCCGAAAGCGGAGGCGCGTACTCGCTAACCCCTTTAGGCGCTTGAATCTTTTCGTATTTCATACCCGTAATTCTTTCAGATAAGGGTTATTTTTTCGCTCGAATTTAATTGTTGTCTCCGGACCATGGCCAGGAAGTACGCGTAGATCATCACTAAGCGGCAGAACTCGCGTCTTCAACGTCTTAACCATCGCTTCGTGCGAGCCTGAAGGCAGATCAGTTCTGCCAATAGAGCCAGCAAAGAGAACATCTCCCGAAAGGAGTAATTCATCATTAATTGAGAACATCGTGCTGCCTTTTGTGTGGCCTGGCGAATGAATTGCTGTGATCTTCATATCTAAAATTTCAATCAAATCACCGTGTCGTAGATTTCGAGTGTCTTGAGGTTCTTCAAAGGTCATTGCATCAAGAGCCGCAATAAATTCTGCACCGTGAGCACCTTGCGGTTTAAGTAAATACTCACGATCTTCGGCGTGAATGTAACTAGCAATGCCATAACCATCGGCTAATGGTTTTACCGAAAAAGTATGATCAAGATGTCCGTGCGTGATCAGGGCGGCGACTGGCTTTAAATTGTTTTCGGCGACAATTGCCTGTATTTCATGCGATATGTCCGGCATTCCTGGATCTACGATTATGCACTCTTGCCCAGTATTGCCCGCGATGATCCAGCAGTTGGTCGCGTACATGGGGGCTGGAAATGAGGCGACAAACATAAATCACCCCTTCGTAAGCCGATATTTAAGCGCGAATTTTCACTGCGCAGTAAGACAGGGTACCTTTTATCTCTGCAATACCCGCTCTATACGCACCAACAACGAAGGCTTATTCGAGCCGACGCGCTGAAAGGGAAAACCATGACCGAGAACGCAACTCCAGGATCTATAAACATCGCACCGATTGCTCCAACAATTCCAAGTGCGGCAAGTGCCTTAATTGGTGATCCTTCAAAATTCGGTCGGGTAGGCGAAGACGGAACTGTCTATGTGATTACTCCGCAAGGTGAAAAAGCGGTTGGTTCTTATCCCGGAAAGACAGCGGATGAAGCGTTGCAATATTTTGTTCGTAAATTTGAAGCGTTAGCTTCTGAAGTAGCACTAACTGCAGCAAGAATTACTAGCGGTGCAATGGTGCCATCTGATGCCTATGACGCAGTGAAGAAGTTGCGTGCACAAGTCTCTGAGCTAAACGGCGTCGGTGATTTGGCCGCGCTATCTCTATCTGTAGAACAGATCGAGCCGCTAATTGAAGGCCATCGCGAAGCTTATGAAGCGAAGAAGGCGGCAGAGGCGGCAGTCAAGGCTGAGCGCCGTGCACAAGTTTTGATCGAGAAGGAAAAAATTGTTGCCGAGGCAGAATCCCTCGCGCTTTCTGAGAATTGGAAAGTAACCGGCGATCGCTTGAAGACTCTTCTGGACGAGTGGAAATCTGCGCCACGCTTAGATAAGAAAGCTGATGCAGATCTATGGAAACGCTTCTCTGCCTCACGGAACAAATTTGATAAGCGTCGTCGCACTCACTTTGCTGCGCTCGAAGAGACAACCTCAAAAGTTTCAGCGGCAAAGAAAGCACTTGTCGCCGAAGCAACCACTCTGGCGACTTCAACTGAGTGGGTACCAACCGCTCGTAAATTTAAGACTTTGATGGATCAATGGAAGGCTGCTGGTCGTGGCAAGCCGAGCGAAGATGCAAAATTGTGGGCGAAATTTAAAGCCGCACAGGATCAATTCTTCACCGCAAAGAACGCTGATCTAGAAAAGCGTGAAGTTTCCATGTCTGCCAATTTAATCAAGCGTGAAGAGCTAATTGTGCAGATTGAAGCGCTGGTTCCATTCACTGATGTAAAGGCCGCTAAAAACGCTTTCCGCGAACTATCACGTTCCTGGGAAAAAATCGGCATCACTCATCGCGATAAGCGTTCGGCAATGGATGCACGAGTTGCCAAAGTAGAAGAAGCGATCAAGAGCGCTGAGGCAGAAATTTGGCGCAAGACTGATCCTGCAGCTAAGGCGCGCGCAGCTGATGTTGTTAAGCAACTTGCCGACTCAATTGCTAATTACGAAAAAATCGCAGCGAAGTCAGCCGCTGCTGGTAATTCAAAGAAGGTTCAAGAGGCCCTTGAATCCGCATCGGCTCGTAAGCTTTGGCTGGCAGATGCTGAAAAGGCTTTAGCCGAATTTAATTAATTTCGGTAGACGTCGTACACGCCATCAACGGCGCGAACGGCGGCTAATACTGAATCTAAATGAGTGGCATCTGCCATCTCAAAGGTAAATTTTGAAATAGCAGTGCGGTCTTTCGATGTATTAACTGAAGCGCTCAAGATATTCACATGCTGCTCAGAAAGTGTGCGTGTAACGTCAGCCAACAGGCGCGGACGATCTAACGCCTCTACTTGGATATTGACCAAGAAGACGCTGCTTGCGCCATCCAACCATTTAACATTTGCAATTCTCTCACCTTGATTTTCCCTCAAATCTGCAGCATTGATGCAGTCCTCTCGGTGTACTGATATTCCACTTCCCTTTGTGATGAAACCAATGATGGGATCCCCTGGAACCGGAGTGCAACAACGTGCAAGTTTTACTAGAACATCTCCGACGCCTTCAACTTCAATGGAACTACTGGAACGACGTACTGAGTGTGAACCAGTTGGAATCTGTTCCATCGTAGGTTCGGGATGTGAATCTTCAACACCAAGGGATTGCACCAACTTTTCAATGATTGATGCTGCTGAAACGTGTCCATCTCCTACGGCGCTGTATAAAGCAGATATATCGGGATAGCGAAGATCATGGGCTAACTCAAGAAGTGAGTGACCTGCAAATATCTTCTGAAGAGGTAAACCGGCTTTGCGCATTTGACGAGCAATTGACTCACGTCCGGCATCGACCGCCTCTTCGCGACGTTCCTTACTAAAATGCGCTTTAATCTTTGAACGCGCTCTTGGCGACTTAACGAAATTGAGCCAATCTCGTGAAGGTCCAGCGTTCTCACTTTTATTTGTAACGATTTCAACCACGTCGCCATTGACCAGTCGTGAATCCAACGGAACTAAGCGACCATTAACTTTTGCACCAGCGCAGCGACTGCCGACATCGGTGTGAACTGAGTAAGCGAAATCGACTGGTGTTGAGCCCCCGGGTAGCGCGATAACGCTCCCCTTCGGCGTAAAGACGAAAACTTCTGGTGAACCTAGATCAAAGCGGAGCGCTTCAAGAAATTCAGATGGGTCTTCAGTCTCTTTCTGCCATTCGTGAAGTTGGCGCAGCCACAACATTTCAGGCGATGATGAATTAGATTCACTCCCCTGTTTATATTTCCAATGCGCGGCGATACCAAATTCGGCACGTGAGTGCATATCAAAGGTTCTAATCTGGATTTCAATGGCCTTGCCGTTGGGACCGATTACCGTTGTATGAAGCGATTGGTACAGATTGAACTTTGGCATGGCGATGTAATCTTT
>CAXNDQ010000004.1:0-23982 GCA_964201275.1 Candidatus Planktophila sp. | reverse complement strand
TACTCCTCTCAGATTTCCGCCAACACTGCTACTGAAATCCATCTCTTTGAAGAAAAGGTGGATGCGTTGCAATTGGTGCACGAGATGAGCGCAGGAGATGTGGTTCTAGTTAAAGCCTCACGTGCCGAAAAGTTCGAAGAGTTGGCGCGAGCAATCTCGGCAAAAATCTCAGAAGTCATTTCAGAAGGTTCAGAAATAAGTGAAGAAGGGGAGCGTTAAAGCAAAATGAGAGAAATTCTTATCTCTGGTGCGCTTGCACTCTTCATCTCGCTCTTTGGCACCCCTATCTTGATTAAATTCCTTGCCCGACGTGGTTATGGACAGATAATTCGTGACGATGGTCCATCTTCCCATCACACCAAGCGTGGCACTCCGACAATGGGTGGGCTAATCATTATCTTTGCGGCAGCAACCGGTTACTTCGTGGCACATGCGATATCTCAGAATGCAGTTACCACCTCAGCACTTCTAGTCCTTGGATTAATGGCATCACTCGGTTTCGTTGGGTTTTTAGATGACTGGCTAAAAGTTTCCCGCCAAAAGTCACTCGGTTTAAATGCAAAGCAGAAGATTCTTGGCCAAGTTTTATTTGCGGCAATTTTTGCTTATCTCGGTATCCGTTTCCCAGATGGTGATGGCTTAACCCCTATCTCTCAAAATCTCTCCACAGTTCGCGATACATCTCTCGTGCTCGGCGCAGGACTTGTGATCGTCTGGGTTGTTCTGATGGTGACGGCAACAAGCAATGGTGTAAATCTCACTGATGGTTTAGATGGGCTTGCAACCGGTGCGGCGGTGATGACATTTATCGCCTACATCTTGATTGGTGTTTGGCAGTTCGGACAAAGTTGTGCAATCTCTCCCGGAGATAATTGTTATTTAGTGCGTGATCCACTTGATCTAGCGGTCTTATCTGCAGCGTTAGCTGGCGCGTGTGCAGGATTCCTGTGGTGGAATGCTTCGCCTGCCAAAATATTTATGGGTGATACTGGATCACTCGCTCTTGGTGGCGCACTTGCCGGCATTGCTACATCACTTCGCATTGAGCTATTGCTTATTCCACTCGGCGGACTCTTTGTAATCATTAGCGCATCAGTAATTTTGCAAGTGGCTTACTTTAAAATCACTGGCGGAAAACGCATTTTCAAAATGGCACCGTTGCAGCATCACTTTGAACTTATGGGTTGGGGCGAAGTGACGATCGTCTTGCGCTTCTGGATCATTGCAGGCCTCTGCGTGGCGCTCGGACTGGGCCTCTTTTATGCTCAATGGGTTACGCAGTAGTTAAGGCGCGCTAACTATGGCCAATTCTTTTTCAGATAAGAAAGTTCTTATCCTCGGCGCAGGCGTAACCGGTCTAGCTGTTGCTCGCTCACTTTCAAAACGGGGAGCACAAGTATCGCTGGCTGATGATGTAGTTACTGAAGTAGAAGGATTCAGCGTTGCAATTACTAATTCATATAGCGCTGAAAATTTTGATGCTCTTGTTATATCTCCAGGCTGGAAATCGGATCATCAGTTGATAACTGATGCAGAAAAATCTGGTGTCCAATTGTGGAACGAGGTGGATCTGGCGTGGAAATTACGCGCCGAATTGGCACCAGGCCAGCGATGGATTGCGCTGACAGGAACTAATGGGAAGACAACTACAGTTGAGATGGCAGCAGCGATGCTCCGCGAAGGTGGAGTTTCAGCAATCGCCTGCGGCAACGTTGGAACAACGGTAATTGAAAGTGTAGAGAGCCCAGAAAAATATGAGGTACTTGTTTTAGAACTTTCGTCTTTTCAACTTCACTGGATTCGAGAAGCCTCTTTTGTGGCGGCAGCAATCTTAAATATCGCACAAGATCACCTTGACTGGCACGGTGGCTTTAACCAATATGCCGATGCAAAAATGGCGATTTTAGATCGCGCCAGCACTGGAATATTCAATGGCGATGATCCTGAAGTGGTTTCAAGATCTACAAATTGGCGGGGGAAGAAAGTGTTCTTCTCGCTAGATACCCCCGGCCCCGGTGAGATTGGTGTAGTTGAGGAGTTATTGGTTGATCGCGCTTTTGTCAGCGATCCGCAAGAAGCGGCGATGATCGCAGAAGTTGTAGATGTAACACCGACAGTTCCTCATAACGTCGCCAATGCCCTAGCAGCGGCTGGGCTTGCTCGCGCAATCGGAATATCACATGAGTCGATCCGCTTGGCTTTACAGAACTTTACACTTGGCCGACATCGGATTGAAATAGTTTTTTCACGTAATGAAGTTGATTGGATTAATGATTCTAAAGCCACTAATCCTCACGCCGCAGCCGCTTCACTAATGTCGACGCTTTCGGCAATCTGGATCGCAGGCGGGTTGGCAAAAGGCGCTGAAATGGCTGACTTAATTAAGCGGTGCAAATCTCGCATTAAAGTTGCGATCTTAATTGGGGTGGATCGCGAATTGATAGCCACGGAACTGCGTCAGAGCGCCCCAGATGTAGAGATTGTTTTTGTTGATGCTCCAAATTCCTATGTAAAAGGTGGGACAGACAATTCTCTGATGGAAGCTGTTGTTGGCGCGGCCAAGGCACGTGCGGTCGCAGGAGACACGATATTGCTAGCACCGGCGTGTGCATCAATGGATCAATTCCTTTCATATGCCGATCGCGGCGACAGATTCACCCAGGCAGTACTTAAGGAGAATGCATGAGCGCTACGAGCCAGAAGTTTCTAGCAAAACCGGTAAATAGTTTCTATATCTTGGCAATCAGTGCTCTTTCACTATCGATTATTGGGCTGATAATGGTCTTCTCTGCTTCATCCATTCACGCACTGGATACTAGAGGTAATGCAGTTGCAATCGTTCTTCGCCAATTAACTTTCTTCGTGATATCAATTCCATTAGCGATTTATCTCTCGCAACGCAGCTTGAGCCAGTGGCGTTTACTTGCCCGTTTTAGTCTATTAATCGCAATAGTAATTCTCTTGATTCTCCAGATTCCAGGCGTTGGAAAAACTGTAAAGGGAAACACAAACTGGATCGCACTGCCATTTGTTGATATCCAACCGAGTGAATTGGCAAAATTTCTTCTAATTCTTTGGGCAAGCTACATGTTGGCTAACCAAGAGCGCAGCGGGAAAACGCACGTAAATGTCTTTCTCTTGATCGGCCCCGGGTTTGGTCTTGTGATGTTGCTGGTGTTGCTCGGTCGCGACCTCGGTACAGCGTGCGTAATCGCAGCTATTCTCGGCGGTTTACTTTTCGTTTCAGGAATTGAATTACGAGTCCTGGGTTCTTTGATCGCCGTCGGAGCGATCGCCCTTGCAGTTCTGATTGCTACCGCCGGATATCGCATGGCACGCCTCCTAGTTGTACTCGATCCATTTGCAGTTGAAGATTATAAAAATGCCGGTTGGCAGCCCGCACATAGTTTGTTAGGGCTGGCTAGTGGAGGCATCTTCGGAGTAGGTCTAGGTGGGAGTCGACAAAAGTGGGGCAATCTCGCTGAAGCTCATACCGATTTCATTTTCGCAGTAATTGGTGAAGAGTTAGGTCTGTTGGGAACGCTCGTGGTACTTGCTTTACTTGCGGCTCTAATTTTCTCGATCTTCAAAATTTCGCTTCGTTGCGTAGATCCAATGTCGCGCTATGTAGGTGCAGGAATAGGAAGTTGGATCGCAATTCAAACCATTCTCAACGTTGGTTCTGCTACAAGCGTATTGCCGGTTGTGGGTGTAACTCTTCCATTTGTTTCTTACGGTGGCTCAGCGTTAATTTCGCTCTATATCGGCCTTGGCTATGTATTTGGCAGCGCTTTACGCGATCCAGAAGTAAAAGTTGAATTACAAAAGGCGATTGAACGGCGTAGATTACGCACATCATGAAAATCATTTTTGCAGGCGGTGGCACAGCAGGACACGTTGAACCCGCCCTTGCAATCGCTCGTCTTTGGCGGGATAAATACCCAAACGATTTAATTGAGTTCATTGGCACAGCAAAGGGACTTGAGAATCAATTGGTCCCTGCCGCTAACTTCAAATTAAATCAAATCCCCAAAGTGGTTATGCCGCGAAAGATTTCGCCACCATTAATTGGCGCACCATTTGCCTTTTCCCGTGCGCTAACCGCATCACGCCAGATCATTAAGGGTTCAGACCTGTTGATTGGATTTGGCGGCTATGTATCGGCCCCTGCCTACCTTGCAGCAAAGTCACTTAACATTCCATTTGTTGTGCACGAGGCAAATGCCAAACCAGGTTTTGCCAACCGCCTAGGTGCTCGATTAACTTCCAACGTTGCAGTAGCACAAGCAGTTGAAAAAGGTTCACTGAGCAGCGCTCTGATAACAGGAATTCCACTGCGCTCTGATGTGGCAAGCGCATTCACCAAAAGCGCAGAAGATTGGGGAAAAGCTCGCGCGCAGGCAAAAGCAAGCCTTGGTTTTTCTCCTAGCGCACCACTGGTTCTGGCATTCTTCGGCTCTCAGGGGTCAGTGACTCTAAATGCGGTAATTGAAAGGTCTCTACCAACGTTGCTCGCTAATGGTGGTCAGCTTTTACATGCAGTAGGTAAGTTGAATCCACTTCCAAAGACTCAAGAGCGATACAAGTCGATTGCCTATATTGAAGATATGGCAACTGCTTATCTAGCCGCGGATGTGATTATCAGTCGCAGTGGTGCAATTTCCTGCTCAGAAATAAATGCGTTGGGGCGGTATGCACTTTTCATACCTTTACCTATCGGAAATGGTGAACAACGCTTTAACGCTAACCAAGTAATCTCTCAAGGGCGCGGTGAAGTAATTGACCAAGAGCTCTTTTCTCAATCTTGGATCGCTAGCAATTTGAACCGCCTCCTTGCTAAATCTGCCGATTCACCTCTTGCTGGTTCAGATTCAGATATAAATTCAAGTGAGAAGATTGTTAGCTTTATGGAATATGCCATAGCCGGAAAGCGCGATTCATGACTATCCAATTAAGGGACTGGAGCGGTAAGCGCCTTCACTTCGTAGGTATCGGCGGTGCGGGAATGAGCGGACTTGCGCGAATAGCGCTTTCACACGAAATTTCGGTATCAGGTTCTGATGCAAAGGACTCGACTGTATTGAGTGCTCTTGAAGCGCTCGGTGCTGATGTGCACGCCGCACACCTAGCACCACAAGTAGATGGTGCCGATTTTGTTATCTACTCAACTGCGATTAACCAGAATAATGTTGAACTCGTGCGGGCCCGAGAATTGAATTTACCTATTCTGACGCGCGCACAAGCGTTAGCAACTCTGATGACTGATTCGCGCAGTATCGCAGTCGCCGGAACACACGGAAAGACGACCACGTCATCGATGCTCACCGTCGCATTACAAGCTTGTGGATTGGATCCATCGTTTGCAATCGGTGGCACCTTAACTTCCTCGGGATCTAATGCACATCGCGGAACGGGAGATCTCTTTGTCGCCGAGGCCGATGAATCCGATGGCTCATTTATTGAATATCGACCATTTGCTGCGATCGTAACAAACGTTGAACACGATCACGTTGATTACTTTGCAACCGAAGCCGATGTAACCCGCGCCTTTGCTGAATTTGCCGTGACAATCAGTAAAGGCGGATACCTCGTTTATTGTGCAGATGATGCGGGATCGGCACACCTGGCCAGCTCCGTAAGCGGCTTAAACCTGATTTCTTACGGAACAAGTGTCGGAGCAGATCTATTTATTGATTCCATCAACTTGCTCCCAATGGGATCTACCGCACGAGTGCTCTGGAAGGGTCGCGCCATCGGCACCATGTCACTGCAAGTTCCTGGCCAACACAATGTTTTAAACGCCGGCGCAGCTCTTGCTATGGGACTGGCACTTGGTGCACCTGCTGCCGAAATGTTAACTGGGCTAGCGAGTTTCCACGGTTCAGGGCGACGTTTTGAGTTGAAGGCGACCGTTCATGGGATTCGAATAATTGATGATTACGGTCACCACCCGACTGAAGTTCAGGTGACCTTAACTGCTGCTAAAAGATATGCCGGAGATGGAAGATTGCTAGTCATCTTTCAACCACACCGATACTCACGCACCAAAGCATTTATGAGCGAATTTGCCAAAGCGCTAAGCTTTGCAGATGAAGTTGTCTTACTTGAAGTTTACGCGGCGAGTGAGACGCCAATTCCTGGAATCACCTCGGAAACTATTGCTGAGCAGCTGACTAATGGCCACTTCATTCCAAACTTCCTCGAAGCATCTGAATGGATGATTGCCCAAGCTAAACCAGGGGACGTGATTGTCACTTTGGGCGCAGGTGATGTTAATTCACTGGCTCCAATTATTAGTGATGGACTGGCAAGGCGATTTAGTTAATGAAAATTGCAGCGCGCGTGAAACCTTCAAAGGCAGTTCTAGCGATAGCAACAACGTTACTTGTTTTCGGTGCCGGTTCTTATCTACTCGGGTGGTCTTCATTGCTAACTGTAAAACAAATTGAAATCAACGGAGCGCCTACGTTAATTTCCGAAAAAACAATCGCAAAAAGTCTTAATCTGTCTCTAGGAGATAAATTAGCTCGAGTTGATTCCAGAGTCCTTGCAAATAGGTTGAAGGCCAACGATTGGATCAAGTCAGCCAATATTTCTCGTAACTGGATTAGCGGCAAAGTCGTCATAGATTTACAACCAAGGACCCCGGTTGCTCTCTACACCGCGCCCGGTAAACCTCAAGTGGCACTTGATGCTTCAGGAGCCTCATTTCAGTTGATGGGACAGGTACCTACTGGACTTCCAAAGGTAAGTTCATCATCGGTGGCCAGTGGGTTAATTGCTATCGAAGTTTTTACAGAAATGCCTAAAGAATTTAGCGAAGGAATAGAGCGTCTTACCGCAGTAAGTCCCACAAATATTCTTATTGATGGAAAATTTAGCGATCGCTCAATGCAGATTGTTTGGGGAGATGGCGAGGACCTTTCACTGAAGATAAAAGTGATTACTGCTTTATTGGAACTGCCAGAAAATAAATCAATACGGCTAATTGACGTCACCGCACCGCATGCACCAATAGTTAAGTAAGCGGATAAGAAATAAAATAGTTTGAGTCGGTCTTTGCTTTCATACGCATAACGCCTTACGTTCGCCTACATCAAAGAGCGTAGAAATGTAATTCTCAAGTTGAGGTTTACAGTTCTAAAGGAGGCACTTGTGGCTGCACCACAGAATTATTTAGCTGTCATCAAAGTAGTTGGAATCGGTGGCGGTGGAGTTAACGCAATCAATCGCATGATTGATGTTGGTTTAAAAGGCGTTGAGTTCATTGCAATTAACACTGATGCGCAACATCTTTTGATGAGCGATGCCGATGTGAAATTAGATATCGGTCGCGCATCAACTAAAGGTCTCGGTGCAGGCGCTGCTCCTGAAAAAGGAAGACAAGCTGCGATTGATCACACTGAAGATATTGAAGAAATCTTGCGCGGTGCAGACATGGTCTTCGTTACCGCAGGCGAAGGTGGCGGTACCGGTACTGGCGGCGCACCAATCGTTGCAAAAATTGCCCGTGATCTTGGCGCGCTAACAATTGGCGTCGTAACGCGTCCATTTTCTTTTGAAGGAAAAATTCGATCAGCACAAGCTGATGAAGGTATAGAACTTTTACGCGCTGAAGTAGATACCTTAATTGTTATTCCAAATGATCGACTACTTGCAATTTCGGATCGAAATATTACTGCGGTTGATGCATTTAAAACTGCGGATCAAGTTTTGCTCTCTGGCGTACAAGGAATTACTGAGATAATTACCCAGCCCGGCCTAATTAACTTGGACTTCGCAGATGTAAAAACAGTTATGACTGATGCAGGTTCAGCGCTGATGGGAATTGGTTCAGCACGTGGAGAAAACCGCGCAACTCGCGCCGCTGAGTTAGCAATTTCAAGTCCACTTCTTGAAGCTTCAATAGATGGCGCAATGGGAGTACTTCTATCTGTCGCCGGCGGATCTGATCTTGGTCTATTTGAAATCAATGAGGCGTGTGAGCTCGTTCAAGCAGCGGCTCATCCAAATGCTCGCATCATCTTCGGAACAACCATTGATGATGCCCTCGGAGATGAAGTACGTGTAACAGTTATCGCTGCCGGCTTTGATGGTGGTCAACCAAAGAAAGTGTCGATGCCAGTGCTCAATGCTGCTGCCTTGACGGGAATTGCTGATCCGATCCCATCCAATGATCCAATCTCTGTGGCACTCGATCTTGATAACACCTCACCTCGTAAGCGAGTTACATTCGAAGATCTCGTCGCTGAAGATGAGATCGACGTTCCTGATTTTATGAAGTAATTGCGGCCCACTCCATCTGCGAGTGAGTATTCAATGCTTGTTAAATTCACAAACCGCCACGGCGGCATAAGCCAAGGGGTTTACTCCTCCTTAAATTTGGGCGATCACGTAGGCGATATTGCGGCAGATGTTTCGCGAAATCGTGCAGTACTAACAGCGCTACACGGGCCAGTGCAATTTATGAACCAAGTTCACGGAAATCGCGTAGTAGTAATTGAAGAAGTTACCGACGTAGCACCTACCGCGGACGCACTCGTATCCGGGATTGCGGGCATTACTTTGGCGGTAATGGTCGCTGACTGCATTCCACTTTTATTAACTTCAAAGCAAGCGGTAGCCGCTGTTCACGTGGGAAGACGCGGTCTCGTAAATAACGTTGCCCTTAAAACTATTGAAGTAATGCGCGAGATGGGCGCCCAAGACATTTCAGCAATAGTCGGGCCCGCTATTTGCGGAAGATGTTATGAAGTTTCTGCCGATATTCATCAAGAAGTTGTTTCTAACTTTCCAATGGCAGATTCACGTACTAATTCGGGTTCACTCGCCCTCGATTTACCTAAAGCGCTAAATGCGGTTCTGCAAAGCGCTGAAATTTCTATAGATACGAGCCAAAGCGCATGCACTGTAGAAGATGCCGATTTATTCTCTTATCGGCGCGATGGCGTAACGGGGCGACAAGCGGGGCTAGTAAGGCTATGACAGAGCGCGCAAATCTCATTGCTCAGTCGCTAGATCTGGTTAAAAAGCAGGTCACAACTGCCGCTGCTGGTGCTGGTCGATCCGTAGATGAGATAACTTTGATCGCAGTTACCAAGACATATCCAGTTAGTGATGTTGAAATTTTGCACAATTTGGGCCAGCGCAACTTTGGAGAGAATCGAAGTGAAGAAGGCGCTGAAAAATCGGCACAAGTAAATGGAACTTGGCATTACCAAGGGCAGGTGCAGAGTCGGAAACTGCGCGAAATCGCAGGGTGGGCAACTTATATTCATTCGATTGATTCGCCAGATCATGCACTTAAACTCTCGCGCATCTGTGCAGAATTAGGCAAAGATATTTCTATCTTTCTTCAACTTTCACTAGATGGCGCACCAGACCGCGGGGGAGTAATCGCCACCGAGATCTTTGCTCTTGCCGAAAAGGTCTCCGAACTTCCAAATATCAAATTGGTTGGGCTAATGTGTGTTCCTCCAGTCTCATATGAGCATCAGCACGCATTTTCAGAGATCGCGCAAATCCATCAGAGTTTTGTCAGCACCTTTGCGCAGGCGAAGTCGCTATCGGCTGGTATGAGTTCTGATTTTGAAGTGGCGATAGCCCATGGCGCGACACATCTGCGAATAGGTAGCCAAATCCTCGGTTCGCGCACGTATCACCCCTAAAATTTACCTATGTCAGCACTCAACAAAATGATGGGCTATCTCGGTCTCGTAGATACCGATGAAGAAGCTCAAGGTGAAGCAACTCCAGCCCGCGCAGAACGTCCGGCTCGCGAAGTAGCAAGATCATCTCGTGATCGCGCCGGAGTAACAGTTGTCGGTTCAACGCTTGCAGTTGCGCCTTCAACACAACCAGAAGCGAATTATCACATCATCACTTTGCAACCTAGGTCATACAGCGAAGCGCGCAAGATGGGCGAGCACTATCGCGAAGGAAATCCAGTAATCATTAACCTTGATGACATGGAAGAGTCCGAACGCAAACGCCTAGTCGACTTTGCTAGCGGATTAGTATTTGGATTACACGGTCGCATCGAGCGCGTTAGCCACAAAGTATTTCTTCTCTCACCTGCAAATGTAAATGTGAGCAGTGAAGATAAGACTGCGGCAGCGCAGGCTAGTTTCTTTAACCAGTCATAACCTATAGCGAATTAGTTAATTCCCTATGATCACTAACCTGCTACTTACTGCACTTGACCTCTTTAAATACGCGCTCTTTATCCGGTTAATTATTGACTACGCGCGAATCTTTGCCCGCAATTGGCGCCCTAATTCATTCTTGATCACATTCTTCGAATTTATCTATACGATTACAGATCCACCGATGAAGTTCGTAGGAAGATTTGTGCCGCCACTTCGTTTAGGTGGAGCATCTCTTGATCTTTCATTCATTGTTTTATTAATTGCAATTAGCCTTCTTAAGGGCATAATCGTTACCATACTTTAGGCTTTAACTAATTCCGCACTAATCTGCAATTCATTATCTCCGCCAGGCAGACTCGCATCGTGTGTAAATTCCAGCGCCAGTACTTCTTCGCTGATATGTGATGCTGCTTGGGTTATCGCAGCAACTATTGCGGGATCAGCATTCCAGCGAACCTTAATACGATCAGAAATTTCAAAGCCATCACCTTTGCGGCGCTCTTGAATATAGCGAATTACCTCGCGGACATTGCCCGCATCAATAAGTGTTTGGCTTAAGGCAAGGTCAAGCGCTACAGATTCGCCCTCGTGGCTGGCAACCATCCAGCCGCTCTTTGGCACTTCAGTAACCACCAAGTCACCAAGTTCAATCTCCCAAGTTGAAACCTTGGTTGAGGCGTTCGTGCGAAGTGATTTAACGAGCGTTGTTGCATCAAGAGCGGCAATCGCCTTTGAAATCTCTTGTACATCTTTGCCGTACTTGGCACCGAGTGATTTAAAGTTTGCTTTCACCGAAATATTTACAAGATCTCCATCGGCGTCTGCGATATCGGCTAGGTCAATCACATTTAACTCATCGGCGATCTGCTCGCGCATATCACTTGGAAGCTTTGCCCAGCCTGGTGCTGAAATTAGGGCACGTTGCAGAGGCTGACGGATCTTGATTGCAGATTCGGCTCGAGCAGCGCGTCCGAGTTCAACAACGCGGCGAGTCATAGCAACCTGCGCGTTTAGTTCGGTGTTGATTAGCTCTTTCGCTGCCATAGGAAAATCGGTTAAGTGAACAGAATCGGCAGCGTTAGCATCGGCTGGCTTAACAACTTCTTGCCAAACATGTTCGGTAATAAATGGAACCATTGGAGAAAGTAGTTGGGTAAGAGTTACTAAACACTCATGTAGCGTTCCAAGCGCAGCCAGATCGCCATCCCAGAATCGGCGACGTGAGCGACGAACATACCAATTAGATAAATCATCAATAAAGCGAGCCAGCGCCTTGCCCGCAGATTGTGAATCAAATTCCTCATAGGCAAGATCAACTTCGGCGATCAAAGCATTTAACTCACTGAGGATCCAGTGATCCATCATTGATCGATCTTTAACCGGCGGAATTTGCGAGATATCGAAGTTAGAAGATTGCGCATATAAAGTATGGAAAGAGATTGTGTTCCAGTAGGTAAGTAAAGTTTTCCGAACAACATCGCTAATCGCATCGTGGCCAACGCGGCGAGCAGACCAAGGCGATCCAGCTGCCAACATGTACCAACGCACTGCATCAGCGCCGTGTTGATCCATAAGCGTGATTGGCTCAATTACATTTCCGAGGTGCTTACTCATCTTGCGGCCATCTTTATCCAAGATATGGCCGAGGCAGAGCACGCTCTTGTATGAAGATTTATCAAAGACCAAGGTGCCGATCGTCATTAAGGTGTAGAACCAGCCGCGAGTTTGATCGATTGCTTCGCAGATGAAATCAGCAGGGTAAGCGGCTTTAAATTTCTCCACTGATCCCGGCTTGTGCGGATAGCCCCACTGCGCAAATGGCATTGCGCCAGAGTCATACCAACAATCAATTACTTCTGGAACTCGAACCATCTCCTTATTGCACGTTGCACAAGGAAAGGTGATGTCATCTACAAATGGGCGATGCGGATCTAAGTTAGAGAGCTCTTTCCCAGCGAGTGCGCCTAAATCTTTAAGTGAATCAACGCAGACTTCGTGCTTTTCTTCACAACGCCAAATAGGTAGTGGAGTACCCCAGTAACGATTGCGAGAGAGCGCCCAGTCAATATTGTTATTTAGCCAATCGCCATAACGTCCAGTCTTTATTGTTTCAGGGTGCCAATCGGTCTGGTTATTCTCGCGAATTAACTCATCTTTAATTGATGTAGTGCGGATATACCAAGATGGTTGCGCGTAATAAATCAGCGCGGTGTGGCAGCGCCAGCAATGTGGGTAAGGGTGTTCATATGGCTGATGCTTGTAGAGAACGCCACGTGATTTCAATTCTTTCACCAAAGTTTTATCGGCATCTTTGAAGAAGAGACCACCGACTAGCGGAACATCACTTAAGAATGTCCCGTTCGGTGCGATCGGATTTACAACTGGTAATCCGTAGGCGCGGCAAACAGCGAGGTCATCTGCGCCGAAGGCCGGGGATTGGTGAACCAGACCAGTTCCATCTTCAGTGGTTACGTAATTCGCAAGCACAACAAAGTGAGAGTCAGGGATATCAATTAAATCTAAGGGGCGCTTGTAGGTTACGCGCTCCAGATCTTTACCTTTAATGGTCTTAAGTATCTTTACTTCCCCAGATAGAGCGGAAATAAGTGGCTCGGCAACGACCAATACTTCTCGGTTATCTTCTGCTTTATCTTCCAGCGTAACTTCGGCAACTACATAATCAACATCTGGGTTAACGGCAATTGCAGTATTTGAAACTAGGGTCCAAGGAGTCGTGGTCCAAACCAGAAGTGCGGCTCCGAGATCGGCAAGTTCGCCAGATGTAACTGGAAAGCGCACATAAACCGAAGGATCAGTAACAGTTTCATATCCTTGAGCAAGTTCGTGATCTGAGAGCCCAGTTCCGCAACGCGGGCAATATGGTGCAACGCGGTGATCTTGAACCAGAAGACCTTTCTTCCAGATCTCTTTTAAACTCCACCAAACGCTTTCTACATATTCGGGAGCCATAGTCCAATAAGCCTGATCGAAATCGACCCAAAAACCCATTCGGTTTGTCATGTTTGTAAAAGCATCGACGTGGCGAGTTACAGAGTCGCGACATTTATCGTTAAAGGCAGCGATTCCATATTTTTCAATATCGCCCTTGCCCGTAAAACCCAACTCTTTCTCAACTGCAATCTCAACTGGAAGACCGTGACAATCCCATCCCGCTTTGCGAGTTACATACTTACCTTTCATCGTTTGATAACGAGGGAAGACATCCTTAAAAACGCGCGCTTCAATATGGTGAGTGCCCGGCATTCCATTTGCAGTTGGCGGTCCTTCGTAGAAAGTCCAAGGTTGAGCGCCTTGCCGAGCAGCAGTGCTAGCTTCAAAGATTGAATGTTCGCGCCAGAAATCCAAGATCGAACGCTCCATTGCTGGGAGGTCGATTTGAGCAGGAACTGGGCGGATTGTCATAAGGGGGAGAGTCTAACGCCCGCTGGTCTTAGAGATGGTGCAGGCAAAGGTGGAGTAGTTAGGTAAGAAATTACTGTGTATCTGAGTGGCAAAGTTGGTCTTAGCGGTAAAAGAGCATAAGGTGCGCGGCGTGCCAGCAAAAAAGAAAGCCGTAGCCAAAAAAGCGCCCGCGAAAAAAGCCCCTGCCAAAAAGGTTGCGAAGAAAGTTGCGAAGAAAGTTGCGAAGAAAGCACCCGCGAAAAAAGCATTAGCAAAAAAGGCACCCGCGAAAAAAGCTCCAGTAAAGAAAGCAGTGGCTAAAAAAGCGCCCGCTAAGAAAGCATCCGTTAAAAAAGCACCCGGTCGCCCTTTCCCTTCCAAGGTTGGTAAGACCACCCTCACTGTCGATGAGAAATCACAGACCGTAAGCGTTGCAACTGTTGTTGCCCCGGTGGCTGCTCCCGTAATTGAAGAGCGCCGCCTAGTAATGCCCCCACCACCGCGCCCAGTAAAGAGCGGTAAGAAAATTGCTCCACTAAAGCCGATCAAAGCCGCGCCAACTCCAGTTACCGCAAGTGACGGTGAAGCACCCTGGTCTGCTTCAGAGTTAAAAGCAATTCGCACCGAGATTGCCAAAGATTTAGCGCGCCTTCAGAAAGAACTTGCTGTGGTTGAAGCGGAAATGAATGAGTTGATTTCAGATTCAGGAGAAGGCGCTGGAGATGATCAAGCGGATTCCGGCACTAAAACTTTCGAACGTGAACACGAAATGTCACTTGTAATAAATGCGCGTGATATGGTTTTGCAAACCGAACGTGCGCTGGATCGAATCGATAGTAAGACATATGGAAATTGTGAAGAGTGTGGCAACGCAATCGGTAAGGCGCGCTTGCAAGTATTCCCTCGGGCGACCCTCTGCATGATTTGCAAGCAGAAGGAAGAGCGGCGCTAAAGTGCGCCCAATTACTTCGCACTGGAAAAGTCTTTATACGATCGCGTGGGCTGTCTGGCTTCTCGATTTTGCAACTAAGAGTTGGGCCCTTAATTCACTTGATTCCCGCAATACAGTTAAATTACTTGGCAATTTTTTACAATTAACTCTATACAAGAACTCCGGTGCAGCTTTTAGTCTCGCGCAAGGTGCAACGATCATCTTTACCTTCTTTGCAATTTCAGTGGTAGCCGCAATTGCTTATTACTCAATAAAGATCACCTCTTTTGGTTGGTCTATTGTTCTTGGACTTGCCTTAGGCGGAATCCTCGGCAACCTCTCTGATCGGATTTTTCGCGCTCCCGGATTCTTGACCGGACATGTAATTGACTGGATCCAACTTCCGAATTGGCCGGTATTTAACTTGGCAGATACCGCTATTGTGGTTGCAGCATCAATTGCAGTCATCCTTTCAATTCGTAATATCTCACCGATAGGGGCTTAAATGTCACGCGAAGCGCGCACGTTGAGCGTTCCTGAAGGTGTCGCCGGCGAACGCATCGACAGCGCACTTACTCGAGTGCTTGGTCTTTCGCGCACCACAATTGTGCGATTACTTGAAGATGGTGACATCCGCACCAGCGGTCGTGTGATGGCGAAATCAGAACGTGTTACCAGCGGACAAGTTATCGATGTTTTAATGCCAGAACCTCTAAATCAGGATCCAATTCCGTTAACACCACTCGATGGTTTACGAGTTGTTTACGATGATGAAGATATTGTTGTTGTAGATAAACCGGTGGGATGCGCTGCTCACCCAAGCCCAGGATGGATGGGGCCAACTGTTGTAGGCGCACTAACTGCGGCCGGATACACAATTTCTACTTCCGGTCCCGCTGAGCGAGCTGGAATCGTCCATCGCCTCGATGTTGGCACAAGCGGTTTGATGATCGTTGCAAAGACAGATCGCGCATACACAACTCTAAAAGATGCATTTCGCGACCATAAAGTTGAAAAGATTTATCACGCTTTAGTGCAAGGCCATATGGATCCCGTTACCGGAACTATTGATGCGCCAATCGATCGCCACCCCAAAGAAGATCATCGTTTTGCAGTTATCGCCGAAGGTAAAGAGAGCATCACGCATTACGAAGTTATTGAGTTTTACAGATCTGTTTCACTCGTTAAAGTCGAACTCGAGACTGGCCGCACCCACCAAATCCGTGTTCATTTCTCGGCGTTAAACCACCCACTCGTTGGTGATACAACATACGGCGCAGATCCAGTTCTTGGTAAATCGCTGAAGATGTCGCGGCCGTGGCTACATGCTTTGGAACTTCGCTTTGCCCATCCCGTTACCAAAGAGCAATTGGTTTTTAACGCTCCCTATGCACCTGACCTTCAGGCTTGCTTGGGGTTGCTCTCCGATGCGGTTCTGCCGTAACCGATAGCCAACCACTAACATTGAGAAACTGTGACGACCGCTAACCCAACACCTGCGATGAGTAAAAAAGACTCTTTCGTGCATCTGCATGTTCATACAGAATATTCGATGCTCGATGGCGCGGCGCGAGTCGGCGATTTAGTAGAAGAAGTAGCGCGCCAGGAAATGCCGGCGATCGCTATGACTGATCACGGAAATGTCTTTGGCGCTTTTGATTTCTATAAACAAGCAACTAGCGCTGGTGTAAAACCAATTATTGGTATTGAAGCCTACGTTGCCCCTGAATCGCGCTTTGATAAGAAGCGTGTGCAATGGGCTAGTGGTGGAGATGATGATGTCTCTGGCGGCGGCGCTTACACGCACATGACAATCCTCGCCGAGAATAACCACGGCTTGAAGAACTTGTTCCGACTCTCTTCCCTCGCATCTCTTGAAGGTTACTACTACAAGCCGCGCATGGACCGCGAACTACTTTCAAAGTATGCAGATGGACTGATCGCAACAACAGGATGTCCTGGTGGAGAAATTCAAACGCGTCTGCGTATGGGAAATTATAAAGAAGCGATGCGCGCAGCAAGTGATTACCGAGATATTTTCGGCGCAAACAACTTCTTCTTAGAGTTGATGGATCATGGCATTGATGTAGAAACCCGGGTAAAGGAAGATCTCCTTAAATTAGGTCGCGAACTTAAGTTGCCGTTACTTGCCACAAATGACTTGCACTACACCCGCCACGCCGACGCTGCCGCCCACGCTGCCTTGCTCTGCGTGCAATCGGGAACGACGCTGGCAGATCCAAAGCGTTTTAAATTTGATAATGATGAATTTTACTTAAAGACGCCGGCACAAATGCGCGAAATTTTCCGAGATATCCCCGAAGCATGCGATAACACTTTGTTAATCGCCGAACGCTGCAATGTAAAGCTGCGCGAAGGTGAAAATTTAATGCCCGCCTTCGCAGTCCCGGCGGGAGAAAGTGAAGATAGTTGGCTGCGTAAAGAGGCAGAGCGTGGGCTGATCGCTAAATTTGGTGAAGGCGTATCCGAAAAACATAAAGAGCGATTAAATTACGAATTAGATGTAATGCTAAAGATGGGCTTTCCAGGTTACTTCTTAGTTGTCGCGGACTTGGTCGCTCACGCTAAAAAAGTTGGTATCCGTGTTGGTCCAGGTCGTGGTTCGGCAGCTGGCTCACTGGTTGCCTATGTGTTAGGAATTACCGGGTTAGATCCAATCGAACACGGGCTTTTATTCGAACGCTTTCTAAATCCAGAACGTATTTCTATGCCGGATATCGATTTGGACTTTGACGAACGTCGCCGTAGTGAGATGATCAAATATGCAACTGAGAAATACGGTGAAGATCGGGTTGCTCAGATCATTACCTACGGCACAATTAAATCAAAGCAATCAATTAAAGATGCTACACGCGTGCTCGGGTATCCATATGTAATCGGAGAGAAGTTAACTAAAGCACTTCCACCATCAGTGATGGGTAAAGATATTTCTCTCTCTGGAATTTTTGATACCAAAGATCCACGGCACGGTGAAGCTGGCGAATTCCGCGAACTCTATAACTCAGATCCTGATTCAATGAAGGTTGTTGATTTAGCAAAAGGTTTGGAAGGGTTAAAGCGCCAATGGGGCGTGCACGCCGCTGGTGTAATCCTCTCGCGCGAGCCTTTACTAGATGTAATTCCGATCCATCGTCGTGAAGCAGATGGCGCGATAATTACCCAATTTGATATGGGCGCCTGCGAATCAACCGGTTTGCTTAAGATGGATTTTCTCGGACTTCGCAACTTATCGGTGCTAGACGATGCACTTTTAAATATCAAAGAGAACCAAGGTATTGATGTAGTTCTTGAAGATCTGGTTCTTTCTGATAAGAAAACATTTGAACTTTTATCCCGCGGAGATACCTTGGGAGTCTTTCAACTCGACGGTGGACCAATGCGTGCGCTATTGCGCAGCATGGCTCCCGATTCATTTGCCGATATTTCAGCGGTGATCGCGCTATATCGTCCGGGTCCAATGGGTGAAAATGCGCACAATAACTACGCCGATCGCAAGAATGGACGTAAACCAGTTGAGCCAATTCATCCTGAACTCTCTGAAGTTCTGCAGGAAATTCTGGGGGATACCTACGGCTTAATTGTTTATCAAGAGCAAGTAATGGCGATCGCTCAGAAAGTTGCCGGCTTCTCACTAGGTCGCGCAGACTTATTGCGTAAAGCGATGGGTAAGAAGAATAAGGAAATTCTAGATAAAGAGTATGTGCCATTTGAAGCTGGTATGAAAGCAAATGGTTTCTCAACTGCGGCAATCAAACGACTTTGGGATGTTTTGATTCCATTCTCTGATTACGCCTTTAACCGCGCACATAGCGCTGGCTACGGCGTAGTTTCATTTTGGACTGCATATTTAAAGGCGAATTTCCCAACTGAATATATGGCTGCACTGCTTACAAGCGTTCGTGATGATAAAGATAAATCTGCTCTCTATCTCTCAGAATGTCGTCGCATGGGAATTAAGGTTCTGCCACCGGATGTAAATGAATCAAATGCCGAATACACCCCGCGCGGTGTAGATATTCGCTTTGGACTGGCGGCGATCAGAAATGTTGGCGAGGGTGTAGTTGCATCGATAAAGGCATCTCGAACTGCTAAAGGCGCATTCACATCTTTCGGAGATTTTCTCGCCAAGGTAGATGCGCAAGTCTGCAATAAGAAGACGATTGAATCATTGATTAAGGGTGGCGCATTTGATTCTTTGCAACATCCTCGCAAAGGACTCATGTCCATTCACCTAGAAGCGATTGACTCGGTAATTGAAACCAAGCGCGCAGAAGCTATCGGTCAATTCGATCTCTTTGGCGGAGAATCAATGACTCAAGTTGCGGGACTAGACATTGAAATTCCAACTTTTGAGTGGGATAAAACAACGTTGTTAACTTTTGAACGCGAGATGCTTGGGCTCTACGTATCTGATCATCCACTGCTAGGCGTTGAACATATTTTGCGTTCTAATACCGATATGTCTATCAGCACTCTGCTATCTGATGAAAGCACTCCTGATGGATTCGTTACCTTAGGCGGGTTGATCACTGGTGTGCAACGTAAAGTTTCACGCCAGGGATCTTCGTGGGCAATCGTAAGTCTGGAAGATCTAGAAGGAGCGGTTGAAGTTCTCTTCTTCTCAAATGTTTATAACCAGTATGCGCTAACGCTGACAGAGGATCGCGTAGTCACTGTACGAGGACGCTTTGAACGCCGCGATGAAGTCGTTCGTTTCACCGCACTTGAGATGAAGTCGCTAGATATTTCAACAGGTCCTATAGGCCCACTTCTAATCTCACTTCCTGTTTCGCAATGCACCCCACCAATCGTTGATCGCATGAAGGAAATTCTTCGCTCCCATCCTGGAAAGCGTGAGGTACATATGCAGATTGATGACCAAGGGGTGTTAACGACTATGAAAATCGATGCACTGGTCACGGCATCGCCAAGTTTGAGCGCTGATCTCAAATCAATTCTCGGCCCAGATTGTCTAGTTCGCATCTGATCTGAGCAATTCTTCTCTAGTTTTATTGCGGCGCAGCAGTAATTACCTAACCGTTAGACTTAGCTCATGATTCGCACGCTCGATTTGCGCGGCCAAGCCTTGAGTAAGGCTGGCTATCAAAGGGCAATCCCGCGTGCATCACTTGATATCGCAACAGCGATGCGCACCATTGAACCTATTCTGGAACGTGTAAAAAATGGTGCCGAGTCAGATCTATTGAATCTGGCGCAAGAGTTTGATGGAGTTAGACCAGCATCCATTCGCGTCAGCCAAAGTGATCTAGATGTAGCCCTTACAAATTTAGATCCCGCAGTTCGCAATGCTTTAGAACTTTCAATTTCTCGAGTTCGCAAAGTGCACCAGGATCAGATTCGAACGGATAAAAGCACCAAAGTTGTAGATGGCGGTGTTGTGACTGAACGTTGGATTCCAGTAGATCGGGTTGGCTTGTACGTTCCCGGTGGGCGCGCTGTTTATCCGAGCAGCGTCTTAATGAATGTTATCCCAGCACAAATTGCAGAAGTTTCGAGTATCGCAGTTGCTTCACCGCCACAGAAAGAATTTGGGGGTTTGCCGCACCCAACTATTTTGGCTGCATGCGCACTCCTTGGAATCAATGAGGTTTACGCAATTGGAGGAGCGCAAGCAATCGCACTCTTTGCTTACGGAATGGAAGGTCTCTCCGTAAAATGTGATCTGGTAACAGGTCCAGGAAACATTTATGTTGCTGCGGCAAAGCGTGCTTTAAGAGGTGTGATAGGAATTGATTCTGAAGCGGGACCAACCGAGATTGCTATTTTGGCAGATGAGAGCGCTATCGCTGCAGATGTAGCAGCAGATTTGATTAGTCAGGCAGAACACGATGTTATTGCAGCGGCAGTTTTAGTCACAACATCAACAGACTTGGCCGCTGAAGTTACTAAAGAGCTAGAAATTAGAGTTGCGGCAACCAAGCACAGTAAGAGAATTAGTGAGGCGCTCTCTGGCATTCAGTCGGCAATTGTCCTAGTTGATTCAATCTCGCAAGGCTTGGATGTTGTAAATGCTTATGCCGCCGAACATTTAGAGATTCAAACCATTAACGCTGCAGGGGATGCACTCAAAATCCGTAACGCTGGCGCAGTCTTTATTGGGAGATATTCCCCAGTTTCACTTGGAGATTACTCCGCGGGGTCTAATCACGTCTTGCCCACAGGGGGATGTGCTTGTCACAGCAGCGGGCTTTCTGTGCAAACTTTTCTGCGGGGTATTCACTACATTGAATACAACAAGGAAGCTTTCACCGAGTTGGTTCCGACTGTGATTACTCTGGCAAATTCTGAAGATTTACCGGCGCACGGTGAAGCGATGTCGGCACGTCTGGAAAATCTATGAGTGAGAAAAATTGGCCTAACTGGCTGCCGCTTCGCCAAGATTTAGCGCCGCTTTCGCCATATGGTGCGCCACAAGTTCCAGCTGAAGCAACGCTAAACACAAATGAAAATCCTTACGCGCCATCTCCTGCACTTGCTAAAGCGATCGCTGATCGTATCCACCAAGTGTCGCTTAATTTAAATCGCTATCCAGATCGCGATGCAACTTCTTTGCGCCACGCACTCGCATCATTTATCAACAACCTTTCAAACACATCTTTTGAGAGAGACCAAGTTTGGGCAGCAAATGGCAGTAACGAAATAATCCAGTCGCTCTTTATGGCATTTGGTGACAGACCTGCACTTGGATTCACGCCTTCCTATTCAATGCACCCGCTAATTGCAAAAGTGATTGGAGTTGAATGGCGCGATGGCGGTCGTCGCGCGGATTTCTCACTCGACCTTGCTAAAGCGAAAGCAGATATATCTGCAATCAAACCAGCGCTAACTTTTATTACTACCCCAAATAATCCGACCGGAACTACTGTCACTTTGGACGAGATCTCGCAGCTCGCGGATGCTGCCGCAAAAATTAGCGGCTTACTGATAGTCGATGAGGCATATGCCGAATTTTCAAACCTGCCATCTGCGGTAACGCTAATTGGCAAATATCCCAACCTGGTTGTCATACGCACAATGAGCAAAGCGTTCGCTTTTGCCGGAGCTCGCTTGGGATATTTAATTGCGGATCCAGAAGTAGTTTCAGCGATGTTCTTAGTTCGCCTTCCTTATCACTTGAGTTCGCTAACGCAGGCGGCAGCAGAAGTGGCGCTGGAATTTGAAAAAGAACTGCTGGGCACCGTGTCATCTCTTATCGACTCTCGAAAGATTGTTGTATCCGAATTAAAGAAGATGGGTTTGCAGGTTATTCCCAGCCAAGCCAACTTCATCCTCTTTACTGGATTTAGCCAAGAGCCAGCGCAACTGTGGCGCCAGTTGCTAGATCGCGGCGTTCTCATTCGGGATGTGGGATTATTGGGTCACCTGAGAATGACCATTGGCAATGAGGCCGAGAACCAGAAATTTATCGCAGCCCTGCAAGAAATCTTGAATGGAGAAAGCCAATGAGACAAGCCCGCGTAGAACGTAAGACTAAAGAGTCACACGTAATCGTTGAATTAAACCTAGATGGTGTCGGTGAGATTTCAGTTGATACCGGTGTTCCGTTCTTTGATCACATGCTTTCTCAACTTGGCAAGCATTCTGGATTTAATCTAACTGTGAAAACAACTGGCGATGTTGATGTCGATTCTCACCACACTGTTGAGGATACTTCTTTGGCATTTGGTCAGGCTCTTCGTGAAGCGCTCGGCGATAAAGTAGGAATTCGTCGCTTTGGCGATGCCATGGTGCCACTTGATGAAGTTCTAGTTCAGGCTGCCGTGGACCTCTCAGGACGTCCATACCTTGTCCACCGCCAACCTGAAATTGTGGAGTTAATCGGAACATTTGATACGACTCTTGGAAAACATATTTGGGAGTCAATTGTTGCTGAAGCGCGCATCGCACTTCATATCCGCGTTCTTGAAGGCCGCAACGCTCACCACGTCTTTGAAGCACAATTTAAAGCAGTTGCGCGCGCACTTCGTGATGCGGTCTCACTTGATGGCGGAATCGCAGGAGTTCCTTCCACAAAAGGTTCGCTCTAATAGTGATTGCAATCCTTGACTACGGGTCAGGTAATTTACGTTCAGCACAGCGTGCCTTCGAACGAAGTGGATCTGAAGTTGTAGTTACATCTAATCGCGAAACTGCGCTAAACGCTGCTGGTCTTGTTGTGCCAGGTGTTGGCGCATTTGCCGCATGCATGCGCGGATTAATGGCGATCGGGGGAGATGAAATTGTTCGCGCACGGGTTGCAGCAAAGCGCCCTACGATCGGAATCTGTGTCGGTATGCAAATTCTTTTTCGTGATGGTGATGAGCACGCAAATGCCGAACTACACAAAGGCGTGGGAATTTGGGAAGAGAGTATTACCAAATTAGCTGCGCCAATCTTGCCGCATATGGGATGGAATACCGTTGCCATTACCGGTACATCACAACTCTTTAAAGGGATTGCCGATCAATCATTTTATTTTGTCCACTCCTACGCTGCGAAATCCAGCGTGGGTACCGCGCAGGGTTGGACTACTCACGGTGAGAAATTTCTTAGCGCAGTTGAAGATGGCGCAATTTGTGCCACGCAATTTCACCCAGAAAAATCTGGCGATGCCGGCCTTGAACTGATCAAGAATTGGGTTGGGCTGCTATGAGCGGATCAAAGTATTTGGAACTTCTTCCGGCCGTTGATGTAAAAGATGGTCGAGCCGTAAGACTGGTACAAGGCGAGTTGGCGCGCGAAAGCGTTTATGGTCAACCACTTGAGGTCGCTTTAGAATTTCAAGCAGCAGGTGCTGAGTGGTTGCACCTGGTAGATCTTGATGCTGCATTCGGTCGGGGAGATAACAGTGCGATTCTCGCTGAAGTTGTTGGGCGTTTAGATATAAAAGTAGAACTTTCGGGCGGTATTCGCGATGATGAATCACTCAAGCGCGCTCTAGCAACAGGTTGTCGCCGCATAAATCTCGGCACTGCTGCACTGGAGAATCCGGAGTGGACTGCGCGCGTGATAGCAGAACACGGCGATCGAATCGCAGTTGGTTTAGATGTTCGTGGTCATGTTCTTGCAGCGCGTGGTTGGACTAAAGAAGGTGGAGATCTTTTTGAAACCTTAGCCCGATTAGAGAGCAATGGCTGCGCACGTTATGTCGTAACCGATGTAACCAAGGATGGAACGTTGCAGGGCCCAAATCTGGAGTTACTCCGTGAGGTTTGCAGCGTTACAAAGAATCCAGTAGTTGCCAGTGGAGGAATCTCATCGCTAGCCGACATCTCCGCGCTTTCGGCGTTAAATGAAATTGGAGTTGAAGGCGCAATCGTCGGTAAAGCTTTATATGCCGGTGCTTTTACTTTGCAAGAGGCTTTGGCGCTAACTAAAGGCGTCAAATAAATGGCGCTTTCAATTCGAATCATTCCTTGTTTAGATGTAACAGATGGGCGCGTTGTGAAAGGTGTCAATTTCACAGATCTGGTGGATGCT
>CAXNDQ010000003.1:0-27308 GCA_964201275.1 Candidatus Planktophila sp. | reverse complement strand
GCCTGATTTACATCTAAATCGCCAGGAATCTCAAAAGCGCCAGATCTTCCCTGCGACTTCAAATCGCCAGAGACGCGATCTAAGCGAAAGAGGCGGTTGGCTCGGCGATCTAGATCATTTCCGAAAATGTACCAATGGCCATAACGAGATGTCACAGCGTATGGCTCCAGCGCGCGACTTTGCGGCTGC
Organism: Candidatus Planktophila sp.; assembly: GCA_964201275.1. GTDB lineage: Bacteria > Actinomycetota > Actinomycetes > Nanopelagicales > Nanopelagicaceae > Planktophila. The sequence goes on along the minus strand of CAXNDQ010000003.1, from coordinate 27,119 downwards.
AATTCCTCATTTAGATAAGAGAAGGAAAGCACGGTTTTTGAGGTAATTGCCGAAATAGCGATCGCTAAATTTGCATCTTGGCTAATAACTGCAGGGGCAAGATCCAGAAGCAATTCCGTATCGCTTTCAATACCTATTGCGTGGAGCTTGTTCAAGGCGCTTAAGGCGGATGAACTCATCGAAGCACCGCGCCAAGCTTCTGCCGCTAATGAGAGCAAGGTAATTTCCTGGGCATTTACTTCGCCTAATTGAAATTGATAATTTTCAGGTTTGATGCGATAACCAGATTCATCCTCAAATAACGGATCAAATGTGCCAACTTCAATCTCAATTCCAAGATTTCGTAGATCATCTTTATCGCGCTCGAACATTCGCTCTTTGCTCTCGTCGCTGCCTTCATATCCATCAACAGTCCGAAATATCTCCGACTTTGTGATGTAGCGTTTAGTGGCGAGAAGGGCAATTGTCAGATTGACTAGTCGCTCAGTCTTCCGCGACACCGTAAGCACCCTTCGCGGGACGTCTACGTCTAGCTAAAACTTCAACACCCGGCGCCATTCGTCTTGCAAAGATGAGAAAACCTGTGTGGCCGATCATCCGTTGTTGCGGCCTCACTGCTAAACCTTCGTGGTGCCAACCACGCACCATGCTTTCGAAACTCTCCGGTTCGGTGAAGTGGCCATCGCTCTTCAACGCCTCGGCTGTTGCAGATAACTGCGTTGTGGTCGCGACATAGGCCATAAATACTCCACCGGGACGAAGTACTTTAGCCGAAAGTTCTACACATTCCCAAGGTGCCAACATGTCTAAGATAACGCGATCAAAATCTTCGCTGAATTCTTTCTCTTGAACAGATCCAATATCTAGAGACCAATTGGCAGGTGCTCCCCCAAAGTAATTCTCAATATTTGACTTGGCATTCTCGGCGAACTCTTCGCGTCGTTCCACTGAATGAACATGTCCATTAGGGCCTACTGCGCGAAGTAGCGAGAGAGTTAGCGCGCCGCTTCCAACGCCGGCTTCCAGTACTCGAGCACCGGGATAAATATCTGCGAAACCAACAATCATTGCGGAATCTTTGGGATAAACAATCGTCGCTCCACGCGGCATAGAAAGCACATAATCAGTTAAAAGCGGAATGAAGGCGGTGAACTTGAGCCCTGCGCTGGTGCTGACAACGGAACCTTCAGGTAGACCGATTAAATCATCGTGAACGATCCAGCCTTTATGAGTGTGCCACTCTTTTCCTGGCGTGATTGTGATGCTATAAATTTTTCCTTTTTGATCGGTCAATTGCACACGATCTCCGGCCACGAAGTACCCACGATTGCGCAGTTCAGCGCTGCTGGCTTTTCCTTTTGGCTCTTTTGGCACAGGAGCATCCTAAGCGTTAACCGAGCAAAGCCTGTATCTTCCTTCCTTATGGACCAGTTGCGCCTTTCCCCCAGCCGCATCAACGACTTCAACAACTGCCCGCAACTCTACAAATATCGAACTATCGATTTACTTCCAGAGCCACCTAGCATTGACGCTGAACGCGGAACGTTAATTCACACCATTCTGCAAGATCTCTTTGAATTACCGGCAGCCGATCGTGATCTTAAACGAGCAACCGAACTATTGCCTAGTCGCTGGCAAGCGCAGATTGATGCAAAACCTGCAATAGCGGAACTTGCGTTAGATCAAGTTGCTTGGTTTAAAAGGGCTGAAGAATTGTTAGGTAATTACTTCACTTTAGAAGCCCCAGCTACTTTTGAGCCGACTTATCGCGAGCTACATCTGGAGATGGATCTTTCAGAAAAACTCTATCTGCATGGTTATGTTGATCGTTTGGACGTTGCGCCGACAGGTGAAGTAAGAATAGTGGATTACAAGACCGGAAAATCGCCAAAGCAGGGTTGGGAAGAGAAAGTGCTCTTCCAATTACGAGTCTATGCCTTGCTTTACTGGAAGAACCACGGAGTAATTCCTAAGTTATTGCAATTGATATATCTCGGCGATACCCGACTAGTCAAAAGCGCTCCAACAGAGGCTGATTTAATCAAAACCGAACGAATTCTCTTTGACATTGCTGAAGATATTCTTCGCGCAATCGAACGCAACGAATTCCGACCGCGACCAACACGTCTCTGCGATTGGTGCTTCTTTAAAACTATTTGCCCAGCTCACGTTGGTTGACATCAAACCAGTTCGCTAAAGTCGCCTCCGTTACATCATCAAAACTCTTAATAATCTTCAACCTTGGTTCTTCAGCAACTTCCACAAAATGGGGTATTCCAACTACAAATGCCCCACTTGCTCTCGCTGCAGTCAGCCCAGTTGGGGAATCTTCGAATATTAAACATTGTTCTATATCCACATCAAGTAACTTGGCAGCGTGCAGATAAGGGTCTGGAAACGGTTTAGTCCGTTCGATATCGCCGGCCGCAACAGAGTGCGCAAAATACTTCTCTGACATTCCCACTAATACAGCATCGACGATCGGACGGGGGCTCGCTGAGACCAACGCTTGCGGTACTCCCGCGCTACTTAACTTATGGGATAACTCCAGCGCGCCAGGCATTAACGAAACTTTGCCCGACATCCGCTTTTGCATCTCGGCGACAATTAATTCGCCTAATTGCTCTGGGGTTTTGGCGCCTTTAAGACAAAGTGACATATATTCGGTAACCCGTTGCAATGGTCCACCTAAACACTTCAGCTGATCCTCTGGAGTCCATTCATACCCGTGAGAACGCATCATTTCTGACTCAGCAGCGTGCCAATCGGGTTCAGAATTTATGAACAAGCCATCCATATCAAAGAGAACAGCCTGGAACATCGAAGAGCCTTCCGAGAGATTAATTTGCGTTGAAGTATTTTGCTTCGGGGTGATGCACAATTATTGCGGAGGTACTTTGCTCAGGATGCAACTGGAACTCCTCTGAAAGTTCCACTCCTATGCGGACGGGTTCAAGCAACTCACATAGTTGGATTTGATCTTCAAGATTAGGACAGGCTGGATAGCCAAATGAGTAACGTGAACCGCGATATCCCTGATCTAAAATCCCTTGCAAATCTGCAGCGTCATCTCCGCGAACCTTAAACTCTTCTCTAATGCGTGCGTGCCAGTGCTCAGCCAGGGCTTCGGTCAATTGAACAGATAAACCATGCAATTCTAAATACTCTCGATAATTATTCGCAGCAAAGAGTTCTGCTGCTGCCTTGCTGATCTCTGATCCCATTGTTACAACATGGAAGGCAACTACATCAGTCTTGCCGGACTCTTTACTGGCGAAGAAATCACTTAAGCAGAGACGGCGATCACGAGATTGACGCGGGAACGAGAATCTAGTTCGTTCCTGCCCTTTCTTCTCCCCCTCGTGATGCAAGATAACTAAATCATTACCTTCGCTGTAACAAGGAAAAAATCCATAAACAACTGCGGCATTTAGCCAACCCTTAGATTGGACTTGATTTAGCAGAGCACGCAAGCGAGGTCGTCCTTCAGTTTCGGCCATTGCATCGAATTCTCCGCGAGCACCTTTGAGTCCCCATTGGCCAACAAAGAGTGCTCTCTCATCGAGCATACCGACATAATCTGCGAGCGGCACGCCTTTAATTATTCGTGATCCGAAAAATGGAGCTGGTGGAATATCAACATCGCTTGCAACATCACTTCGTTTGGTATCGACAATCAAATCTTCACTCTTCTGTGGACGTAACGGAACTTTTCGTTCGCGTAGTTCGGGAAGCGCGGCTCCCGGAACGCCTTTCTTCACCGCCATAATCGCATCCATCAAACGCAAACCTTCGAATGCATCACGTGCATATCTAACTTCACCAGGAAAAACGGCAGCCAAATCCTGTTCGACAAATGCGCGGGTTAGCGCGGCTCCACCAAGAACGATCGGCCACTTCTCGGCTAAACCACGGTTGGTTATTTCTTCCAAATTCTCTTTCATGATCACCGTGGATTTAACCAGCAATCCACTCATGCCAATAGCGTCTACATCTGAAGCTTGAGCGGCATCCAGTATCTGATTGATGGTTTGTTTGATTCCAATATTCACAACGGTGTAACCATTATTGGAAAGGATAATATCCACAAGATTTTTTCCAATATCGTGAACATCGCCCTTTACTGTTGCCAAAAGCATCGTGCCTCGGCCGCCATCATCGCTCTTCTCCATAAATGGTTCTAGGTATGCAACAGCCGTCTTCATAACCTCCGCGCTTTGCAGAACGAACGGCAATTGCATCTCGCCTTTTCCGAAGAGTTCACCAACGACCTTCATGCCTTCAAGCAAATGGTCGTTGATTATCAATAACGGTTTAATGTCCTCAGCCATTGCTTGGTCAAGGTCATCGGTCAAACCAACTTTTTCGCCATCAATGATTCTGCGCTGTAAGCGTTCAGTAAGAGGTAACGCGGCTAGTTCGGATGCTCGGACATTACGTGAAGCGGCAAGTTCAACACCTTCAAATAACTGCAGAAATTCTGTGAGTGGATCATAAATACAGGCATCCCCCTCATACTTACGACGGTCATAGATTAGATCAAGTGCAACTTCTTTCTGGCGCTCATTAATGCGGACTAATGGAGTTATCTTTGACGGATGAACGATCGCCGAATCTAATCCTGCTTCAACGCATTCGTGTAGAAATACTGAGTTCAGAACGACGCGAGCGGCGGGATTCAAACCGAAAGAAACATTAGATACTCCAAGAGTTGTCTGCACGTCAGGAAATTCAGATTTCAATGTACGGATCGCGTTGATGGTTTCAATGCCGTCTCGACGAGTTTCTTCCTGTCCGGTTGCGATTGGAAAGGTGAGACAGTCGATCAAAATATCACCGGTCTTCATCTGCCAATTTTCGTTAAGGTCTTTTATCAATCGTCGAGCAACGCGCAATTTCCATTCGCAATCTCGTGCCTGACCCTCTTCATCAATGGTGAGTGCCACCACAGATGCGCCGTGTTCTTTGACCAAAGGCATGATTCTTGCAAAGCGAGAAGTCGGTCCATCGCCATCTTCATAATTAACTGAGTTGATAACGCTTCGACCACCAAGTGCTTCTAAGCCCGCCTTTAGAACGGCAGGTTCAGTTGAATCAAGAACTATAGGTAGGGTAGATGAAGTAGCGAAACGGGTTGCGAGTTCAAACATATCTTTAGCGCCATCACGACCAACATAATCGACAGAGAGATCTAACATATGTGCGCCATCACGGATCTGATCACGAGCTATTTCAACGCAGGTTTCCCAATCTTCGGCGACTAGAGCATCACGAAAAGCGCGTGAACCGTTGGCGTTGGTGCGCTCACCAATTGCCATATAGGTGTTGTCCTGTCTAAATGGTACATATTGATAGAGCGATGATGCGCCTGGATCGAGATCGCTTATGCGCTGTGGGATCGCCTTGGCACCCAGTTTATTTACAACCGCTGCTAAGTGCTCGGGAGTTGTGCCGCAGCAACCACCGATTAAAGAGATTCCGTAATCACCAACGAAAGTCTCTAGCGCTTGCGCTAATTCATCTGGACCTAGCGGATATTCAGCACCTTTTGCGCCAAGAATCGGTAGACCAGCATTTGGCATTACAGATATCGCGCAATTTGAATATTTGGATAGGTACCGCAAATGCTCAGACATTTCGGCCGGACCTGTCGCACAATTGAGTCCGATTAAGTCGATCTCTAGTGGTTCGAGCGCATTTAGCGCCGCTCCGATTTCTGAACCTAACAACATTGTTCCGGTTGTTTCAACGGTAACTTGTGCAATCAAAACGACATCGAAATCAACTTCACCGATCGCTTGTCGCGCACCGTTTACAGCCGCTTTCGCCTGCAGTAAATCTTGCGTAGTTTCGATTAACAGCGCATCACATCGGCCATCAAGCAAACCCTTTGAGGCGGTGTAATAAGCATCCTTCAAAAACCGGTAAGTCGTGTGCCCAAGTGATGGCAGTTTTGTTCCCGGCCCAAGAGAACCTAATACAAATCGTGGTTTTTCCTTCGTACTAACTTCATCAGCGGCTTTGCGCGCGATAACAGCTCCTGCATAGGCCAACTCGTAGATTCGATCTTCTATTCCGTACTCGGCTAAGTTCGCCCAGTTCGCTCCAAAAGTATTGGTCTCGATCGCATCAACACCGGAAGCCAAATACTGACGATGAACATCTAGGACAATATCTGGACGAGAAACATTTAAGATTTCATTGCAGCCCTCGTGGCCTTCGAAGTCATCTAGCGTTGGATCTGCTGCTTGGAGCATCGTTCCCATAGCTCCATCGGCGATCACAGTGCGCGAAGCCAGAGCCTGGCGCAGTGCACCGGCAGGTCTATTGCGATTATGACTCGTCACTTGGCTGAGGTTACCGTAAGGTGGACGATGTGGAGATTCATAAAATTCCTGCACTTCGCAATCCCGTGATGCTAATCGCCTTCTCTGGGTGGAACGATGCCGCTGAGGCGGCTACTGGGGCGGCATCTCACATACTGGGTGCATGGACCGATGCTGAACATGCCATAAGTGATCAAGTCGGTGTCGTGCCTGAATTGATTGCAGATATAGATCCCGAAGAATTTTATGATTTCCAAGTTAATCGCCCACTCGTTGACATTGATGAATCGCAGATTCGATCACTTACTTGGCCGGGTACCCAGATATTCGGATTAGCAACACCCAATTTTGATTTTGATTTCATTATTGTTCGCGGTGTTGAACCTTCAATGAAATGGAAGACTTTCACGCACGATTTACTCGATTTAGCGGATGACCTTGAAGTCCAAACGATAATCACTCTTGGTTCGATGCTAGCTGATGCCCCACATTCAAGACCAATTACTGTCACTGGCAGCGGCGCCCATCCAGAAATTGCAAAGCGCCTAGGCGTCGAAGTAAGTCGGTATGAAGGTCCCACTGGAATTCTCGGAGTAATCGCAGATGCATGTTTGCGACGCGGAGTCGATGCGATATCGCTTTGGGCGGCCATTCCTCACTATGCAAGTAATTCACCAAGCCCCAAGGCAACCCTTGCTTTGATTAACGCACTTGAGGATTTCTTGGAGATCTCATTACCTCAAGGAGAATTACATGCAGATTCACTTGAATGGGAGTCAGAGGTAGATGAATTAGCTCGCGAAGATAGTGACGTTGCTGAGTATGTAAAAGCGCTGGAAGAGAGTAAAGATTCGGCGCTCTTATCCGATGTTTCAGGTGAAGATTTGGCTAGGGAACTTGAGCGTTTCTTAAGGCGGCAAAGCGAAAACTAAATTGCGATACCTAAAAGCGCATCAATCGCACGACTAAGTTCTCCCGGCTTACCTCCAACCACTCCTTCATTTGTTTCCGTAACCCATTGCTGTAAAGCACTAAGCGCACGCGGTGTATCAATGTCTTGCGATAGCGCAGAGATAATCTCTACTACAACTCCATCTGTCGGGGCAACTTCCATTCGAGATAAAGCGATCCGCAACTCTTCCAAAAATAAGTTAGCTTCAATCAATTCCTTTGACTGCCACATGTGGTCTTCGCGATAGTGATGCGAGAGAAGAGCGATTCGGATCGCCATCGGATCCATCCCATCTCTTAATAACTGGGATACAAAAACGAGATTGCCCTTTGACTTGCTCATCTTCTCGCCATCTAAACCAATCATTCCGGCGTGGACATAATTAGTCGCGAATCTTTTGCCGTTCATCGCTCTCGCCTGTGATGCGGACATTTCGTGGTGCGGGAAAATTAAATCACTGCCACCACCTTGAATATCAATAGACGTTTCATCATTAGGGTCTATATCCAGATATCCAAGTGCTATTGCGCAGCATTCAATATGCCAACCGGGTCTGCCGATTCCGTATTTGCTGTCCCATCCAGGTTCTGAAGGGCGTTTCGCTAACCAAAGGAGCGCATCTAACGGGTCTTCTTTACCGACCCGATCTGGGTCTCCCCCGCGTTGACTAAAAATCTCAATCATCTGAGTCTGCGACAGATGCGAACGTTCTCCAAATTCTGAATCGCTGCGGACCCGAAAATAGTAATCGTTATCAACTTGGTAGACCGTATCTGCTTTCAGCAGATCAGAAATGGCTTCTACAACTAGAGGAATCGCTTCGACAGCGCCAATGTAATGTTTAGGTGGAAGAACGTGCAAAGCCACCATGTCTGAGCGAAACAAATCAATTTGGGATGTAGCCAGTTCTCGCCAATCTACTCCATCACGGTTTGCACGCTCGAGCAGCGGATCATCTATATCCGTAATATTTTGAACAAAGAGAACTTCGCTGCCGGTAGCCAGCAAGTATCGGTTAATTAGATCAAAGGCCAAATAAGTATTCGCGTGCCCTAAGTGGGTCGCATCGTATGGTGTGATTCCACAAACATAGATTCGATACTTGTCTTTCTTCACAATTGACGAGAGTTTTTGCTTTGGAGTATCGAAAATTTCTAAAGTTGGAAGGCTGAATTTAGATGCTAGCGGCGGGATCGCAACCTGTGCCCAAGAATTCATGGCCTCATCCTAGAACGGTGGCCAAGGGACAGCGGGCCAATCAGGGCTGGGAACAGGAAAGGATTCTTCAATAAGGGCGCGATCAATCCGTGCGACAGTTGCAGAGATCTCCTCTTCCTCAATTAATCCAGCAATTATATCTAGCTTCGATTCGGTAAATAACTCACGTGCTTGAATTAGAAGTGCTTTCTCTACTTCGGTAAATGATCTTCCTGCCCATTGCCATAAGACGGTGCGCAATTTGTCATCTACGTGGAAAGTAACTCCGTGATCACAACCATATAAATGGCCCCCCTCGATCGGGATTAAGTGGCCAATCTTACGGTCGGTGTTATTTGTAATAATGTCCAGCAGCGCTAAGAGCCTTAACTTTGGATCGTTACCTTGGTAGAAATCCATCAAATCTACCTTTGGATCTATATCGATCCACTTTTGAACCATTCCGGTTCCGTAAGGTCCATCGCGCAGAATTGTTGGCGGAACCAAGTGCAGATTGAGCCAATGGCTTACCAAAAAAGTTAGGTACTCGCGATTAGCAAGAGAACCATCTGGAAAATCCCAGAGCGGGCGCTCCCCCGCGATCGGTTTATAAATACATGGAAATTCCCGATCTGCGCCAGAACTCTTAACACTGCACATTGCATACAAGGTCGCATTTGATGCATCAACTAAACGACCAGTAACAGTTAAGACTCCATTATTTAGATCAACAAGGTCTTGCTCAATCTGTTCGAGATCGAGGTTGATTTCACTCATCGACGATATCCGTTGGAACGTGGACACAGATGCCCATTTGGATCGATCGGTCCTCCACAGAAAGGACAAGGCGCGCGACCAGCAGCAACAACGGTATTGGCACGCTTAGCGAAACTTTCGGCGTATCCCAACGTCATCAATACCCGCAAAATATCTTGTTCAGATGATGTGTCTATTTCAAGAAGTTCATCATCTGCGTTATCGGAATCTGTTATTGCCTGAAGGTCAATCTCAATCAGACGACGATCTGAAACATATGCCAATCCAATTACTCCAACACGAAACTCCTCATCTATAGGACTCTCGAGTGGTTGATCGTCATGACTGACTCTTTCAATAACTGTAAGGGGTTCACTCAATCGAATCTCGCGCAAAATTTGAAGAACCCGATCCGCTATCGCGGCTACTTGTGCCTTTTCCAGCGATACAGAGACCAGCCTTGATCCTGTTCTGGCCTGGAGGAAAAAGGTGCGCTCTCCCGGAACGCCAACTGTTCCGACCACAAAGCGTTCCACAGGATCAAAGAGAAAAATGCGCGACACTACTTGCTTTTCTTTCCTGAGCCGCCACCGAGTAGCGCTTTTACCGCTCGCTTCTTAGGTGAAGTCTTAGCAAAATCGGCGATCGGAGTCGAGGTGTTATTTAACGTCAACACTCTAAAGTCTGTTCCGTCGAAATCTAAAACGGTAATTGAAGCAGGATCAATCACGATCTTCTGAAAGTTATCAAGATGTGTTCCCAAAACCGCAGCAACAATGCTTTTAATAACATCACCATGGCTTACTAGTACCTGCAGACCGCCTTCAGCCGCCGCGCTGTGCACCGCTCTCATTGCACGAACTTGCACGTGAGCTAGCCCTTCACCGGCTGGAAAGTACATCGCGCTAGGTCGATTCTGAACAACTTTCCAGAGTTTCTCACGGTACAGCGCAGATAATTTCTTCCCAGTCCATTTTCCATAGTCAACTTCAGAGAGATCCTCATTTACAACGATCTTTGGTCGATCTTTCGAAGGAATTGACTTTACGAGTGGAGCAATTGTTAAGTGGCATCTCTCCAGCGGGCTTGTGTGTACTTTAGAAATCTTGCTTCCCGCTAATCGTTTCGCTAAATCTTCTGATTGCGATACACCATGTTCTGTCAGCACTATGCCATCTGCGCGGCCGGCTAGAATGCCGCGTTGATTAGCAACTGAGTGCGCATGACGTATTAGAAGTATCCGTGTCATGTTGGAAGGTTATCCGTAATTTATCCTCTCGTCTTGCTAGGGTCGCGGCATGGAAATGCGCATGGTGGGAAACTCAGGGCTGGAAATCTCCCGTTTAGGCCTTGGCACTATGACGTGGGGCCGAGATACCGATACTCACGAAGCTGCCGATCAAGCACGTGCATATATAGAGGCCGGTGGAAACTTTCTTGATACCGCTAGCCATTACGGGGATGGTGATTCCGAGCGAGTTATTGGTGGACTCATTGGCACCCTTTTTCGCCGGGAAGATGTAGTTATCTCCACTAAGGCAGGAATCAATTACGAAAGCGGTTCATTGAAGACGGATGCTTCAAGACCATCTCTAATGTCGGCGCTAGATCAATCGCTCGCCAGGTTGGGTACAGATCACGTTGATTTATGGCAGGTGCAGATCTGGGATGAAAAAGTTCCCTTAGAAGATTCTCTCTCCGCACTTGATTGGGCGTATACAAGCGGTCGAGCGAGATATGTAGGTATTTCTAATTTCAATGGTTGGCAGAGCGCACGTGCAATTTCACTTCAAGAAGCTAATTCTGCAAAAGCGCCAATCACTTCGATGCAGAATGAATTCTCACTTTTAGCTCGAAGCGTTGAAAGTGATGCACTTGATTGCGCGATCAACTTAAACAGGGGCTTTATTGCATGGTCACCACTTGGCCGTGGTGCGCTAACTGGAAAATATAGGCAAGGGATACCAGCCGATTCGCGGGCGGCAACTCCACACTTTGCACCGTTTATTGAGCCTTATCTCAATGAGAAATCTCGGCGCATCGTCGAAGCAGTGAGCGTTGCTGCGCAAGGTCTTGGTTACTCACCTCTAGAGGTCGCACTTGCCTGGGTAAGGGATTTTCCAGGAGTAACTTCGGCCGTAGTTGGCGCGCGGACCGGTGCGCAGATGCGCGGAATTTTGGTTAGCGAAGAGATCGCACTTCCAGAAGTTGTGCGTACAGCCCTTGACGAGATTTCGCGTTAAATCTGAATTAAGCGTTTTCTAGGAAATCCGAAAGTACACGTACTCCGAATCGCAGACCGTCGATTGGAACGCGCTCGTCCACGCCGTGAAACAAAGCCATAAAATCTAAATCCGCCGGCAGGCGTAAAGGCGAAAATCCATAACCAACAATTCCTAATTCAGAGAGCGCTTTATTATCTGTTCCACCACTCATCAAGTACGGTACGGGAATTCCTTCAGGATCTTGGCTAAGCAGCGCCGCCTTCATTGCCTCTACTAATGGTGAATCAAAATCAACTTCCAGCGCAATGTCGTGTGAGATTGTTTCAATTGCAATATCGGGTCCAATGATTGCGCGAATCGTAGAATTCAACTCCTCTTCATAACCAGGCAGGAAGCGTCCATCAATTACTGCACTTGCTGAACCAGGAATCACATTCGCTTTATAGCCAGCATCGAGCATTGTTGGATTAGCCGTGTTCTGCAAAGTAGCTCCAATCATTCTCGCCGTTGAACCAACTTCCTTCAGTAAAGGACGAAGATCGCTTTCGTCATACTCGCGTCCCGTGACTCGTGCCACCTCTTTGAAAAGTTTCTTAACAGTTTTGGTGTAACGCTGTGGCCACTCGTGCTTTCCGATTTTCGCGACGGCATCAGTAAGAGCCGTTACAGCGTTTTCATCGTTCATCATGGATCCGTGCCCTGCACGACCTTGCGCGGTTAGACGCAACCAATGAATTCCTTTTTGCGCCGCTTCCACGAAGTAAAGTCGTTTTCCATCTGCGACAGTTACAGAAAAGCCGCCAACTTCGGAGATAGCTTCCGAGCATCCAGAAAACACTTCAGGGTGTTTTGCACTCATGAAGCGCGACCCATAGGTCATTCCTGCCTCTTCATCAGCGAAGAACGCCAAAACAATATCGCGCTCTGGTTGATATCCGCGTCTTGCCCAATCTCGAACGATCGCCAAAATCATGGCATCCATGTTCTTCATATCAACTGCGCCGCGACCCCAAATCATTCCATCTTTGATGATTCCGCCAAAGGGATCGACCGACCAATCATCGGCGTTCGCTGGGACAACATCAGTGTGGCCATGGACAACAAGTCCTGCACGCGAAGAATCACTACCCTTTATTCGCGCAATAACATTGCAGCGATTTGGAGCTGCTTCATAAATTTTCGATTCAATACCAACTTCTGCCAAAGATTTAACAATATAAGCGGCGACAACTGATTCATCGCCCTTTCCCTCACCAAAGTTAACGCTAGGGATACGGATTAACTCTTGACATATTTTTATTGCTTCGTCTTCTACCGAAGTTAAATCTTTTGACTGATCTCTGCTCATCTCCATATTGTCTACTAAAGCCAGTTATTTATCTCCTAGTGGCGCGCTCGGCCCAGCGGCATCGCCCACTTTGCCTCAGGGGCCTCACCGTTGATATCGTTACCAACTCACTCGTCCGGGTGGCGGAATTGGCAGACGCGCTAGCTTGAGGTGTTAGTGCCCGCAAGGGCTTAGGGGTTCAAGTCCCCTCTCGGACACGTTTTTTATGATGGAATGGGTGGGTTATGGAGTTCTCAAGCGCCCTCGAATTGATCCGCAAGATTCCTGACTTTCCAAAACCAGGAATTCTTTTTCAAGATATAACACCAGTTCTTGCCAACTCCGATGCCTTTACGGCAGTTATCAAGGAGATGGCGAAGTCATTGCCAAACGTTGATGTCGTCGCAGGAATTGAAGCCCGCGGTTTCATACTCGCTGCCGCTTTAGCCGGTGCATCCGCAAAGGGATTTGTTCCTTTTCGCAAAAGTGGAAAACTTCCGCACCAGACTCACGGTGAAAAGTATGGACTTGAATATGGTGATGACGAAATCGAAGTTCATATAGATGCCTTCACTTCTGGTCAGAAGGTTCTGATCATTGATGATGTATTAGCAACTGGTGGAACCCTCCTGGCGGCGATAGCACTTGCCCGGCGCGGCGATGCGATCATTGAGAAGGTCTTGGTCTTACTGGAAATAGATTTCTTAGAAGGAAGAAAACGAATCGCCGAGATCTATCCTGAGATAGAAATCATCGCTCTTGCGCACGCATGATTACATTCAATGCGCTCGACGTGAAAAAGTGGCAGGATGCGCTCCGTGGCTGAGTTAATTTATTACTGCGGGACTATGGATAGCGGAAAGTCCACCCTTGCCTTGCAGACTGCACACAACCATAAAAGCCGTGGCCGTTCTGGTTTGATTTTTACGAGCAAAGATCGGGCTGGAAGTGGAGTTATTTCATCGAGGCTAGGTTTACAGAGCAGTGCTATCGAAGTTGATTCTGATTTGGATATCCACCGCTTAGTTGTTGAAAGGCTATCTCTAGGTGATCGTATCGATTACATCATCTGCGATGAGGCACAGTTCTACCAGCCGGTCCAGATCGAAGGTTTAGCAAAAATTGTTGACGGTCTCGGAATAGATGTCTTTGCCTTCGGCATCCTTGCTGACTTCCGAACCAAACTCTTCCCAGGATCAGCTCGTCTAGTTGAGCTAGCCGATCGAGTAAACACGTTGCAAGTTGAGGCTCTCTGTTGGTGCGGCTCTCGTGCAACGCACAATGCACGAACCCTCGGTGGAGTAATGGTTACCGAAGGCGAACAAGTTGTCGTCGGCGATGTCGCACCTGGATCTGAAATTGCTTACGAAGTTCTATGTCGTCGCCATCATATGCGCCAAGTGACCGCTAGGGCCTCGCGCGCAGGACACACCTCGCCAATGCCTTTACCATTTAACCAAGAAGATGACATCACCAAAGGAGATAGAAAATGAAGGTTCGTGGATACGCAGCGATGCAGGCAAAAGCAAAACTAACTCCTTGGGAATTTGAACGGCGCGAACTTGGTGGTCACGATGTTCTTCTAGATATTAAATACTCAGGAATATGTCACTCAGATATTCATCAAGCTCGTGAAGAATGGGGACCGGCAATTTTTCCAATGGTTCCAGGTCACGAAATTGCAGGCGTTGTTACCCAAGTTGGCCCATCAGTTACTAGATTCAAAGTTGGCGATCGCATCGGTGTCGGTGTTTTTGTTGATTCTTGCCGTAAATGTCCTTCTTGCTTAAAAGGTTTACAGCAGTACTGCATTGAGGGAATGACTGGTACCTATAACCAACTAGAACGCGATGGAAAGACTCCTGCGATGGGTGGATACTCCAACGTAATGGTAATAAATGAGGATTACGCAGTTACGATCCCGGACAACTTGTCACTTGATGGAGTCGCGCCGTTGCTCTGTGCCGGAATCACACTTTATTCACCAATCAAACATTGGAACGCTGGCCCTGGTAAGAAAGTTGCAGTGATGGGTCTTGGCGGGTTAGGTCACATGGGCGTGAAGTTTGCAGTCGCACTTGGCGCTGACGTAACAGTGTTCTCCCACTCTCCTTCGAAGGAATCTGATGCGAAAGCTATGGGAGCGCATCGTTTCGTTTCGACTAAAGAGGAAGGCTTCAATAAGAAGTACATAAAGCATTTCGATATAATTCTAAATACGGTCAGCGCGGAATTGGATATCAATACCTACCTTGAGATGTTAAATGTCGACGGAACCTTGGTTGTTATCGGCCTACCGGGTAAGCCTTATGCGGTTGAAGTTGGATCACTTCTTCCTGCCCGACGTTCACTATCGGGTTCAATGATTGGTGGAATACCTGAAATGCAGGAAATGCTCGATTTCTGCGGCAAGCACAATATTGTGAGCGATATTGAAGTCATCAAAGCCGATTACATCAACACCGCTTACGAGCGCACCGTTGCAAGTGATGTTAAGTATCGCTTTGTAATTGATGCTTCAACTTTCTAAAAATCTTCCTAGGCGAAGGTATGCAGAAGTTGAACTAAGACTGGGGCAACGATCAACGCAGGCAATAAGTTACCCGCTGCGATATCTTTTATCTTCAAAAGTCTTAGTCCTACGCAAATTAACACAAGGCCTCCGGTGATCGTCATTGCATCAATCTGGTAACCGCTCAGGATGTTTCCTAGCCCCAGACCAATAAGTGTCCAGAGCCCTTGGTAGATTCCAACTGGAATCGCTGAAGCGGCAACTCCCCAACCTAAACTTGCCGCGAAAGCCATCGCAGCAAAGAAGTCGAGACTTGATTTCAAGAGAAGCTGATCCACTCCGGTGGACATCCCATCGCTGATAGATCCTAAAATCGCAAGCGGACCGATAATAAAGAGAAGTGATGCTGATACGAAGCCTTCTACGAAAGTGCTCTCTTCGTGCGCGCGAAATTTTTTGCGTAAGTTCTCGCCGATCCCATCTAACTTACTCTCTAAATTAAGTGCAGAGCCAATTAGGCCCCCGATTAACAATGAAGCGAGAATCGCTAAAAGTGTCCAACCTTTAGGAAGCGCTGATATATAACGCTGCGACCAAATAGGCGTTAAGGCACTTGCCGCTCCGAGAATTGTTATCAAACCCAAGACATCTGTGATCAAAGTTCTTGTGCGAGTTGGCATGCGCCCGCCGACTAAAACACCAATAGCCGCTCCCCCAATAATGGTTGCGATATTTACGGTTGTACCAAAGCCAACGAACATAGTGTTAACAATAGAGGATATAAATCGCAGACTTTGCTATAAACTCCCCAGATGCAAGAACCTTCAAAGTTAAGGTCTCTTATCTCCCACCTGCGCCCACATAAGACAGTCCCAATTACTCCTTGGCGGGCAAAACACCTTTGGGATCTTTCCATTCCTCGTGTACTGATCCTATTTCTCGGTCTTGCAATGTTCGGCTTCGGCGATGCTCTAGTTGTGCAATCGAATTTAGGTAACACTCCATGGACCGTCTTCGCCCAAGGGTTGAGTTTTAAAACTGGTCTATCTTTAGGTTGGACAACTTTTTATACAGGTTTTGTAATCCTATTAATTTGGATCCCTCTGCGCGAACGTCCCGGCTTTGGAACCATAAGCAATATCGTAATCATTTCCGCTTCTATACAAACAGGCGTTGAAATATTTCCCTTGCAAAACACATTCTTGGGTGGCGTTGCATCCGCTCTTTTGGGAATCGCACTAGTTGGAATCGGATCAGCTCTCTACATAACTTGCGGTTTAGGTTCCGGACCTAGAGATGGACTAATGACGGGAGTTCATAACCGCACCGGTGTCCGTGTCGGACGGGTGCGCATATGTATTGAGGTGACGGTCCTGATCATCGGTGCGCTCCTTGGGGGCCGTATTGGGCTCGGCACAGCGTTATTTGCCTTATTAATCGGGCAAACGGTAGCGATCTCTTTCGGAGTTGTAGCGCGTCTTACCTCGAAGTAGCCCAGTAATCGGCTTAGATCCTCTTATCCCCCGGTCTGTGAGCCGTCATTTCACACGGGGTCGCAAACACCCCCGTTAACAAAATTAGAAGGGTGTCTCATGCTCGATAGCTATTTTAAAATATCGCAACGTGGCTCCACAGTAGCAAGAGAAGTACGTGGCGGAGTCGTCACTTTCTTCACTATGGCTTACATCGTGGCGCTTAATCCACTAATCATCGGTCTCACAAAAGATGCTGATGGAAAGTACATCGGCGGCGGAGATGCTCCTAATCTCGCACTCGTTGCTGCGATGACTGCACTAATGGCTGGCGTATTAACCATCCTTATGGGAGTTATTGGTAAATATCCTCTCGCTATTGCAACCGGTTTAGGTCTAAATACATTTGTGGCGGTAGGTATTGCTTCACAAATGACTTGGGCAGATGCGATGGGTCTTATTGTTCTTGAGGGAATCATCATCACGATTCTTGTTCTCACTGGATTTCGAACCGCGGTGTTTAAGGCCGTTCCTGCGCAGCTAAAAATCGCAATTTCAGTCGGAATTGGACTATTCATTGCACTTATCGGTTTAGTTGACGCTGGATTCGTTCGTCGCACGGGCACCGGTCCAGTACCAGTGACTCTTGGTGATGGTGGAACTCTGGTCGGCTGGCCTGTGGTCGTCTTCGCCCTAGGTTTATTCCTGACAATCGGATTGATTGTTAAAAAAGTCAAGGGTGCGATCCTCATTGGAATAATCATTGCAACAATTGCTGCGATAGCGATTGAAACTTCACAAAAGATTGGTCCACTCTTTAACGGGGCCACCGGTGAAGTGAACCCGAAGGGCTGGAACCTAAATGTTCCTGCGATGCCAGAGAGTGTCGTAGCAACTCCTGATTTCTCTCTATTGGGTCAATTCAATCTCTTCGGTTCACTCGATCGAGTGCCGTTGATTACCGTGATCTTGCTGGTCTTCACCCTTCTGCTTTCAGATTTCTTTGACACAGTCGGAACAGTTACTGCAATTGGTCACGAAGCTGGTCTCGCAGATAAAGATGGAAATGTTGATAACATCGATCGCATTCTGTTGGTTGACTCACTTGCAGCAGTTGCAGGAGGTGCAGGTAGCATCTCTTCAAACACTAGCTACATTGAGTCAGCAGCAGGTGTTGGAGAAGGTGCACGCACTGGCTTAGCATCTGTGGTTACAGGGATTTGTTTCTTGTTGACCACTTTCCTAGCGCCACTCGTGGCAATCATTCCTTACGAGGCTGCTACCCCAGCCCTAGTCATCGTTGGTTTCTTAATGATGACTCAGATCAAGGTGATCGATTGGGAAGATTACGGAATCGGTATTCCTGCATTCTTAACAATCATCTTGATGCCTTTCACATATAACATCTCAGTTGGTATTGGCGCAGGGTTCGTAACCCACGTTGTTATCCGCTATATCCAAGGACGTAAAAAAGAAGTTCATCCACTTCTACTCTTAGTGTCTGGACTCTTTATGGTCTATTTCCTATCTTCACCAATCAACACTTGGGTGGGATAGTTAGTTAGATAAGTGAGCTAAACATCGCCCTGCGGAGAAATCTGCAGGGCGATGTTTTTTACAGTGACCAGTCGATTGGAGATTTACCCGCTGCAATCAGTGCAGCGTTTGCTCGGCTAAACGGTTTAGATCCGAAGAAACCGCGGTGCGCGGATAACGGGCTGGGATGAGGCGCAGTTATTAACTTATCTGTTGCGAAATATTTACTGCATTCCTGTGCATTGTTACCCCAGAGAATTGCAATAGCGCCCAATGAAGCAATCTTCTCAACGCACAGCTCAGTGAAACTTCTCCAGCCTGAATCTACGTGGGAGTTACTTTCTCCGGTGCGACAAGTCAAAGTTCGATTAAGTAGAACTACCCCTTGTTCGGCCCAGGGCGATAAATCTCCACTTTTTGGGATATCAACTCCAACGTCTGCCTTCAATTCCTTGAAGATATTTATTAATGAAGGCGGGAATACTGTTTCTTTTTGCCGAATCGAAAATGCTAAACCAACTGGATAGCTTGGATTTGGGTAGGGATCTTGCCCCAATATCAAAACCTTCGTTTGATGCATGTCCCGCGAGAGCGCACGCATTACTAACTCACTATTCGGCAGATAAGAGTCGACAGAGATCTTCTTTTCAATCTCATCTAAGAGTGAAAGATAATCTTTCAGAGACTCTTGCCAAGAAGGGTGTAACTGCTCACGAAAAATCATGAGCTGCGGGCAAAGAACCTTCCATTGGCAGCAGTAACTTCTATATTGATCCCAAAGACGGCCGTCATGTGCTCTGATGTAATTACGCTAGATACTGGACCAGAAACTGCAATTAAACCGTTTTTTATGATCAAAGCATGCGTGGTGCCAAACGGAATCTCTTCAATGTGATGAGTGACAACAATGCTTGCTGGAGCAAGTGGGTCAGTTGAGTATTCAGCGAAGCGACGGAGCAGATCTTCTCGACCACCCAAGTCCAATCCGGCTGTTGGCTCATCTAAGAGAAGTAACTCTGGATCCGACATCAACGCGCGTGCAATCTGAACGCGCTTTTTTTCACCGTCGCTTAAGGTGTAATACGGGCGGTCTGCGATGTCACGAACTCCAAAAGTGGTTAACAACGCCACGGCACGAGACTCATCCCAAAGATCGTAATCTTCATTCCATCTCCCCAATACAGCGTAGGCCGCAGTGAGAACTACATTCCGAACCAGTTCATCATCTGGAATATTCTCCGCAGTAAGCGTTGCACAGACTCCAATGCGAGTACGAAGTTCAAATAAATCTACTTTTCCCATCTCTTGTTCGAGAATTTTCACAGTCCCAGTTGTCGGGAAAATACGAGTCGCTAGAATATTCATCAGTGTTGATTTTCCTGCGCCATTCGGGCCAAGAATTACCCATCGTTCACCATTGCGAATCTGAAAATCAATCGGTCCAAGTATTGTGCGCTGACCGCGGGTTACTGTCACCCCATGCATCGATAGGACCGTCAAGTCGACCAGTGATTCCATAGATGAAAAAGATAGCGCTAATCATTGGCGAATCCACTTAAATCCCCGACTTATCGCCTGTGATTCACGCTAATCTTCTCCTTGAGATGACTAACCACGATAAAAATCAGCAATTTACTGGGTTAATCCTGCTTTCGGGAGTGGATAAGCCAGGGATCACCGAAACCCTTTTTCAGACTCTCTCCCCTTTCGCTGTAAATATCTTAGATATCGAACAAGTGGTTATTCGAGGTCGTGTGATTTTGACTTGCTTAATCTCCTGCGCACCGGCCCACGCAGCGGCAATAGAAGCAGATTTGGAAGAGTGCGCAAGCGCACTAGGCGTTGATATCGCCTCAGCTTTTGAAGAGAGTCCTTCCACGGATATTGCGGTAAAAAAGTCATTGCTACACGTAGTTGTTTTAGCTCAGGAGTTGAAGCCATCTTCCATCAACGCAGTTGCTAACGCAATTGCCAACAACGGCGGAAATATAGAGCGCATACACCGAACTGCAAGTTATCCCGTCACCGCAATTGAATTGACCGTCTCTGGCGCAGAACAAGGAAAATTACGAACTGATTTAGCTCAAGTGGGAACCGAGAACGCTGTTGACATTGCCGTTTCTCCCGGTGGATTAATGCGCTGGGCGAAGAAGTTGGTAGTAATGGATGTTGATTCAACCCTCATACAGCAAGAAGTTATCGAGTTGCTGGGTGCTAAAGCTGGCAAGGGCGCTGAAATCACTGCAATAACGGAATCGGCGATGCGCGGCGAATTAGATTTTGCCGAGAGCCTTAGAGCCCGCGTCGCACTCCTATCGGGTCTACCTGAATCAGTATTAACGCAAGTGCAGAGCGAGATAACTCTAACTCCAGGTGCCCGTACCCTCATACGCACTCTTCATAAACTTGGTCATCATGTTGCACTCGTTTCTGGCGGTTTTGAGCCAGTGATTGCACCTTTAATGAGCGAATTAGGCATCGAGCACATGCGCGCTAACAATCTAGAGATCATTGATGGGAGTCTGACAGGAAAACTGATTGGTCCAATTATTGATCGCGCAGGCAAAGCAGATGCCCTTCGCGAATTTGCTGCTATGCATTCAATTGAGTTGGAACAAACCATAGCAATCGGCGATGGTGCAAATGATCTAGATATGATCACACTTGCTGGTATGGGTATCGCATTTAATGCCAAACCCGCAGTGAAGGCAGCCGCTGATAGTTCCGTTTCTGCGCCTTACCTTGATTCAGTACTTTACTTACTCGGAATTACTCGCGAAGAAGTGGAAGAGTCAGACTCTCTATAGACGACAAGCGTGGATATCGGTTACCAAGATGCCGCGTGCACCCAAAGCCCAGAGTTCATCCATTAATCGGTTGGTATCTTTCCTCAAAACCATTGCGCGAACGGCAACCCAATCTTCTTTTTGCAAAGGAGAAATAGTCGGAGATTCTAACCCCGGAGTGATAGCGCAAGCCTGATCAACGCTAATCCTTGGAATATCGTAATCAAGCAGAACATACTGTCTTGCAGTTACTACACCCTGCAAGCGACGCAGCAAAATTTGCAAGTCGTCAGGTAGATCTTTCGAATTTCTAGAGATCAGAATCGCTTCACTTTGCAATATTGGGTCTCCGAAGATTGATAGCCCCGCTTGTTTGAGAGTGTTACCTGTGCTCACAACATCAGCGATCACATCAGCAACACCGAGGCGCACACTACTTTCCACTGCGCCATCTAGCCTTACGACAGTTGCACTAACGCCCAATTTTGATAAATAGTTTTCGACCAAACCAGGATATGCGGTTGCGACTCTCTTGCCTGACAGATCTGCCACCTTGAAACTCTTTGTTGCGGGTCCGGCGAAACGAAATGTTGAACCACCAAAACCCAAAGAAAGTATCTCCTGCGCATCCGCGCCAGAATCAATAAGCAAATCTCTTCCCGTGATGCCAGCCTCGAGTTCGCCAGTTCCTACGTAAAGAGCAATATCTCGTGGACGAAGGTAATAAAACTCAACGCCATTTTCTGGATCGCTCAAAACGAGATCACGAGAGTCAACTCGTTGTCTATAGCCCGCCTCTTTCAAAATTTCTATCGAGGCATCGGCGAGCGAACCTTTGTTGGGGACAGCGATCTTTAGCACCTTAACTCGTTTCTATAGATAACGATAAATGTCAGAAGGGTTTAATCCGCGTGCCAGCATCAGAGCTTGCAAGTGATAGATCAACTGACTAATTTCTTCAGCGAGAGCTTCATCGCTTTCGTGTTCTGCGGCGAGCCAAACTTCACCAGCCTCTTCTAGAATCTTCTTACCGATCGCATGCACGCCGGCGTTGACTTCCACGACCGTGCCTGAGCTTGGATCCCCAGTTGCGACCTTCTGTGAGAGTTCATCCCAAAGTTGATCAAAAGATTTCATAAGGTGAGTTTACTAGACATCACTTGCGCGATGTCGGAGCATTTTCACCATCTCGGCGGGATCTGGTGAGTTAAATACCGCGGAACCAGCGACAAAAGTGTCCGCGCCTGCCTCGCGAGCGATGGCGATAGTTTCCATAGAAATTCCACCATCTACTTGAATCCAAATCGGGCGATCACCGATTAGCGCTTTAGACCTGCGTAACTTATCCATCATATCTGCCATAAATTTCTGTCCGCCAAAACCTGGCTCCACAGTCATAATCAATAACATATCAATCTCACTCAAGAGATCAGAATAGAGTTCGATCTCCGTACCTGGCTTTAAAGCCATGCCAGCGCGCGCGCCGAGTTTGCGCAAAGCCTTAAATGTTTGTGCAGGAGTCTTAGCTGATTCAATATGGATCGTGACGCTACCAGCGCCGGCCTGCGCATAATCAAGAGCAATTCGATCAACATCATTGATCATTAGATGAGCATCAACCGGTATGGGACACTCAGAGATAATTTTTTCCGCCGCGGAAAAATCCCAAGTCAAGTTTGGCACGAAGAGATTATCCATAATATCCAAATGGACTAGATCAGAGTCCTCGGCGATCTTTGCTATCTCAGCGTTCAAATTCGCATGATCGGCATTGAGAATACTCGGTGTTATGCGTAATTCGTTGAACACAGGTCTATTCTATTTCTCAGCGGGTAGTTTCTTGCGAAAGACGGCTAGGAACATTGCATCAGTTTCGTGGCGATGGGTCCACAAGGAAAGTGACTTATCGCGCATTGCGAAAGTTAATTCGGCCGGAAGGTAGGGCTGAAGATCCACCAATTCCAGTTCTGGATGTTTACGCAAAATATCACTGACTGCAATGCTGGTCTCGGCAAGGTGTGGCGAACATGTGGCATATCCAAAGAAGCCACCATCTTCTAGTACCGAAATAGCAGCATCCGATAGTTCGCGCTGTAACTGAGTTAACTCACGCAGATCAGCGACAGTCCGGCGCCAGCGAACTTCAGGTCGACGGCGCAGCGCGCCTAAACCGGTGCAAGGAACATCCGCCAAAATAGCTCCGTATTTTTCACCAAGTGTTGCTATATCGCGGCCGTCACCGACAAGCAATCGACCGCCGCCGATAACTTGCTCGACTAACTTTGCACGTGGCGCTGATATTTCATTAGCTGTGAAATTTTTCCCACTTTCTTTTGCTAGTGAAGATAGAAGTGCAGCCTTACCGCCAGGACCGGCACAGAGATCGAGCCAGTCATCTTGGCTAGAAACAACCTTGGCGAATATTTGTGCAACTAGTTGGGAGCCTTCATCTTGCACACCTGCTCTGCGATGGCGAATGGCTTCGAGAGTTGATGGAGCGCCATCAATTTTCATTCCATAATCCGAATATTTAGTTGGTTGCGCGCCAAGAGAGATTAACTCTTCAGCGCTTGATCTTCCTGGCCACCAGACGATTGTCGGAGTCGCCGCCAAATTATTAGCAGACAGGAGAGATTCAACCTCGTTAAAGTCGCGCAATAAATCGAAGTAGGCCGACACAATCCATTCGGGATGGGAATACATTATCGATAGGCGTTTTACTGGGTCAGAAATCAATTGAACCGGCGCGAGCCATTGGTCCAAACTCTGCGCGCTCATTTTTCGAAGGAGTGCATTCACAAATGAGGCTTTTGACTCCCCCAAGACCTTTCGTGATAATTCAACAGTAGCCGATACTGCGGCGTGACTTGGAACTCGCATTTCAAAGAGCTGATGAGCGCCAAGACGTACTACGTCAACTATTCCTGAATCAACCTCACTCCACGGGCGATCTGATACTTGGGTTGCAATGTAATCGTGGCGACCCTGCATTCTGAGAGTTCCATAAAGCAACTCCGTCGCAAATCCCTTATCGCGTTGTTCAAAATTTGATGCAGTTAAAGCCTGCGGAAGTAACAAATTTGAATATCCGTCGGATCGATTAACTTCTTTCAAAATATCATAGACAAGCAAACGTACCGGATCTGGTTTCGGTGATTTAAAGGTATTCCTGCGCGCTTCGACCATCTCTACTGCAACATATCTGTTGCGTTAAGTCGAGCGCCATTAGCCCATGAGGTTGCGGACATTTGCGCTTTGCCTGACGGTGTTACTTCTAAAAGTTCGAGCGCCGAAGTTGCTGTTCCGATATAGATTGATTTCTCTACCGCTTTAAGAACGCCTGCATTTGCGCTTTCATTGGAAACCCGCACCTTATTAATCTTGATTATCTGTCCTCGGAAATTTGACCAGGCACCTGGATCCGGGTTGAAGGCGTTTATTTTTCGATTGATTGCTTCAGCATCCGAGCTCCAGTCAATTAGTCCTTCCTCTTTACTTAATTTATACGCTCTAGTCGCTCCTTTCTCCTCTTGCGGAGATGGTCTTTCGCCTCTTTCAATAAGGTCAAGTGTTTTCAAAACTGGTTCAACACCTAGGTTCGCTAATGATTCAAAGAGCTGCTCGGCTGTTGTAGAAACCGAAAGAGGAATTTGCGTAGAAAGATAAATCGGTCCGGTATCCATTCCCGCATCCAACTGAAATACGGTAACTCCGGTGACGCTATCGCCCGCTTCAATTGCGCGTTGCACAGGGGCAGCTCCACGCCAACGCGGCAATAACGAGAAGTGCAGGTTAATAAATCCGTACTTAGGCGTTTCGAGTACTTCTATAGGTAGCAGTAATCCATAGCCAATAGTTACGACTAGATCTAAATCCCCAATCAACTCTCCGAGTGATTGGCTGGTCTCTGGTTTAAACAATTTCACGCTATTGGCCACCGCCCAATTAGCAGCGGGCGTTGCTTGGAGTGCCCTGCCTCGTCCAGCTGGTGCATCAGGCCTTGTGATCACGAAAAGTAATTCGTGCTCAGATGCAAGAAGTGCATCCAGAGTTGGAATTGCTACCTCTGGAGTGGCAGCAACGGCAATACGCACTAAAGACCTCTACCAAATATGTCGTGTGGTGAGACTTTAACCGTGGGCTGCTGACCAGAAATTTGCGCCGCGTTAAACCACTCTGATTCTCTGATTTCCTTCATTGCTAATTTTCGATCTTCTTTTGAGAGACGATCAATGAAAACAATTCCATCTAGATGATCTGTTTCGTGCTGTAGCGCTCTTGCCAATAACTCAGTTCCTTGTACTGTAATTGGTTCGCCGTACATATTGAAACCTTTGGCGACGGCACGAAATGCGCGTGGCGTTTCGTAACTAAGAGCTGGAAAAGATAGACAACCTTCTTCACCCTCCTGCATCTCAGAACTTAGATCCAGGGTTGGATTAATAAGGTGACCCAGAGCATCGTCTACATCCCAAACAAAGACTCTTAGCCCAACTCCGATTTGTGGAGCTGCTAAACCCACGCCCGGGGCTTCCAGCATGGTGTCCGTTAAATCAGCGACTAGGGTACGAAGTTCTTTATCAAAATCAACAACTTCTAAAGCAGGGGTGGTCAGTACCGGATCGCCAAAGAAACGGATCGGTTGAATTGACATGTAGCAAGTCTAGCGTACGAGCGAATATCTTATGTAAGTGAGTAGGGATCTACTCGCAGCGAGATGTTCTTCTTTTTCGTCACCGCTCGATGGCGAATGTAATCACCTACAAATTTGAGAAGATAGTCACTATCAACCAGATCAGCAGTCAATAGGATTCTTGAAATATTCCCGCTTCTCTGCGCAGGTCCTAAAACTCTCGTGCTCTGAGGTAACCGTTTATCGAGCAACGCTTTTTTAAGGCCGGCAACGATAGAAGTGGCCTCTGAATTTTCTACCTCCATCGCTAAAGATCGTGAATATGGCGGAAAATTCAATTCGTAGCGCTCAGAAAGTTCACGTGAGGCTAATACTTTTGGACTCCACTGCGTTAGCGCAGAAGTAATTGGGTTTGAGGAATTTACAACTGTCAACACCTCACCTTTCTTGCTCACCAATGCTGCGGCAATAAAGAAGATTTCTCGGGCGCGTTCTTGAGCCCGCAGATCCGTGTATGAGAAGAATGAATCGCCTTCGCAAAGTACAACAGCAGAATAGCCACCTTCCACACGCGGCTCCATTCCTGCGGTTGCGATTACTAAAGCTGGAGCGCTCGGCAAGGTGAATATTTGCGAATCTGCGGTGGAGTAACTGATGGGAATATTGGGGAATGCGCGGCCTATCTCTTCCGTGTGACGCTCTCCCCCGCGACCCAACATCATTAACGAGTCACTTTTGCACCAGCGGCATTGCAACGAGGGCTGAGATTTACCGCAAAGAACACATTCGGGTTCCGTGGTGATCCTTCGGCGCGAAATCTTTCCACCACATCCGCAAGTTGCAATGTTTCTACACTTTTTGCACATCAACGAACTGGCATAGCCTTTACGAGGGATCAGAAATAGCACGGGTCCAGACTTCAGCGCCTTACGAATCGGCGGAAATATTCGATTAGGAAGAAGATCTCCATTGAGTGATTCAAAGTTATTAACTTGCAAACGATTACTCTTGCCGAGCATCTTTACTTCATCGCTGTCTATGAGCAGACCGATCTCTAAAGAGGGTGAATAACCAACAAAAAATAGGTCGCAACCACTCTGCGCAGATCGGATAATTGCCAGATCTCTTGTATTCCAACCCGGTGATCTTGTCTCGTAATGTGACTCAGAGCCTTCCCGAAAAATAACGATGGTCTTTAGGTCAGGAGGATAAGCAAAGATGGCGCTTCTAGTTCCGATAGTAATTAGATTGGTTTCGCTAATTGATCTTAAGTAGTTTTCATATCTAACGCTACGACTGAGTGACCCAGATAAGACACATGCCTTATCCCCCAGCGTCTGTGCTAACTGTTCTAACTCCCGCTCTTCGGGAGTAATGATAAGAATCGAACCTGTTTT
>CAXNDQ010000002.1:0-30711 GCA_964201275.1 Candidatus Planktophila sp. | reverse complement strand
GATGGCATTGCAATAACTATGGAAGATGTAATTGCAGCAACTCCGCCAGGAGCAACTATCGGACGCCCACATCTGGCTGATGCACTGGTAAAAAATAGAGTGATCGCTTCACGCGATGAAGCATTTGTAGATCTGCTCCATAACGCCTCGAAATACTACGTAACTCACGCTGCCCCAACTCCCGAAGATGCAATCTCTCAGATAAGAAAGGCGGGGGGAGTCGCAGTAATTGCTCATCCCTTTGCATCACGTCGAGGAGAAATCATTTCTACTGCGACTTTTTCGACTCTAGTGGCAGCTGGCCTAAATGGAATTGAAGTAAATCACAGGGATCACTCGCAAGTTGAGCGTGAGCAGCTAAGTGAAATTGCCGATCAATTGCAATTGGTAAAAACCGGGTCGAGTGATTACCACGGAAACGGTAAACTCAACGCACTAGGTGAAAATCTTACAGATCCCGCAGAATGGGAAGCTCTGGAGTCGCTAGCCAATGCACGGAGGGTAGTCAGAAAATGAATGCAGTTGAAGTCAGCGCTCTTACATTTTCGATCCAAGCATTTGTAACACTTTTAGTAATTCTTGATCCACCAGGTGCAACCCCAATCTTCCTTGGATTAGTCGCTGATAAGTCAAAGAAAGAACGCGTTCAGTTGGCCTGGCAAGCAGCTTTGGTATCTCTGGTTGTAATTACTTTCTTCTCGCTATTCGGAAGATTTATTTTGGAGTACATGAACGTTTCTATGGAAGCGTTGCAAGCAGCCGGTGGGTTATTGCTTCTCTATGTATCCCTCGAACTCTTAACTGGGCGAGATATGGGTGGCGAAGATACAAAGAATAAGAACATTGCGTTAGTTCCGCTAGGAACTCCGTTGCTAGCAGGTCCAGGCGCAATTGTGGCAACGATGATCTTCGTTCAACAGATCGATACCCCGGCACAGAGCTTTGGTTTGATTGCTGCAGTAGTTGCTGTACACATAGTCATCGCGATTTCTCTAATGGCTTCAACAACTATTCTAGGAATAATCAAGGATTCCGGTGTAACTCTTTTGGCACGAATTGCAGGTTTATTGCTTGCCGCGATAGCAGTTCAAATGCTGGTTGATGCGATTAAAGCTTTTACCGCTCAATAAGAAAATAACTATGGATATTGACTCTTCATCATTTGATCCGCGCGGACTTTTCACGCCGAATTCAGTTACTTGGCGAATACATTCAGACCCATCAATGGCAGTAGGCGGAATCCGCGCCCTTTTGCAACAAGCGCTACATCCAGATGCTATGGATGGAGTAGCAAAGCACTCTAATTTTAGGGAAGATGCTTGGGGAAGATTGCAACGTACTGGTGATTACGTATCAACAATTACATTTGCCAGTACCGAAGCAGCCTTCGCCTTAGCTGCCAGAGTTAGAAAGATCCATACCTCACTCGGGCTTGATGATCCACACTTACTTCTTTGGGTACATATGTCGATGGTGGATTCATTTTTAGATATTGCTATTCGATCTGGCATGTCCATAGATCCAGCTGAGGCCAATAAATATGTCTCTGAAATGGTTACCTTTGCGCAACTTGTAGGAGTAAGTGCTGAAAAAGTTCCAACAACAGTAAGCCAGATGCAGAAATATTTCTCAGATTTATCTCCAGAACTCCGCGCTTCCGAAGATGCCAAACGCGCGGCGCTGTTCTTAACCATCCCGCCACTTCCAAGCGCTGTTCGCTTCGCGACTCCAGCAGCACCAGCTTGGGCATCACTTGCTCTACTAGCTTCTAGTTCTCTACCAGCCTGGGCGCGTTCACTTTATGGAACCCCACAATTACCAGGACAAAACTTTGCAACCGACCTATCGCTTAAGGCAATTAGAAAGACCATTGGTGTAATCCCAGATGCAATTCTTGCGCCTCCAATTTATAAAGAGGCAGTCAAGCGCTGGGATTTGGAGAGAGTTAAATGAAAACCATCGCTATTGCAAGTCCTGCAGGGGGAGTAGGTAAGACAACTTTGGCGCACGCAATTTCAGTTGCCGCCGCAGAATTTGGAAAGAAGACTCTGCTTATCGACTTGGACCCATCGGGTTCACTTACTTTCCGCCTTGGATTTGAAAATCCTCGCTTAACCATTACAGACTTTTTAACTGGTACAACCCTTGGTGATGAAAATTTTAACCTAACGGCTGAAAGATTTGCTTTCATACCCGCAGATTCGCGCTTAACTACCAATCTAAATGAGGATGCACTTTCCGTGTTTTTAAGTGCTCTTCCCGAGACCTTTGATCTTGTTGTATTAGATGTTGCTCCATCGCTAACTCAGTCGCTGAAGCTGGCCCTTTCCGTGGCCGACCATATCTTCACTCCTGTAGATGCGTCTTTGCATTCCTTGCGTGCACTTGTGCAATTGCGCGCCATAACTAACCTTGAGGTAATCGCAATTGCAATAGGTGAAGTAAAGAATAAAGAGTTCGCACCGCTCTTGGATGTATCACTGGTTCACTCAAATGATATTGATGGATTTATAGGCGGAACGCTCTCGGCGCTAACTGCAGATAAGGATGGCGAAGTAGCAGAGAGCTACAGAAGTGCCACTTATTCTATTTTGGAGATTTTAGGGCTGGAGTAAATCGCCGCTAAGAAGAGAACTTTTTAGTGCGAGTTCTATTGCGAACTGCGCGTTCTGCCTCAGGTTTACTTTCTTTTGCCGCTGGTGCAGTTCTCTCAGGCTTCGCAGCAGGTTTTTCTTTGGTGATACGACCATTAGATCCGGCTGGAATATTTAAAGTTTCATAGAGATGTTCAGAAGATGAGTAAGTCTCTTCTGGTTCGCCAAGACCCAACACTAAAGCGGTATCAATCATCTTCCATCGGGCTAGATCATCCCAATCTACGAACGTCACTGAAATACCATCGGCTCCAGCACGCGCTGTTCGTCCAATTCGGTGAACGTAAGTTTTCTCATCTTCAGGGCATTGGTAGTTAATGACGTGTGTTATGCCATCGATATCAATTCCACGTGCGGCTACATCGGTTGCGACAAGCACATCAGATTTGCCGGCTTTGAAATCATTTAACGCTTTTTCACGTGCGCTCTGACCTAGATCACCGTGGATCGAAGCTGCCCTGAAACCGCGCTCAACTAGATCATCCGAAGTTTTCTGACAAGTGCGCTTAGTTCGGCAGAAGACAATAGTTGGCCCACGACCATCTGCTTGCAAGATTCGTGCCAGCATTTCGATTTTATCCAAAGCATGTGCGCGCAGAACATGTTGCTTAATACGCGATACAACAGCACCCTCATCTTCGTTATCTTGTGTTCGAATATGTATAGGTTGATTCATAAAGCGACGCGCTAGCGCAATGATATCTCCGGGCATAGTTGCGGAAAAAAGCATGGTTTGGGCACGATTAGGGGTGCTGGTAAATATCTTCTCTACATCAGGTAAGAAACCCAGATCAAGCATCTCATCTGCTTCATCTAACACAACGCGCGATACTTCTTTAAGTTTTAATTGACCTTGACGATATAAATCTAATAATCGCCCAGGAGTTCCGACAACAATTTCAACTCCGCTGGCAAGAGCTTCAATTTGTGGCTCAAATGCCCGACCGCCATAAACGGCTAAAGTGCGGATACCGCGATTGCCGGTTAATTCATCAATATCTTTTGTTACTTGAACACAGAGTTCTCGAGTTGGTACAACTACTAAAACTTGTGGCAACCCTTTCGCAACGAGTTCGGACCATTCGGAATCTAAGGGAGCGATTACGCGCTCAATCAATGGAATGCCGAAGGCGAGAGTTTTGCCTGTTCCTGTTTTAGCTTGTCCAATTACATCTCCATCACCTAAAGCAATGGGTAGAACCATCTCTTGAATTGGAAAGGGAGATATAAATCCATGTTCTGCCAGTGCCGCTTGTGTTTCAGGGCGAAGGGGAAGATCTGCGAAAGTTATTGACACCTTAAACTGCGCCGAAACCAACGCGGCGGTCGGCTGCGACACCAATGTCAACGAAGCCAATCTTTTCTGCCGCAACGACTATTTCGTGACCGCGAATATCTTGCAATGCAAGGGTGGTCTTGGCAGCAATTGCAGCGGCAACCGCTGATTTAACATCAGCGACTGATGAATTGGTCTCGAAAACTAACTCGCCGGAGATATTGGTGATTGCGATGCGGACATGGGTACTTTGTGCGGCATCAGATTTCTTTGTGCTCATGTTCCTATCCTATCGGCAAAAGCCACCGTTGGATTCTCGAAATTAACGCTTAGAAAAGTTGGAGTTATTGACTCTCTGAAAGTGGGAAGCCAGATATACCTCGCCACATTAAGTTCTCAACTAATTCAACGGCTTGTTGGCGAGATAGTTTGCTATCGCGATCTAACCAGTGGCGAGCTGTTACTTGCGTATACCCAATCAGTCCGACGCCGAGCATCATGGCAACTTCCTTAGGCAACCCAGTGTCATTGGAAATAATTGCACTAACCGCTGCCGCGCAATCGTAAGTCATACGATTTAACCTCTCGCGAACCTGTGGCTCAACGTTCATATCACTTTCAAAAAGCAAGCGGAATGCTTCACCTTCATTCTCAATGAAAGCAAAGTAGGCAACTACTGTTGCGTGGACACGCTGTTCGTTATCTGGTGTTGAAGATATCGCTTTTTGTAATTCGAAAACCAACGAGTCGATATGCAAATCGAGAACAGCTAAGTAAAGATCGAGTTTGGATGGAAAGTGTTGGTATAGAACCGGCTTACTTACATTCGCCCGATCTGCAATTTCATCCATTGCGGCCGAGTGATATCCGGCGGCTGTAAAGACTTCTAGGGCGGCGCTAAGTAAAATTGCGCGGCGCTCATCGCGAGGTAGGCGCGCCTTATCGCCTTTTGAGTTGGCATCTAAAGTAGTCATTGCGCTTATCGTAGAGGTATTACTCGTAATAATGAAAGATCAATTGCAGATGAGAACCATTTGCAGCCTCAAGAAATTATCAAATTGGCGCACATACGATGGCTACGGCAGAATAGCGCTATGACAAGTTCACCTATAAAACCTCGGCCGCTAGTTTCACCAGGGCTTGCGCTTACAGTCGATGAGGTTCGTCGTTACAGCCGCCACTTAATTATTCCTGATGTGGCCATGGCAGGACAGCAACGATTGATGAATGCAAAAGTTTTATGTGTAGGAGCAGGCGGATTGGGTTCTCCCGCCCTAATGTACTTAGCAGCAGCCGGCGTAGGAACGATTGGCATTGTTGAATTTGATACCGTCGATGAATCTAATTTGCAGCGTCAGATAATTCACGGACAGAGTGATATCGGGAAAAGCAAAGCGCAATCGGCTAAAGAGAAAATCTATGAGATAAATCCTTATGTGCAAGTTGTTACTCACGAAGTTCGCCTAGATAATTCAAATGTAAAAGAGATTTTTTCTCAATATGACATAATTGTTGATGGGACTGATAACTTTGCTACCCGGTATTTGGTAAACGATGCTTGCGTATTACTTAAGAAGCCTTATGTCTGGGGATCTATCTACCGCTTTGATGGACAAGCTAGCGTTTTCTGGGCCGAATACGGTCCTTGTTATCGCTGCCTCTACCCGGAACCTCCACCTCCTGGAATGGTTCCAAGTTGCGCCGAAGGCGGCGTGCTCGGCGTTCTCTGCGCCACTATCGGGTCAATTCAAACTACTGAGGCTATAAAAGTTATTACTGGCGTTGGTGAACCAATGATCGGCTCACTAATGATTTACGACGCGCTGGAAATGTCATTTAGAAAGATCAAAGTTCGCAAAGATCCAAACTGTCCGCTCTGCGGCGATAACCCAAGCCAATCAGACTTACTTCCAGATTATGATGCTTTTTGTGGCGTTCTCTCTGACGCTGCTGAAGTTGCAGTGAAGGATTCAACAATCTCGGTTACCGAACTTGCCAGCAAAATTGATGCAAATGAAGGTTTCTATCTGGTTGATGTTCGCGAGCCAAGCGAATTCGAAATTGTTCGAATTCCTGGCTCCCATCTAATTCCAAAACAAGGTTTTCTAGACGGAACCGTGCTGGCAACCTTGCCGCAAGATAAGCCAATCATCTTGCACTGTAAGAGCGGTGTTCGCTCTGCAGAGTGTTTGGCGATTCTAAAAGGCGCAGGATTTGCAGATGCGACGCACGTTGCTGGTGGGGTCATTGCCTGGGCAAAGCAAATAGATAAGTCGCTTCCAGTTTACTAATGCGCGATTCTTACAGTGGCTACCGAATACTTTTGGTACACGCACATCCAGATGACGAGACTATAAATAACGGTGCGACTATGGCACTTTATGCAGCACTCGGCGCACAAGTAACGCTGATTACCTGCACTCGCGGTGAAGAAGGTGAAGTTCTCACTCCGGAATTAACTCATCTCGCTAGCTCTGAAACTGATTCTTTAGGTGAGCACCGGGAAATTGAACTGGCCAATGCGATGAAGGCTTTGGGAGTTACTGATTTTCGATTCCTGGCAGAAGGTGAAGGAAAATACCGAGATAGCGGAATGATGGGAACTGAACCCAATAACCGAGCTGATGTGTTTTGGCAGGCTGATCTTGAAGAGGCTTCAGATTATTTAGTGAAAGTCATCGATGAAGTTAAACCACATATCTTGATTACTTATGATGAAATCGGGGGATACGGACACCCAGATCACATCCAAGCCCATCGTGTTGCGATGCGGGCGAGTGAAAAATCTAAATGGCAGATTCAGAAGATTTATTGGAACACAATGCCTAAATCCGTTCTTGCAGAAAGCATGGCCAAGATGAAAGAGTTGGGATCTGATTTCTTTGGAGCAGATAACGTTGATGATCTACCTTTCGCTAAGGAAGATTCCTTTGTAACAACTCTGATTGATGGAAACTCTTATGTTGATGCCAAGATGGCGGCGATGAAGGCGCACCACACGCAAATTTCACTAGATGGTCCATTCTTTGCACTTTCAAATAATTTAGGACTACAAGTTTGGGGCCACGAGTACTACACCTTGGTTAAAGGTGAAAAGAGCGCACCATTTGATGTCAATGGCCGTGAATCCGATTTATTCTCCGGAGTTACTCTCTAAATGAGGCTTATTGGTGCTCTCGCAGTTGGAGTCGCCTCTGGAGTAGCGGCAATATTTCTTCACCACTTTGCCCCGCCATTTGGAATTTCAATTGCAATTGCTGGCACATTCGTGGCGATATGGTCCGTCGGTCGCGCCTTTGGTAAACGTTTCTATAAGTTGGTCGCGGCAGGATCTTGGGCAGCCATCTTTTGGCGCGGAGCATCACTAGGCGTTGGTAATGAACTATTCATTCAAGGAGATAGGTTGGGAAACATTTTCTTAATATCTTCAGTCGTTGCACTAATTTTTGCCATAGCGCTGCCCGCTAATTAAATCCAACTCCAACTCTGCCCGTCTGGGCCATCGCTAATTGCAATGCCCATATCCGCTAGCAAATCACGAAGGCGGTCGCTTTCTTGCCAATTCTTATCTTTCCTGGCCTGTGCACGCTCTTTCAATAACTCCACTTGATCAGGGCTAAGCGGACGAACTTCAATCTTTCGGTTTAAATCTAATCCAAGCAGAGAATCTGCATAAAGAAATATTGAACGTTTAACTTCATTTGGTACAGACGCATCCTTTTCCAGCACACGTAATCTCAATAAAACACGGGGAGTATCTAAATCTCTTTCAATAGCGGTAAGAATCTCGTGATCTTCCAAAAGCTTCTCATCATCTCCCCAAGTTGCCATATTGGTGCGCCAGCGCTTTAGAGTTGAGTTCGCAGCTTCCAATCCCGCCCAGGTTAAATCCATCTGAGAGCGATAACGATTCTCAAGTAAAGATAGACGCAAGGCGAGGGGATCTAGTCCACGGTCGATTAAGTGCTGAACTAGAACAACATTTCCGGCACTTTTAGACATCTTGCGTCCCTCAAAAAGCAGATGCTCTCCGTGCACCCACAGCTTTACCGCTTCACGTCCAATGATTGAGTTTGATTGCGCTCGTTCATTTTCGTGGTGCGGAAAACGCAGATCAATTCCGCCGACGTGTAGATCAATTCGCTTATCCAATAAATCTAGTGACATAGCCGTACATTCAATATGCCAACCTGGGAAACCTTTACCCCACGGCGAATCCCAAACCATTTCAGTGCGATTGTCTGCAGATTTCCAGAGCGCCCAATCCGCGTGGAAGCGCTTGTCGCCTTCATCGTTGTATTCGTACCGGTGTCCTGGTTTGAGCGAATCCAATTTATTTCCACTTATCGCACCGTAACTTTCAACAGATCGTGCGTCGAAGTAGACCGAACCAAGTTCAGTTGCGTAGGCATGTCCGCTGGAGATCAATTGAGCGATAGTTTGCAACATTAAGTCAATGGTTTTGCTCGCCCGTGGATAGGAATCGGCTGGGAGAATATTAATTTTTGATAAGTCTTGGTGAAATTTCTCTTCATATTTACGAGCAATCTCAAAAGGATCTCGCTTTTCTAATTGTGCCTGCTGCAATAACTTATCTTCACCTTGGAAATCTTCTGACATATGACCGACATCTGTGATGTTCTGAATCAATCTGACCTGTCGTCCTCCAAGCTTTAAAGCGCGGACAATTAGATCAGCCAGGAGAAAAGTTCTTAAATTGCCCACGTGGGCATCGCGATAGACAGTTGGTCCGCAGCAGTAAATATTGACGGTGTCAGAGTCAGTCGGTACCTCTTGTAGCCCGCGCGTCAATGTGTCATAGATGGCGATCATAATTTATCCGAATTCTTTGCCAAGATGCGATAGACAAATTTGTGGTGCGTCGTAAAACCCATAGATTGGTAGAGCGCGAGAGCTGCGCCATTTTCATTATCTACCTGTAAAGCAACTTTTGTGGCCCCGTCACTGACCGCAGCGGATAACAAGTTGTTCATTAAATTTTTTGCTACACCTTTACCTCGAAAAGAAGGATTTACAAATAATCTAGTAACGATCGACCAACTACCAAGTGTGGCAATGCGACCTACGGCAATAATTTGTTCGCCAATTTTAATTGCACCATACCTTGCGGGATATCGTCGCATTATTTTTTCAAGTGGCTGATCTGAATTTGTTTCTAACCACTCCTCGGAAGGGTAATCCAAAATTTCAATGGAAAATTGCGGATCACTCGATACATCTATCGCGCCTATATCTCTGATCAAGAAATTCGCATCTATCTTTATATTCCAACCATGCTGCTCTAAATATCTATCCAATTCATCAAATATCGGCAGAGGGATACTAAAGGTGGGCTTTAATTTCTTTTCACGGTAGATATGTGTTATCTCATCGACTGCAGAAGCAAGATCGATCGGTGGTTCACCAATCGGTAAAACTGAGTTAGCGCGCACACTAAATCCATCGGAGATTCGAAGCCGCCATTTTCCATATTCCACAATTTCTTGTGCAGGCCAAGTAAGATCTGAGAGTTTTTCTAACTCAATAATTCTTTGCGAAAGTGGCGCGCCTTTGCCAGCCAAATCAGGGAGCGGTTTAATCTCGCGCCAAATTGCGATCTCATCCGGTGAAAAGGTGATCGACTTAGATTTAGAGGTAATCAACTCGCGTTCGCTCTGCAGAATTCCGACGATATCCCGATATCCACCAGTTGGTTCATGCAGGCGAATAGTGACACGTTTGCCGATCGCCCCAAGAAGTGATGGCACAGTTTTTTGGGCCGCCTCGGTCATGTTGATACTTTAATCGGGCAACCTCGCCTGCGCATGGTTAGAATAAGCGCCATCGGAAGGTGCGCCCTTCGAGCGCTATCAAATTTGGAGGTTAGCTCGTGACCTATGTAATTGCCCAACCGTGCGTTGATGTTAAGGATAAATCCTGCATCGAGGAGTGCCCAGTTGACTGCATCTATGAAGGCGCGCGCGCTCTCTATATCCAACCTGATGAATGCGTGGATTGTGGCGCATGCGAACCAGTCTGCCCAGTTGAAGCAATTTATTATGAAGATGACATTCCATCACAGTGGAAAGATTCCACGAAGATAAACACTGAGTTCTTCGTAGAGTTGGGTTCACCTGGTGGCGCTGCCAAAGTTGGTTTAACCAATAGCGATCATCCGATTGTCGCTGCACTTCCTCCTAAAGAATAAATCAAGCAAAGCCTGCCTGGCCGCCGATCATGCGCCAACCATTGCCGGATTTTCCGTGGGATGCTCTTGCTCCTTATGCAGATAAAGCCCGTGCGCATACCGATGGAATTATCGATCTTTCACAAGGAACTCCGGTTGATGCAACACCCGAATTAATTCAAAGCGCACTTCGCGCAAGTTCTGATTCACCGCGCTATCCGGTTACGGCGGGCACAAAAGAGTTGCAAACAGCAATTCGTAATTGGGCAATTAACCATCTTGGTGCAACCGGAGACTTTGATGTACTTCCTGTAATCGGTTCTAAAGAGTTAGTCGCGTGGTTACCAACTGTTTTGGAAAGTAAGCGAGTGATCTATCCAGAGGTTGCCTATCCAACATATTTAGTAGGTGCTCTTTTGGCGCAATCTCAGCCAATCGCTGTTGGAGTTGATGCTAATACCTGGCCAAACGCTGATTTTGCGTGGATTAATACGCCAGCTAATCCAACAGGGCGCGTCCACTCCGAGGCGGAACTGCGGGCGGCAATTGATTGGGTGCGAAGAAATAACTCCGTTTTAATCTGCGATGAATGCTACATAGATTTTGGTGACACGACCGTTCCAACTTCGCTTCTCAAATACACAGATGGCGATAACTCAAACATTCTGGTTGTTCATTCTCTATCAAAGCGTTCATCTATGGCTGGCTACCGGGGCGCGTTCCTAATTGGTGATTCGAAGCTAATTGCAAAAATACGCGAAATCAGAAAGCACGCAGGAATGATGGTTCCGCTGCCAATTCAAAATTCTATGGTCGCAGCACTTAGCGATGAAAAGCATGTAGAAGAACAGCGTGCGCGATATAACTCGCGTCGTGCAATTCTTGCTCCAGCCTTAAAAGAAGCAGGTTTTCAGATTGATGACTCTGCCGCCGGACTTTATATCTGGTGCACGCGCTCGGAAGACGCCTGGAAATCGGTAGATTGGTTAGCCAGCCTTGGAATTTTGGCAACCCCCGGAACTTTTTACGGCCCCCTCGGATCTTCACACATTCGCGTCGCAATGACCGCTACCGATGTACAAATTGCAGATGCCGCAGCGCGAATCCGAGAGGCGATTAAATAGTGGCGATCGGAATTTTGCTCGTCGGTGGGATGGGTACGCGCTTGAAACCGCTTACCAATCAGACTCCTAAGCCGATGTTGCCAGTCGCTGGTTTGCCAGTTACAGAGCGACAGTTACTCGCCGCTAAGAAAGCAGGAATTAGCACCGTTATCTTGGCCACCTCTTATCTCTCTGAAGTGTTTACTCCTTACTTTGGCGATGGTTCTAAATGGGGGATGAAGTTACTTTATGCAGTAGAAAGAGAACCGCTTGGCACAGGCGGCGCAATACGTAATGCAGCCTCACTAGTTGACTTTGCTGATTCCACTGAAGAATTTGTCATATTCAATGGCGATGTATTAAGTGGCCACAATATTGCCGCGCAGCTCGATTTTCACAGGAGAAATCAAGCAGATGCCACACTTCATTTAATTGATGTTGCAGATGCACGAGCCTTTGGTTGCGTTCCAACAGATCCAAAGGGAAGAGTTATAGATTTTCTGGAGAAGATGGAAAATCCGGTCACTAACTCAATAAATGCGGGATGCTATGTATTTAACGCATCTGTTATTTCACAGATTCCTGAAGGAAAAGTTGTCAGTATTGAACGTGAGACCTTTCCTCAATTAGTTAAAAGTGGCCGGCCGGTTTATGGCTATAAGGAACAGTCTTACTGGCTAGATGTCGGAACCCCAGCAGCGCTTTTCCAAGGCTCTCGCGATATTGTCGGCGAAGGTTTTCAAGCTGGTACGGGAAGCCAAATTGGTTCCGGCTCAATGATTACTGGTGGAACTTCCGTTGGCCAAGGTTCAACGATCGGCGCTAACTGCAAGATCACGAATTCGATTATTGGTGATGGGGTCAATATTGGCGACACCTGCACAATTGCCGACTCTTTTATTCTTCATAATTCGCAAATCGCTGCAAATTCAGAAATTATAGAAAAATACATTTCGCCAACAGAAAATCTGCCAATTTCGCTCCAATAAGTCGATAAATCTGCGAAATTGAGCGTGATTATCAGGGCTCAACCCCAGCCTTGGACTTGACTTAAAGGGATTACAAGCGTGTAATTCGTTCTAGAGAAGTTGCGTTCGCATCTGGACGTAACCCCGAAGGTCTTGAGGAGATTAGTCGATGCCGATTCGTCCAGAAGTTACACCTACTGGCAATCCAACAGCCCCTACTGCTGGACCATCTATCAAATTAGCAAATGGAGAGAATGTAGAACTCTCCTGGCAAGAGCGCGCTCTATGTGCGCAAACAGATCCAGAAGCATTCTTTCCTGAAAAGGGCGGTTCAACTCGTGAAGCAAAGCGAGTCTGCCTTTCTTGTGATGTTCGCCAAGAATGTTTGGAGTACGCGCTCGCACACGATGAGCGCTTTGGTATCTGGGGTGGACTCTCCGAACGTGAGCGTCGCCGTTTGAAGCGCCGCCCAGCGTAACTCTCATGAGTTCACATCGCGTCACCGCGATTCTTGTTCTTCATGACGGCGCAACTTGGCTGCCAGAAGTTGTTGCATCACTTACTTCCCAAACTCACCAGATTGATAAAATTGTCGCAGTTGATACTGGATCGATTGATTCGTCTGCAAAATTGGTTAAAGGTGCGCGAATTCCAGTTTTACCAATGGATCGCGAAACAGGTTTTGGTGAAGCTATATTGCATGCAGTTTCAACTCTGCCAGAAATAACCGATCCAGAACACGAATGGCTATGGATTATTCATGATGATCTATCGGTGCATCGCAAAGCGCTAGCAAATTTGATTGCAGAGGTAAAAACTCGCCCGAATGTAGGTATGGCTGGTCCTAAACTTTTAGGCTGGCATGACCGAACGCATTTATTGGAAATTGGTATCAGCATCGCAGCGAATGGAAATCGCTGGACAGGTCTTGAGCCAGCAGAATATGACCAAGGTCAAAGAGATGGTGTGCACGAAGTTCTCGCAGTTAGTACAGCCGGAGCACTTATTCGCCGAGATATTTTCGAACAGTTGCGTGGCTTTGATCCCAATCTAGATCTCTTCCGTGACGATGTAGATTTTGGATGGCGTCTCTATTCCGCGGGTTATGCAGCCATCGCAGTATCTAGCGCCGTCGCATTCCACGCAGAAGCTTCCGCAAACGAGCGACGCACTGTAGATGTTGCCGAAGCTTTCTTGCATCGCCCACTTTTGCTAGACCGGCGAAATGCCGCTTACGTTCTGCTATCTAACTCTTCGTGGTGGCGCTTACCTCTTCTAACCGTACAACTTCTTACTGGTTCAATTCTTCGTTCGATTGGATTTCTATTTGCAAAACTACCTGGCTATGCCAGCGATGAAATCTTGGCCGTCGGAACCCTATTCATACATCCCGGAGAGTTATTTGAAGCTCGGAAAGTAAGGCGATCTCAGCGACTCGTGCCGGCAAGCATCGCTCTTAAATTTATCCCATCTCGTTGGTCACAGATTCGCCTTTCCTTATCCAGAACAGCGGAGTGGATTCGAACTCAAATTTTCCCAGATGAAATTACCGAGGTTCGCGACATTTCAATCCTGGATGAGAATTTGGATGAAGAGGATTTGTTAACCCCTGCCTCAAATCGCAATTGGTTTTCGCTCATCAAGCGGCCACTGATTGCTTCATCGTTATTTCTGTTCATCTTGACTCTATTTTGGTCTCGTAATCGTTTTGGTTCGATATTTGGGGGCGCACTTCCTGAACAGCCTGCTGGGGTTAGGGACATCTGGAATACATATTTCAGCGGATGGCACTCAATTGGTATGGGAACTTCTGCAGCAGCGCCCACGTGGCTAGCCATAGTTGCGGTGCTTGCAACTCCATTTTTCGGAAGCCTGAAGTTCTTTATTGCGATTCTATTTTTTGTGGCCCCACTTCTAATTGCAGGATCGGGATATTTGCTTCTCCGTCAGTTATCAAATAATCGATGGCTAACCGTTGGCGCTTCCTTGCTTTATGCGATTTCTCCAGTTGCAATCTCCGCTATAAATTCAGGTCGCTTAAGCACGGTTATGGTTCTCATCTTGTTGCCACTCTTCATTAGCGCTGCACAAGGTATATTTACACTCGATAAAACAACTTGGCGTCGCATCTTTGGCCTTTCCCTTCTAGGTTCTGTACTTTTCGCATTCTCACCAATCCTTTTAATTGTCGGCCTGCTAATTAATGTATTTGCAATTTATCGAGATTACTCCGCAAGTGAGCGCGGTATAAATACTGAACTCTTTAATCAAAGGTTGTATCGACGATTGGCGCTAGTGATTACGCCTGTTTTAATGTGTGCGCCCTGGAGTTTTGAGTTATTGGTTGAGCCAAAACGTTTCTTCATCGATTCTGGATTTTTACTCCCAGGAGGCGGTCCGAATTTAGCTTTACTTGGAAACCCAGGAGGACCTGGATCGTTGCCAATTTTTATCGTAAGCCCATTAACTCTCGTACTGGGAATTTCGTTGTTTTCTTCAACCAAAGCGCGTTTTGTAGCTGAACTTGGGTTTATCTCACTACTAGCCGCGGTTTTATTGAGTACGGTATCGATGACTGGCAACGGAACTTCTATCGCAACCCCAATCTATGCCGGGTCGCTTCTAACGCTAGCAACTATTTCAGCAATTAGCGCCTCTGTAATCATGCTTGATAAATTACGGGAAAGACTGATTACAACAAATATAAATTTCCGCCATATATCCGCTGCAGTACTGTTAATTGTCACTGCGCTATATTCAGTTACCTCAATTTCTTGGATTGTAAGTAGTGGCGCTAATTCGCCGTTGCAAACTGGCAAAGAAGTTGTACTACCGGCATTTCTCGCCATTGAAGGCGATGCCAAAACCATGGTTATTCGCCCGCGCACAACTGGTCAAGAAGTTACTCTAAATTATTATCTAGCTCGCGGTGGAGATGCCACGCTGGCACAACCCGATATTGCGCCAGCTGATAGAGATCAAATCTCTGCAGCGGTGCAGGAGTTAGCCGATGGCACTGGTTTGACTGCTAGTACGACTTTTGCTGTTCACGGAATTAAATATCTTTTCTTAAAGAGTCCAGTTGATGAAAATATCGCGCGCGTAATTGATGGGTTAGGCGGATTTTCCAGAGCTTCCTCAACAAACGCTGGAATAGTTTGGAAGATCTCAGTAAATACTGGAGCGATCCTCTTCACTGATTCCTCCGGAAATAGTTCAGTTGTTCAACAGGGCAAATTAGGGATTACCGTCAATGAACCCGGTGAATTAACCCTGACTGAAAACTACAGTCAAGGCTGGAGAGCCATGCAAGACGGTTCTCGTTTGGAACGTAAGCGAAGCGTGGATGGCATGCCAGTGTTTACAGTTACCGAGCCAGGATCCGTAACTTTAATGTATGACGGAACTTCTCGTCGTGCTTGGATCTCATTCCAAACAATTGTAATTGTCACCGTTATGGTGCTCGCTCTACCTGCAGGTCGCCGTCGACGCGAAATTGAAGATGCGGAGTTGGCATGAGATTTCAACGCCCCACACTAATTGTAATTTCTGCTGTTGCA
Source organism: Candidatus Planktophila sp. (assembly GCA_964201275.1). Lineage (GTDB taxonomy): Bacteria > Actinomycetota > Actinomycetes > Nanopelagicales > Nanopelagicaceae > Planktophila. The sequence goes on along the minus strand of CAXNDQ010000002.1, from coordinate 14,963 downwards.
GTCGTTTTAGCCGCTAATGGATTAAATGTTGGCCTATCCACGAATGAGTATTCAACTAATTTTCCTGCAGTTGTATGCCCTCCGACCCCTGCCAATATGACAACAGCAATTTCTCTTCCATCAAGTAAAACGCCATTGCGCAAGACTGGAACTAGGTCTCTTTCCTTCGTTCCCTCACAAACTCTTAGATATACCCAGACGAAAGCCCCCGTCATAGTTGAATCCCAAGGTTCGACTCCGATTGTTTGGCAAATACGTAAAGGAATTTGGGCTGGAGCGACTATTTGTTCATCACTTCAAAATGAACAATGGTTTGTCGGCGGTACGGCTGATGTAACAAGCAAGGGAAAGGTTTTAATCGTAAATAGCGGTCTTAGTTCTGCAGTTGTAGATTTAGAAATTTGGAGTGAAGTCGGAGCGCAGCAAACTAAACCAATTACCTTGAAAGCAAACTCATATCGTGAGCTTGGCTTGGATTCTCTCGCTCCGGGTTCTCGTGACATTGTAATTCGTACACTAACTAGATCAGGTCGCGTTACAAGTTATTTATTAGATGAGCGCGGTCGCGGATTAAAAGCGCTCGGCGGAGATATTGTTAACTTTTCTTCAAAAGCAACTAAAGAAATATATATTCCTGCCGTGCCACACACAGTTCGCAAAGTTGGCAATAAGACGGAAGCACTTGCGCACTCATTACGCTTATTGGTGCCTGGTGAACTCGATGCCCGCGTAACGGTTAAAGTTTTATCGACTGATGGAAGTTTTATCCCATCTGGCTTTGAAAATAAGATGGTTAAAGCTGGATCGGTCATACAGTTGCCGCTTAATCCGAACCTTCCAGCGAGCAAATTTGGCCTACATATTTCCTCAGATGAGCCACTTGTCGCGTCGGTATATTCACCAACATTTTCTCAGAAGAAAACTGATTTCATTTGGAGCACGTCAGCTCCGGAATTGACTCCAATATCCTTGGCAACTTCCGGTCTATCTCCTTCGTTAGTTTTTATCGGGGGAGCGATAAGCATTGATATTGAGTTATTACTCGATAAAGGCAAGCAAAAAGTAATCAAAGTTAGAGGCAATGAGATCGCAACGGTCAAAATTCCTGATGGAGTTCGTTCAATCACATTTACAAGAGTCGAAAAGGGAATTTATGGTGCGGGTTTGATTGCTACCAAGAGCGGTTACGGATATTTCCCGCTAGCGCCAGGAAGTGTTCTAACTAAATCTTCGATACCCCTTTCAAATATTCGCGTCTTAACTCCCTGACAATCCCAGTTTTTATCCATAACCCCACTAATCTTGTGGTCATGAGTAAGTTGGCCAGAACAGGGCGTAGCTGTTCGCGAGTGAGTTGTAGAAGCCTGGCTTCCATGACTCTTACTTATATTTATGCCGACTCAACCGCAGTGCTTGGCCCATTAGCGACTTTTTCAGAACCTCATTCATATGATCTATGCGAAACACATGGCAAGCGCCTCACTGTTCCAAATGGCTGGAATGTGATTAAAGAGGAAAGCTCGCTAACGGATATCGGTCCGAGTGACGATGATTTGATGGCTATCGCCGATGCGGTTCGTGAAGTAGCAAACTTGAATATGTCTTCAGCAACTTCTAGCGCCGAAAATGCAGGTGGTAATTTAAGTAACCAGGATGGTCAGATCGGTCGCCGCGGCCACTTGCGGGCGGTTCCATCTTAAAATTATTCTAGATCGATGTTTTTACTGGCTAAAGAGAGAAGCTGATTATTTCAATATTTAAAGCCTACGATATTCGCGGTTTAGTAGAAGTAGAAATCACTGCCGATTTTTGTTTTGCCACAGGAGTTGCATTCGCACGTTTTCTACAGCATGAGCGCGAACCCGGAACTGTTGTAATTGGCGAAGATATGCGTCCTTCTTCACCGATATTTGCCGACGCTTTTTCCGCAGGCGTAACATCGCAAGGATTAAATGTAATTCGTATCGGATTGGCTTCCACAGATCTTCTTTACTTTGCCGCTGGAAAGTTAGATTTTCCTGGGGCAATGTTCACCGCTAGCCATAATCCAGCCGAATACAACGGGATAAAACTCTGCTTAAGTGGCGCCAGACCAATCGGTAAAGAGTCTGGGTTATTAACTATTGAAAGATATGTTGTTGAAGGCTCACCAATTGACTTTCGAAGCGTAGGCAAAGAGCGCAATGAAGATATGTTGACCGCCTATGTTGATCACTTGCTATCTCTCGTAGATTTATCCGAGATCCGCCCACTTAAGATTGTGATTGACGCTGGAAATGGAATGGCTGGGCATACCGCCCCAGCGCTGTTTGCTCGCTTAAACTGCGAAGTAATTCCGCTATTTTTTGAATTAGATGGAACCTTTCCGAATCATGAAGCAAATCCAATTGATGCTAAAAATTTAAAAGATCTTCAGAAAGCAGTCAAGAAACACAGGGCTGATATTGGCCTTGCCTTCGATGGGGATGCCGATCGTTGCTTCTTGGTTGATGAAAATGGCGAGCTAGTAAATCCTTCAACTCTGACTGCGCTGATTGCCGCTCGAGAGTTAGCCAAGAACCCTGGCGCTAGCATTATTTATAATTTGATTTCTTCGCGCGCTGTTGTTGAGATCGTGGAAGAGAATGGCGGAAAAGCGATTCGCTCCCGTGTAGGTCATTCATATATCAAGAAGTTGATGGCAGAAACTGGCGCGGTATTCGGTGGCGAGCACTCTGGCCATTTCTATTTTAAGGATTTTTGGCGCGCCGATTCTGGAGCGTTGGCAGCTCTGCACGCAATTGCAGCGCTCGGGGAGGTAAACGCTCCTCTTTCTAAGATTTTGAAACCATATGCTCGTTACATAGCAAGTGGTGAAATAAATTCAACCGTTTCTGATGCGCAAGCGGCGATGAATCAAGTTGAAAAGATTTATGGAAAAAAGGAGGGCGTGGAAGTCGATCATCTTGATGGTCTGACAATAAATGGGGATACCTGGTGGTTTAACCTTCGCGCATCCAATACTGAGCCCCTCCTTCGACTAAACGTTGAGGCTTCAACGGAAGCCCGCATGAAGAAGGTTCGAGATGATGTACTTAACACGATTCGAGGAGACCTCGACATTCTCGTATTAATCCCTTAACTAGTACGATAGGTCACTAGCCGACTAGCACAGTAGAGCCCTACGCCGAAGGTCAAGCGAAAAAACAGCCGTTTTATCTAGGGAGATATCTAAAAATGACACCTGTAACAACAATTCCAAAACACGACATTGCTGATGCATCACTCGCAGCCGAAGGCCGCAAGAAGATCGAATGGGCAGAACGTAATATGCCTGTACTGGCGCAGATCCGTGAACGCTTCGAGAAGTCACAGCCGTTTACCGGAGTAAGAATCGCTGCGTGCATGCACGTCACAACCGAAACTGCGAACCTAATGCGCGTTTTAAAAGCAGGAGGAGCAGAAATCGCACTCTGTGCTTCAAATCCACTTTCAACTCAAGATGACACTGCCGCCGCACTAGTGCACGAATATGGAATTTCAGTATTCGCTCGCAATGCCGTTGATCGCGATGGGTATTACTCTCACATCAACGCAGCTCTAGATATTGAACCTCATCAAGTTTTTGATGATGGTTGCGATCTGGTAAACACTCTTCACACTACTCGTAAAGAACTCCTTCCAAATATTGCTGGAGGGTGCGAAGAGACCACAACTGGCGTTATTCGCCTCAACCAAATGGCGAAAGACGGCGCACTTACATTCCCAATGATCGCCGTTAATGACACCGATACTAAGCACATGTTCGACAATCGTTACGGAACAGGTCAATCAACTCTCGACGCTGTTTTCCGTGCGACAAACTTCCTTCTTGCCGGACGTATCGTCGTGGTAGCAGGATTTGGTTACTGCGGTAAAGGTGTTGCAGAACGCGCCAAGGGTATGGGCGCTGATGTAGTTGTTACCGAAATTGATCCAACGAAAGCGCTGGATGCAATGATGCAAGGATTCCGCGTTATGCCAATGCTTGATGCCGCCAAAGTCGGTGATGTATTTATCACCGTTACAGGTAACCGCGATGTACTGCGTGATGAGCACTTCGCCGTAATGAAAGATGGCGCAATAATGGCTAACTCTGGCCATTTCGATATCGAAATTGATGTTGCATGGTTAGAGCAGAACGCAAAGAAGAAGAACGCCAAGATGCGTCACCAGACAGATGAGTATGTTCTTGCTGATGGCCGCCGCCTGCTACTTCTCGCTGAAGGACGTCTGGTAAACCTTGGTGCAGCTGAAGGACACCCAGCATCTGTTATGGATATGTCATTCTCAGATCAAGCGTTAACAGCAGAATATCTAGTTAAGGAAGCTAAAAACCTTCCAGCTGGAGTACACAACGTTCCAACATATATCGACAAGGAAGTTGCCAGCCTTAAGTTAATTTCAATGGGTGGCCGCATTGATACTTTAACTCCTGCGCAAGATATGTATTTGAACTCTTGGGAGCACGGTAGCTAATGCCTTTAGTTATGGTCGTCGATGACGACCAGGATCTTGCGGAGATGCTCGGCATCGTTTTAACCGGTGCCGGCATCGACGTGGATCTAGTAAGTCGTGGCGATGAAGTTCTGGAAGTTTTTAGAAATAATCCACCAGATCTTGTGCTGCTAGATGTAATGCTTCCTGGTTTAGATGGAATCGAAGTCTGTAAATTACTACGTGCCGAATCAATGGTTCCAATTGTGATGCTGAGCGCTAAAGGTGATACTCACGATATCGTCAGCGGCCTTGAAGCAGGTGCAGATGATTACATGGTGAAACCATTTAGACATCCTTCAGAATTAATAGCACGAATTCGCACCCGATTACGTCGCACAAACGCTGACGTCTTGGGATTGCTAACAATTGGTGATCTTTCAATAGATGTAACTGCGCACGAAGTCAGTCGTGGTGGGAAGAAAATTGCCCTCACCCGATTGGAATTTGATTTGTTGGTCGCACTTGCCAAAGAACCAGGACGTGTCTTTACGCGCGATGCCTTGCTTGGTGAAGTTTGGGGATACCGACATTCAACCGATACGCGTTTGGTAAATGTCCACGTTCAGCGCCTTCGTTCAAAAGTAGAGCACGATCCCGAACATCCTGAAATTGTTATGACAGTGCGTGGAGTTGGCTACAAAGCTGGAGTGATGGGCGGTTCCTAGAATGAACCGTTTCTCTGAAAGGCTGAGAAATTCACTTGCCTCGAAGGTAATTGTCTCCACAGTACTTCTCTCCCTTGGAGTCGTGTGGCTGACCGGTTCTGTTCTTTATTCGCAACTCTCAGCTGGCGTCAAAGAAGTTAATCTAGAGACCTCTCTGGCTGAAGCTAGATCTTCATTTTTTGATGCGCAGTATCAATTTTTGCTAAATCAAAGCGCTGAAAGTTCAGTCATCACAAAGACCGTTCAGGATTTCATTGTTTCTGCCACAGAGGTCAGTCTTGATCAAGATAGAAAATCACTTTTCTTAAGTAGGTTCGGCACACCGTTCAAGTTTTCTTTAAAAGTAGAGTCGCCTGACTACACCACATCCACAGATGGTTTAGATATTTCTTCCTTTCCGGATGAACTGCGTGAGCGAGTTCGCTCCAGTGATTTAGTCGAATATCAATATACGAAAATGAGTTACCAGGATCGTGAAGATGCAAATGTTTTGATTGCAGGTCGCAAAATTGCGATTCCAAAATCTGGAAATTACGAGATGTATCTGGTGTATTCACTCAATAACCAGAATCGCACGCTCTCAATAATTAAGAACGCGCTCTTTTTTACTGGTTTTGCGCTTCTCTTTTTGATCGGATTGATTACGTGGCTTGTTGTGCGTCAAGTAGTAAGGCCGGTTCGGGAAGCAGCAACGATTGCACAGAAATTCACCCAAGGAGATTTCTCACAGCGAATGAAGGTCGAGAATTCCGATGAGATTGCAACACTTGGCACAGCATTTAATGACATGGCTCTTTCTCTGGAATCTCAGATTTCTCGCTTAGAGAATTTATCTCGCGTACAGCAAAGATTTGTCTCTGATGTTTCTCACGAGCTTAGAACACCATTGACAACTTTACGTATGGCCTCCGAGGTTATTTATAGCCAGAAAGATAGTTTCGATCCGACAATTTCACGAAGTTCGGAACTACTTGTTGCGCAATTGGATCGATTTGAACGGCTATTGGAAGATCTTCTAGAAGTAAGTCGATTTGATGCGGAAGTTGCAGTATTAGAACCAGTGGACTTTGATCTGATCAGCTTGATTGAAAGATGTACTGAAGACGTTCGTGCCAATGCGCACGATCACATTATTTCAATATCCATCGAGCATGAGACAGAACAAGTCATGATTAACGCCGATATTCGACGCGTGGAGCGCATTATGCGCAACTTGCTTTCCAACGCCCTTGACCATGCCGAAGATAAACCTATTCAAGTTACTGTAATTTCGACCCGTACTGAAGTTGCTGTTGGAGTTAGAGATTTCGGAACTGGAATAGAACCTTTAGCGCTATCTCGCATCTTCGATCGATTTTGGAGAGCGGATCCATCGCGGGCTCGAGTACGCGGTGGAACTGGGTTAGGCCTTTCTATCGCGCTGGAAGATGCCCGATTACACAATGGTGAACTTGATGCTTGGGGTGCGCCTGGACGTGGAGCACATTTCGTTCTCACTTTACCAAGAATCGCAGGACAGCAAATTGGGGGCAGACCAATTCGCCTACAACCTGAAAATTATCCCCAGAGTATTTAAATAACTCTTTAAACATTATCAGGCGATAGAGAATCGTCCGATGAAGAGCCTGGCCGAATTAGTTTTCCCATCAAGATGTATTGGATGTTCCCAACTTGGTATATCAATCTGTTCGATTTGTCGAAAGAGTTGGCATCCACACATTTATCATCGTGGCATAAAGGTTTTAGATGAGACCTATCCAGTTATTTCTGCAATCGAATATTCACCAATAGCATCTCGCGTATTGCTGCGAGCTAAGGAAGCAAATCAAGAAGCCGCTGACCAATTGCTAGTGAAGGCTTTAACTCATTCCCTGCGGTATTTTCTCAAAAATTATGGGAGTGGAGATCTAGTTGCGATTCCATCACGAAGATCTGCGACAAGGAAGAGAGGCCGCAATTTTATGCAAGAAATAACACATTCTCTTGCAAATATAGAAACCCTTAAATCTCTGGAAATATTGCAACACCAGCGAGCGGTAAGAGACCAATCCAAATTAAATTCACAGCAGCGAAACCGCAACATTGCCGGGGCTTTTTCTACAACCTGCAGTTTGGCTGAGTTGGCTAAGTTGCCTGGTTCAGGGAATATAGGCCAACTAATTATTGTTGATGATCTAGTAACCACAGGGGCTACCCTTGCCGAGGCCATACGGGCCTTGCGTGCTGCAGGTTTTTCAGTAATCGGCGCGGTAACAGGCGCCGTCGCTAACCCTTACGATTAGGGGGTAGATTTTCGAAAGGGCATATAAATGGCACAGATTTTTGATCGCATTATGCGAGCGGGCGAAGGAAAAATCCTTCGCGATCTCAGCAAAGTTGTGGATCAAGTCAATTCATTTGAGCCTGCCATCTCCCCATTGAGCGATGCTGAATTGCGTGAGAAAACGAATGAGTTTAAATCTCGATTCGCATCCGGTGAATCTCTAGACGAACTTCTCCCTGAAGCATTTGCAGTTGTCCGCGAAGCAGCTAAGCGCACCCTCGGGCAACGTCACTATGACGTACAAATTATGGGTGGAGCAGCAATGCACCGCGGCAATATCGCAGAAATGCGCACAGGTGAAGGTAAGACCCTTGTTGCAACACTCCCTTCTTACTTAAATGCACTAGCTGGACGCGGAGTTCACGTAGTAACTGTCAATGATTATTTGGCAGAGCGTGACAGTGAATGGATGGGTCGAATCCATCGCTTCCTTGGTTTATCGGTGGGCGTAATCGTAAACAGCATGACCCCATCAGAACGTCGTGCGGCATATAACTCTGATATTACCTATGGAACCAATAATGAATTTGGTTTTGATTACTTACGCGACAATATGGCTTGGTCACTAGAAGATTGCGTTCAGAGAGATCACTTCTTTGCAGTTGTAGATGAAGTTGACTCCATTTTGATCGACGAAGCGCGCACACCTTTGATCATTAGCGGACCGGCAGATAAGGCAACTAAGTGGTACGTCGAATTTGCCAACATCGCAGGTAAATTACAGCGTGATACTCATTATGAAGTTGATGAGAAGAAGAGGACCATCGGAATTCTAGAAGACGGTGTTACCAAGGTAGAAGAATTGCTCAAAATTGAAAACCTTTATGAGGCGGCAAATACCACTTTAATTGGCTACCTAAATAACTCAGTACGCGCCAAAGAGTTATTCAAGCGCGATAAAGATTACGTTGTAATGAATGGTGAATTGCTAATTGTAGATGAACATACTGGCCGAATGTTGTCGGGGCGTCGCTATAGCGATGGGCTTCACCAAGCCCTAGAAGCGAAAGAGCGCATCGACATTCAGGATGAGAATCAAACGCTTGCGACTATAACTTTGCAAAACTATTTCAGACTCTACGAAACTATATCTGGTATGACCGGTACAGCAATGACCGAAGCATCTGAATTCCAGCAGATCTATAAACTTGGCGTTGTTCCAATTCCAACGAACCGTCCAATGCAGCGAATCGACCAAGCAGATTTGGTCTATAAATCTGAACTTGGCAAATTTATGGCAGTTACAAAAGATATTGTTGAGCGCCATCGCAAGGGTCAGCCCGTTCTGGTCGGTACCGTCTCAGTTGAAAAGTCGGAAGAGCTCTCTGCCCTATTGAAGAAATCAGGTGTTCCACACGAAGTCCTTAACGCCAAGCATCACGAGCGTGAAGCATCGATCATTGCAAGAGCGGGCGTTAGCGGAGCAGTAACTGTTGCAACAAATATGGCAGGACGCGGAACCGACATCATGCTCGGCGGAAATCCAGAATTTATGGCGGACTTTGAACTGCAACGTCGCGGTTTATCGCCAGTTGATAACGCTTCTGAATACGAAGCCGCTTGGCCTGAAGAAATTGCTAAACAGAAAGCCGCAGTTGCTAAAGGTCACGAAGAAGTTGTTGCACTCGGTGGTCTATATGTACTCGGCACCGAACGTCACGAATCGCGTCGCATCGATAATCAGCTGCGCGGACGTTCCGGTCGCCAAGGCGATCCAGGTGAATCACGCTTCTATCTTTCGCTCCAAGATGAGTTAATGCGTCGCTTTAACTCTGCATTGGTGGAACGATTCCTCTCTGCTGCAGGTCTTCCAGATGATGAACCGATTGAATCAAAGATGGTCAGCAATGCAATTCGTTCTGCTCAGACGCAAGTAGAAGCGCAGAACTTTGAAATTCGAAAGAATGTTTTGAAATATGACGATGTTATGAATCGCCAACGTGAAGTAATTTACGGAGAGCGCCGCCTTGTGCTCGAAGGCGAAGATATTTCATCGCAAGTTCAGACATTTGTAGCCGACACCTTAGTTGCCTACGTAAATGCCGAAACGACACAGGGCTATGGCGAAGATTGGGATCTTGACCGCTTATGGCAAGCGCTCAAATTGGTTTATCCAATCTCCTTTACTCCTGAAGAGTTAATCGCCAAGGTGGGTTCAATTTCTGCAATTGATTCCGACTATTTAGCGGCGCAGATATTAGAAGATGCAACTCTGGCATATGAAAAACGTCAATCAGATCTTGGCGCCGAAGTAATGCGTGAATTAGAGCGAAAGGTTTTACTTTCAGTCTTAGATCGCAAATGGCGTGAGCACCTATACGAGATGGATTACCTGCAAGAAGGTATTGGGCTACGCGCTATGGCGCAACGCGATCCATTGGTCGAATACCAACGCGAAGGATATGAACTCTTTGCTGCAATGATGGATGGAATTAAGGAAGAATTAGCGAGCCTGGTCTTTAACGTGCAAGTTACCGTCGAAGGTGATGGTTCGCAGGTTAAGGCTGCTGGTATTACTGAGAAGCCAGTTGAAACTACTGGTCTGCAATACACAGCGAGTGATGAATCTGGCGTTTCCACTAAGGGTGAAGTCTCTCGCAATAGCCAGTGTCCTTGTGGTTCAGGAAAGAAATATAAGCGTTGCCATGGTGGCGCTTAAATTAAACGCAATTCTGTACACAACCATCTCTGATCAACACCCTCAAAGCGAATAACCATTGCCCGCAGTCGATCACCAAAACGCACTGTAATAGTTGATTCACAAATTCCATCTAGCGGTTGGCATTGATGGATACTCCGAATTCTGCCAATCTCTTTTTGGCTTCCCACTTGCTTTAGCAAATTCATATAAATCTGCCTATGACATTTAGAAATTAACTGGGCTGGCTGACGGCGGCCAGCCCAAATCTCAACGACGCTAACTGCAAACTTCATCGTCCACGCATGAAGTTCGGGTAGCTCTGTTGCTGAAGTTGGAACAGGTTCGAAACCTGGTTCAAACTCCTCGCCAAAGGTGCTTGGAATTAGATAAAGCTTGGCGCGTTGCTCCGGCAGCTTTTCAACTTTGCGGTTTGCAGCCAACTCGGAGAGCGAGTAAAGATCTAATTGAGGATGGTTCCACATCTCTGGATCTTCATTACTTGAGATCAACTCTAAGGTGCGGATTTGGCTGCGCGCTTTACTTTTCATTTCCATAGCGGCACTTTGAACTAGGTTTTGAGAGTTCTCTTCCTCCGGAAGGTTGAGAAATTCTCATCCTAAAGAATGACTGTGGAAAGCGCATCTAGAAGTAGATGACGATGCCATTTAGTACTCCACTATGAATAAATCAGATAAAGCCGCTCAGACTCGATTAGTTGTTGCAATATCCTTGTTTGCAGCTGCAGTAATTTCAGCAATGGCTCTTACCGCACTAGGCAATCAAAGCGATACATACTGGGTTGCAGGTGAATCACTAATACCTGGCACCCAAATATCTGAGAGCGATCTGGAGGAAATTCAAGTCTCTTTAGGGGAGGCAAATGGTAGATATCTTTCTAAGAGCGCAATGGTTGCAGGAGCATATGTTCTTCGTTCAATTCAGAAAGGCGAACTAATCTCTACAAGTTCGCTAAGTGATACCCCAAGTGTTTTCAAATCTGGTCAAGTGCCAATTTCTATTCGCGCGAGCGATTTGCCTGAAGATATTGAATTGGGCGAAGCGATCAACATCTACTGGGTCCCAGAAGCAATTGGACTTGAGAAACCACAAATGCCAGAACTTGTCATTTCCGGAGCGCTTCTAAATTCAGTAAACCGTAAAGCTGGCAATTTCGGGAGTGAAATCTCTCTAACTGTCTCCGTACAAAATAGTGAGATCTTTGCGCTCTTAAAAGCAACTGCCTCGGGAAGATTGGTAATTGTCCGCTCCAATGGATGAATTTGTGCAACCTAGCGTCATAACTGCGATCGCCGACGCAGAGTTTGAAGGAATGGTATCGAGTGCTCTGTATGAAAGCGGTTGGAGCGTCATTGCAAGACCACTTGATTTTGCAACGCTAGCAAAGAGTCTTAATGAGGCTGGAACTAAAAATATTCTAGTAATTTACTCAGTTGATCTACCAGGGCTAACTCAACTTCAATTGCAGAAGCTTTCACCCACAGATACTTCTATCCTTGGTTTTGCTGATGCAGCCGGCTCGCCGCGTGGCTTTAGCGAAATATCTCAGCGACCAACTAGCCCCGAAGAACTGTTGGCGTATATTCGTGGAAATATCCGATCGCCGCTACTGCGCGTGCCATTGCTTCAGAGTAAGCAAAAGTTTAATGCGAAGATAATCGGTATCGGGTCAGCGGGGCATCACACCGGTGCGACAACGCTGGCGCTAAATCTTGCACAGGAGTTAGCGTTATTGGATAAGAAAACCTTGCTAATTGATGCAAATTTCCAAGCGTCGGCGATAGCCACTTTGTTAGATCTACGCAAAATAGCTGACGAAGATAGGTGGCGGGATATCTCTGATAATTTCTCAGTGGCAGAAATTACTCAAAACAATATTTCAGATTTTCCAACAAGAGCAATGGAAGCCGCTGCCTACTTTGATTTTATTGTAGTAGACCTCGGTTCTCTACAGAATTTATCTAATGATTTATTGGATCGAAGGTGGGCATCGCAAGTTAAAATCTGGGTCAGTCGCTTTGCTTACGCAATGTTAATCTCATCTGGTTCGGATCTTTTGCAATCTAAGCGCCTAAAGAACCTCTGTGATGAACTAGGTGAAATAAAACTTGCAGCCCAAATTTCGCTCTTTATCGTCCCCACTGAGACCTCTAATAAACGAGAGAGATTTCAGATTGTTGATTTCCAACCTCTTATCCCGAAAGAAGTTCTATACCTTCCTTTGGATTCAAAACTATGTGCCGCGGCACGCAAGGAGCACACATCACTCTCTGAAATAAACGCAAAGGCGCCCCTTCGCAAGGCTTTCGCTACGATTGCTTTACAAATTACAACCTAGGGCACATTTCTTATACCCTAGGTGCTATGCGTGGCTATCTCCCAGTAACAGCGGAGGAGATTTCATCCTTCCTTAGCAGTGGTTCAATGGAATGCGGTCCGCTCTATGCTCCAACAATAAAATTCTTAACCGCAAATAGCGATTTAGATGAAGAACAGGGCGAGTACCTTCTATCAATGCTCGCCGCTGATGAAGCGATAGAAATGCGTGAGAAACTTTCAGCTCCCGCATTTCTACTAGCTTTAGAAATATCTGATTCGCAAGTAGCCGAACACGGGGAAAACTTTGTAAATCTGAAAGAGAATGGTCGCTGGGAAGATGTGCAGTGTGCCTTTTTAGTCTCACCTGACGGTGATGAGTTGACTTGGTTTGCTACCCAGGAGATTTCGGCAGCGCTTCCAAATTGGCTTAAGGGTTAGGCGATGCTACAACTGGATGGCTTTCTTCGTGATCGCAGCCCTTTAGATGCTAATCAGAAACGCAGAATTCGTGAGTTAACTGCTGACTGGCAACTTCTCGCCGACCTTTCATTTGCGGATCTGATTTTATGGGTGCCATTGCGTAAAGATTTCAAGAGTTGGCCAACTGGTTATGTCGCCGTTGCTCACATAAGACCAACAACTGCGGCAACCGTTTTCCCGCAGGATGTAATCGGAGATGAGATTGCTTGGGGTGCGCGCCCGAGAATTGATCAAGCGCTGTCAGGGGCTGAAATAGTTAGAGATGCACAGCCTGAAAAATTTGGTGAGCTGTTAATTAAAGAGGAGACAATTCCTGTCATTTTTGAAGAACAAGTAATTGCGGTAATTTCACGTCATCGTAACGCCGAACTAATGCGTCAACCAAGCCGGTTGGAATTAAATTATCGAGAAGTTGCGCACAATGTTTATCGCATGGTTGCAGAGGGTACCTTCCCATACACCGAGCACAGCGAACTATTCGATTCAGCAGTTCGCGTGGGAGATGGCTTAATCCGCTTAGATGTAAGTGGTGCGATTATTTACGCTAGCCCAAATGCTATATCTGCATTTAACAGAATGGGCTTGGCGGGTGAGTTAGATGGAAATGTACTAGGAGAAATTGCTAGAAAGGTCTCTCAGATCAAACGTGAAGCGCACGAGGAGGCTATGGAAGTAAGCCTTAGCGGAAGATCACTTCGTAGAGTCGAAATTGAAAATACCAGAGGAACTATTGATTTACTTGTACTGCCACTTTTAGCCGGCGGAGATCGGATCGGGGCAATTGTTTTACTGCAAAATGTAACTGAACTGCGCAGACGTGAGCGGGAATTAGTTACAAAAGACGCAACGATTCGTGAGATACATCATCGAGTTAAAAATAATCTGCAGACTGTTTCAGCGCTACTGCGATTACAGTCACGCCGAATTGAAGATCCCGCGGCAAGTGCGGCGCTAAATGAAGCAGTTCGTCGCATCGCTTCAATCGCACTTGTACATGAAACCTTATCCAGCAGTACCGAAGCTTCGGTCGCATTCGACGATGTTTTAGATCGCCTTATAAAGCATGCCCTCGAGTTAAGCCCCAGAATGGGGGAGTTAAATATCGCTCGCACTGGAGAGCTTGGGTCACTTGATCCGCGAATCGCTACGCCACTCTCACTTGTTGTTACCGAGTTGATTCACAACGCCCTTGAACATGGTTTAGCCGAATCAGGCGCTAATTTAACGGTTGAAGTATCTCGTTTAGAAGACGCTGCTCAGATAGTCATCTTTGATGACGGTGTTGGACTACCAGATGGATTTACCATCTTAGAATCAGCAAATCTTGGACTTCAAATTGTTCGAACTTTAACTGAGAATGAGTTAAAGGGAACGATTAAGTTAATTCGAACTAATCGTGGTACTGAAGCGCAGCTAAACTTTCCTATTTAACTTTAAATACAAGTTTAAGAAAATTAGTTTGAGTTATTTTGTTCCATCATGCGAGCACGATTACGTGCGGCACGTCGCTTAAGTGCGCGACGCTCATCTTCTGAAAGTCCGCCCCAAACTCCAGCATCCTGTCCGCTTTCGAGCGCCCAGGCCAGACAGGCATCTTTTACGATGCAGCGATTACAGACTTTTTTGGCCTCTTCAATTTGGGTAAGGGCTGGTCCAGTATTTCCAACCGGAAAGAAGAGTTCAGGATCTTCATCGCGGCAGGCCGATTGATGTCGCCAATCCATGACTGAGCTCCTTAATTGAAAATCTGCGGTAAAGATTAAAGAAACGCAACATTGTGCGTAAGTAGGTAATTCTCCCTGTTAACAACGAGATAAACAAGGATGTAACGGTCATGATTTTGAAATTAATGGGTGATTTGCGTCGCGTGCCCCCGACAGGATTCGAACCTGTGCACCCGCCTCCGGAGGGCGGTGCTCTATCCCCTGAGCTACGGGGGCGCAGGTATGGGAGAAGGCTATCTAATCTTTCATTCTTGACCGAGCGTAAAGAGCAAACT
>CAXNDQ010000001.1:0-45285 GCA_964201275.1 Candidatus Planktophila sp. | reverse complement strand
TCCACCATTGAACTGATCAACACCGATGAACTTAACATCAGGATACTTTTCAGCCGCAATTGTTGTTGCTTCGGCCATTAGGAAACCAACAGTTACGATCGCGTTGTAACCAGCATCAGCGAATAGTGCGATGTTAGCTGCGTAATCTTTTGGATCCTGAGTTTCTACGTACTTAGCAAAACCATTGTTCTCGGTCGCTGCTTGTTGTGCGCCTTCCCAAGCTGATTGGTTAAATGACTTGTCGTCAACTTTTCCAATATCTGTTACAAGACCGATACAAAATGCGCCTTCAGTTCCGCAATCGGCCTCTGTGATCGCTTTTTCTGCTGTTGAACAAGCACTTAGTGCTAGTCCAAGGAGACCGGCTGCCGCAGTTGCCGCAGCAATCTTCTTAAATTTCTTAAACAATTGAGCTCCTCTCGAGAGATTAGTCAAACAACTAATCAATGCTTTCTGGGTGAGACAAAGAGTAGTCCAGTGCAGATCCAACACAACTGCTCCAATAGATTAAATAAGTCACTCGTGTCGCAGACTAGAAATACAAAGGTAAGGTTGAGGGTTAGGTCATATCATTACGCTCATGCTCGCAGTCTTCCCGTCTCGTTCCGAAAGATCGCACGGCTTCGGTGCGAGAAAGTTTGTCTCACTAGTTTTGGCTTTGGTTTTTTCGGCAGGAGTGCTTCCAGCGCAAGCATTAGGTAAAGGCACTTTCTATCTAGAGTTGAAACTAGGTTGTTACTCGGCAAACAAGTCACCTAATAAGGCAAGTAAATGGAGCGATACAAATTACAAAACCCTTTATCTGACCAGTTGCACTTCTGCTCATCATTACGAAGTTTTCTATACCGGAAAACTGAAGGCGAAGGATTTGAGTTCTGACGCCGCGAAGAAGGAAGCCGGGTCGGCTTGTGACAAGTCAGCACTTAGCACGCTAATGGGTCAGAAAGATTTGCCACCTTCTTTAACATACGGCTACTTCTATCCTGATCCAGGAGCCGAAGAAAAGAAGTACGGCAAGAGAATAGTTTGCTTCTTTCGCGTAGCCGATCCCAAAGATGACAAGTTCACGTTGTCAATCAATCGAACATTTCGCGAAATTACCTACATTTAATTACGCTCGACCGAGCCTTTTCCTAAATATTTCTTCTGCACTTTTCGCGCTTCCTTGTAATTAGCAAAAGCCTTTTGCGTCGATTCAAGAGTTGAGATTTCAGGAATCGGAACTTCCCACCAAGCCTCGCCACCTGGGGCATATAACAATGGATCGCTATTTATATGGATCAAAGTTGCAGTTGGATGCGCTTTGGCAACCTTCATTGCGGCAGACAGATCTGCAATTGCATTTGCACTTTCGGCGATACGAATTACATTCATTCCTAGACTTTCGGCGTTGGTTGCTAGGTCGATCGGCAGAACATCTCCAGATTCGTGGTTATTAGATTTGGCATCACGGAAGCGATATTTAGTTCCGTATCTTTGTGAGCCGATATCTTCAGATAAATGGCCAATAGATGCGAAGCCGTGATTTTGCACCAGAACCACAATAAATTTCAAACCTTCGGCGACTGCAGTAACCAGTTCGGTATGCATCATTAAATATGAGCCATCGCCCATCATTACAACTGGAGTGCGTGTTGAGTCTGCGCGTGCCACACCAAGTCCGGCGGCTATTTCATAACCCATACAGGAGAAGGCATATTCCATGTGATAGCCCAACGGATCGCGAACTCGCCATAATTTGTGAAGATCTCCCGGAAGTGAACCAGCTGCGCCAACTAATACATCGCGTGGATCGGTCGCAGCCTGGACTGCGCCAATTATTTCGCTCTGGCTAGGCTTAGCTAATTTCTGATCGACAAATGCGGCATCAACGATGGCATCCCAAATTTTGTTTTCATCTGCAATCTTCTTTGCATAATCAGCAGAGACTTTAAATGTTGATAACTCTTGAGTTAACTCTTCGAGGGCGGTTCGGGCATCTGCAACAACTGGAATCGCGCTGCCGTGTTTGAAGGCATCGAATGCGGTGACATTTATATTTATAAACTTCACATCTGGATTTTGGAAAATACTGCGTGAGGCGGTTGTGAAATCGCTGTAACGAGTTCCGATTCCAATTACTAAATCAGCATCTTTAGCCAATCGGTTGGCCGCAGTTGTGCCTGTAGCACCCACCGAACCACACATTTGTGGATGATCCCAAGGAAGTGAACCCATTCCGGCTTGTGATACCCCAACCGGGATTCCAGTTGCTTCAACAAATTTAGCGAGCACAGCGTGGGCATCTGAGTAAATGATTCCGCCACCTGCAACGATAAAGGGCTTCTTTGAATTAGCAATCGCACGAGCAGCAACGGCAGAAAGGCCAATATCTGGACGAGGTCTGCGGATATGCCATTCACGATCAGCTAAGAATTCTTCAGGTACTTCAATTGTTTCTGCCTGCACATCTTCGGGAAGACAGATTGTCACAGCGCCTGTTTCTGCTGGATCTGTAAGCACGCGCATCGCTCCAAGGAGAGAAGTAAAGATTTGTTCTGGGCGATTGATGCGATCAAAGAATTTAGAGAGTGGCTTAAAGGCATCATTTACCGAGATAGATAGGTCATATGGTTGTTCAAGTTGTTGCAGCACCGGATCAGATACACGAGTTGCAAAAGTATCGGCTGGAAATAATAAAACTGGCAATCGATTTGTGGTGGCAACTGCAGCGCCAGTTAACATATTTGTTGCACCAGGGCCGACAGATGATGCGCAAGCAAATGTTGAACGGCGACGCGTCATTCGAGCATAAGCAGATGATTCGTGCACCATCGCTTGTTCATTTCGCGCTTGGTGATATGGCATTAGACCTGGATCGGAAATAGAGAGTTGCTTTAGCGCTTGACCAATTCCTGCCACATTTCCGTGACCAAAAATTCCGAATACTCCAGCGACGGTGCGTTCGCGGTGATCACCATCGACGGTGTATTGATGAGAAAGGAATTTAATAATCGCCTGTCCAACGCTCATCTTGCGAGTGGCCATAATTAGTTTCGCTTTCTCTTCTATCGTATTCGAATTAGTTCTGTGGGAATCCTAGATTGATGCCGCCGTGGCTTGGATCAAGCCAGCGGCTAGTGATCGCCTTGCCACGAGTAAAGAAGTGAACACCTTCTTCACCGTGCGCTTTGGTATCGCCAAAGAGCGATTGCTTCCAGCCACCAAATGAATAGTAAGCAACAGGTACTGGTATTGGCACGTTGATTCCGACCATTCCCACTTGAATTTCATTCTGGAAGCGACGGGCTGCGCCACCATCGTTTGTGAAAATCGCAGTTCCGTTACCGAAGGCTCCGCTATTGATTAGCGAAACGCCTTCGTCATAACTCTTAACGCGCACGATAGATAGGACTGGTCCGAAGATTTCATCCTTATAAACGCTAGATGTAGTTGGGACGTTATCGATCAAGGTTGGTCCAAGCCAGAAACCGGCTGACTCTCCATCTGCTTTTACATCACGGCCATCAACAACAACCTTTGCGCCATCTTTTGCTGCAACTTCGATGTAACCAGCGACCTTGTCACGGTGTTCTTTGGTGACAAGTGGGCCCATATCGCAGCCGCGGCGACCATCACCGGTACGCAATTTATCCATACGAGAAACAATCTTTTCGATCAGGGCATCTGCAACTGGTTCAACTGCAACTACAACCGAGATCGCCATACAACGCTCTCCAGCCGAACCAAATCCGGCGTTAATTGCAGAATCTGCAACAAGTTCCAGATCAGCATCAGGCAAGACCAACATATGGTTCTTTGCTCCGCCGAGTGATTGCACACGCTTGCCAGCCTTTGCACACTCTTCATAGATGTAGCGCGCAATAGGAGTGGAACCAACGAATGAAATAGCCTCAACATCAGGGGAGTGGAGTAATCCGTCTACGGATTCTTTATCGCCGTTGAGCACATTAAATACGCCATCTGGCAGGCCCGCTTCTTTCCAAAGCTTGGCGATCCAAATTGATGCTGATGGATCTTTTTCAGATGGCTTTAGGACAACTGTATTTCCAGCAGCGATTGCGATTGGGAAGAACCACATCGGCACCATCGCGGGAAAGTTAAAGGGAGAGATGATTCCGACAACGCCAAGTGCTTGGCGAGTTGAGTAAACATCAACACCAGTTGAAACGTTTTCAGAGTAGTAACCCTTAATAAGTTGTGGCATACCAACTGCAAATTCGACTACTTCTTGACCACGTGTAATTTCGCCAAGGGCATCAGATAAAACCTTGCCGTGCTCGCTGGTGATTATTTCTGCGAGTTCGCTCTTTTTTGCATTTAACAATTCACGGAATTTGAAGATAATTTGTTGACGTGCTGCAAGAGAAGTCTTTGACCAACCCGGAAACGCCTTCTTCGCAGAGGCAATAGCTGCGTTAATTTCCGCGCCATTAGCCAGAGCAACGCGCTTTGTTTCGACACCGAATGCTGGGTCATAAACAGGTGCGGTGCGACCTGAGGTACTTACAAATTCTTTATTATCAATCCAGTGATTTACGGTGTTAGTCATAGGCCCATCCTATGACGGCAGCCCCAAAGATTTAAACGCCTAAATAATCGAACGGCACGCCTCGAGGCTAGATTTATTGCAGGCGGTTTAAGAACCCGACGTGCTTGGGAGTTAGCTCTCCAAGGTCTTTAGCACCAAGTAATTTCATCGTTCTGATTATTTGAGATTCGATGATCGACAGGCAACGCTCAACACCCTCTTGCCCACCCGCCATCAACCCGTATAGGTAGGCCTTGCCGATGTAGGTGAAGTCAGCGCCGAGGGCGATGGCCGCGACTATGTCTGCGCCACTCATAATTCCTGAATCAAGATGAACTTCCACATCTTTCTTTAGTTCCTTTGACACTTGCTCTACCAACATCAGCGGCACCGGGGCACGATCTAGTTGTCGTCCGCCGTGATTGGAAAGAATCACCGCATCGGCACCGTACTTGGCTGCTTTCTTGGCATCATCAAGGGTTTGAATTCCCTTTACGGTCAAAGTGCCATCCCAATTCTTGCGCAGCCACTTCAAATCTTCGAAGGTCATTGTTGGATCAAACATATAGTCGAGGAGCTCTGCCACAGTTCCGTTCCAGTTAGACATTGAGGCAAATTCCAACGGTTTAGTAGTTAGAAAATTCCACCACCATTCTCGGCGAGGGATGGCATCAATGATTGTGCTTAAAGACAAGGTGGGAGGAACGGTTAGTCCATTACGAACATCTCGTAAACGAGCTCCAGCGACTGGTACATCGACGGTGAGAATCAGATTGGTTACACCGGCTTGTCTGGCTCGCTCAACTAATTGCATTGATGCATCGCGATCTTTCCACATATACAACTGAAACCAATTAACGCCATTTGGCGCAGCGGAAACTACGTCTTCAATCGAAGTTGTTCCTACAGTTGAAAGGGAATATGGAATTCCAAACTTCGCCGCCGCTTTGGCTACTGCTAATTCACCTTCGGCATGCATCATCCGAGTAAAACCGGTTGGTGCCATTCCAAAAGGTAGGGCGAATGTATTACCGAGTACTTTCGCCTGCGTTGAAACATTTGAAACATCTTGCAAAATTTTCGGTGCAAATTCAATGTTGCTAAATACTTCTCGCGATCGATTAAGCGAAATTTCTAATTCTGCGCCACCATCGGTGTAATCAAATGGACCTTTAGGAGTTCGAGCTTTTGCAATATCGCGCAAATCCCAAATTGTGTGCGCTGCGGCAAGCCTTCGCTTTCTGGCATTGAATTCAAATTTTTTAAATTTAAGTAACTCGCTTAGCGCGTTGGGGCTCAGAAGAGTTCTCTTAATGTTTTGGTTCACGAGAGCCGCCTTGCCATAGCCCCACTTTACCTACATTAATTTTCTGGGCATTTACCCGCGAGTAAGGATCGTTTTCTGCCTCAAGGGGGCCATAAGCCCTGGAACGGAGATCTGTTTCCAGCAAATGCCGTGACCAGCGGGAAAGTCTTTATAAAAACTTAATCAAATTGTTGTCGCCTAAACCATTGTCGGTCTACGAGTTGCGAGGTACTGTTCCTCAACGGTGGAAACACCCAAAGGCGTTTTTCGCCATTGGAATCGTTACCACCGCCAACTCGACAATGTTTGTGCTCCGGAAAGGACACTATGAAGGTATCAATGAAGAGAGGACTCATCGGAGTTCTCACCGCAACCTCACTGGCTGCGGGATTGTTAGTGGGAATTGCTCCTGCACACGCAGCGAAAGGTGCGAATTGTCAGGTAAATACTCCAATTACAAAAGCACAATGTGATCTCATCACCGTAGCTTTGATCGGTAAAGTTGTTACTTTGGACCCAAATAATCCAAGTAGAACAAGTAATCCGAATTACGTAACAAGACTTTTAGTTCAGGGACAAATGTTCCGTTACGACATCAAGGGTGTTGCACAGCCAGATCTCGTTGATAAGTACACCGTTTCAAAAGACGGTCTTACTTACACCATGACTCTTCGAACAATGAAGTACTCAGATGGAGTAACACCAGTTACTGCAGATGATGCGGTATTTAGCTGGGAGTACAGCCAGAAGAACGTTCCAGGATTTAACTCTGTAACAAGTGTTGTTGCTAAAGATGCAAAAACAGTTGTTTACACATTAAAGGAACCATTCTCTGACTTCCCACGCGCCCTTGCTGGTATTTACGGAGTTGTAAACTCACGTAGCAAGGCTGAAGGAAATGCTGCGTACTGGAAGAATCCACTCAGCGCCGGCCCATTTAAAATCAAGAAGTGGGTAGAAGGTTCTGATGAATTCTTGGTAGAAGCTAATAAGAATTATTGGGCAAAGCCTGCAGTGAAGGAAATCCGCTTCCTTGCAGTACCAGATCCTGTAACTCGTGTTCTTGCACTTAAGCAAGGAACAATTGATTATGCATTCGACCTTCCAGCATCAATTGGCCGCGCTACTTTAGGCGATAAGACAAAGTTCCGTGCTCAGCCATTCCAGCTAGCCGGTAACTTCTCCATCGACTTCAACTTGGTAAAGTCAGTTGGAACACCTTGGGCAAATCCAAAGGTTCGTCAAGCGATGTCATATGCCCTAGATCGTAAGCAGTTCAGCGATCTTGCTTTCAATGGCGATGTCACACCTTCTTGCGCACTTACTTTCCCATCACATCCAAACTACCTCTGCGTTAAGCCAGGTGGAATCAAGCAAGATCTAGCAAAGGCAAAAGCACTTATGGCCGAAGCTGGTACTACTGGTTTCCCTATCCGCCTCAGCGTGTTCAACCGTCCAGGTTGGGCTGATGCAGCAGCTGTTATCGCATCACAATGGGCAAAGATCGGCATTGTTGCCACTGTTGCTGCTGAACCAGATGCTGTTGGAGCTGCTGGTCAAAATAACGGTACCTTCGAAGTTCAGTTGTCAGGTTACGGTTCAACATGGTTGAGCGGTGGTCTTGCAACATATATGGGCTCAAAGGGCGCATGGACTGGTTGGTCAAAGTCAAAGTTTGATGATTCACTCATTGTTGATTACGATGCTGCGCAAGGTAAGGCCGCACAGCAAGCCGTTCTCAAGAAGATCGAGCAATTGATCTGGGATGAGTCAGCACACCTCATGGTTGGACAGCGTTCAGGTTGGGGAGCATCACGTCTTCCAGCAGGAATCTTCCAAAACCAGACTGCTAACGATCAGTACACCGTATTGCAAACTCCTGCTCTCGGCGCAAAGAAGAAGTAAGCGCTAAGAAAAGGTAATAGCAGTAGGTAAAAGCTAGTTATAAATCTGAGGGAGGGATCGAAAGGTCCTTCCCTCAGATTTATTTAGCAAAATTTATTAAAATAAAAACGATTAAAATATTCCCCGCGGTAATTTATAGACGCAACACAGGGTTTTACATATCATTTAACTAACCGCCCAATCTCAAGATTGGCCAACTGTGACAAGGACTGGAAACGTTAACAATGGCCTCATCAACGATAGATCCAGGATTACCGGCTGAGGAAATTTCAGTCGAACAAAAAATTCCCGATAAAAATCGCATTGCGCTTCGCCGCACACTAATGGGCAGATTTATTCGATCTTTAGTAGTTTCATTTTGGGTAATGTTTATCGCCTTCTCGCTACTTCGTTTTAGCCCAGGAGATCCAATCCGCTTGGCGCTTGGAACAGATGCCACCGAAGAAGCGGTAGTTGAGATGAAGAAGCTATATGGGCTGGATCAATCCTTCTTCGTCCAGTTCTACGATTACTTCACAGGCATCTTCAGCGGTGATCTTGGCACTTCATTCTTCTCACAACGTGAAGTGACTGAAGTCGTTGCAATGCATCTTCCAGTTACTTTGATGATCATCCTCCTTTCAATGGGAGCGGCAGTGATAATTTCAATTCCAATCGCACTATCTGTTGCGCTAAGCCGCCGCCCGATATTTACCTATTTTTTCCGCACTTCAACATCTATTTCACTTGCTATACCGGGCTTCTTTCTTGCACTGCTTGGTCTTTTATTATTTGGCACGGTAGTAACTTGGGTGCCGGCGGCAGGCTACGAGGGTAATTTCCCAAGTAACCTCAAATACCTCTGGCTACCTGCCCTAGTTAATTGCTTCTCACTCGTTCCAATTCTCTCTCGTGTACTCCATAGCTCTTTGATGGATACCCTCGGTGAAGAATTTGTGGAAACTGGAGTTATTCGCGGAGTTGGAAAGTTGAAGTTTTATTGGTCATACATGCTTCGCCCATCACTTGCACCAACAGTTGTCTTGATCAGTTATATGGTCGGCATAATGATCGGCGGCACCGTTGTTATGGAGATGATCTTCTCGCTCCCTGGTATTGGCAGAGAGTTGATTGAGGCGGTGAGTACCCGCGACTATGCCATTGTTCAAGGAATCGTGATGATCTTCGGATTAATTGTTGTCTTCACCAGCTTTATTGGAGATCTGCTCGGTTACTTACTTGATCGGAGAGTGACTCTTTCATGAGTAAAAAAGTCAGAGCAGAAGGAACCTTCGCAATAATTATCGGCGCTGGAATGATGGTTGCGCTTTTACTCGCCGGACTGCTAATTCCTTGGTTTGGTAAGTACGATGCTAATGAAATTAGTGCCGAGCAATTAATGTCACCGAGCCGTGATCATTTCTTTGGTACAGACATGCTGGGTCGAGATGTCTTTGCGCGTGTCTTCGATGCGGTATTTATCGATATTGGAACGGCATTTGCCGGGGTATTAATCCCGTTAGCGGTTGGAACCATTATTGGAACTTTGCTTGGTATTTCACGTAATCGCAAAATTAATTCATTTATCGGATCACTGATCGACGGCATTAATGCTTTCCCATTCTTGATTTTCGTGATCGCACTTGTTGCATTCCTTGGCGCAGGCTTAGGAAGCATCATTCTTGCGCTCTCACTCGTTAACTGGGCGCGTTATGCACGTATTGCTCGAACAAGAGCCGTGGTGGTTAACCAACAAGGCTATGTAGAAGCAGCAAGAACGCTTGGTTATAAACCTTCACGAATTCTCTTCCGCCATATCATTCCCAATGTTTCATCTGAAACACGCGCTTACGCGCTGAGCGACTTCATTATCGTGATCATCGCTGTTGCGGCGCTCTCATTCCTCGGCCTAGGTGTTAATCCGCCACAGGCTGAATGGGGTGCAATGATTAAAGATGGTGCAAATATCATCACCCTTGCTTGGTGGGGAGCGGTCTTCCCTGGACTTGCAATTTGCTGGGCAGGAATTTCGGTAGCGGTCTTCTCCGAAGGTCTAACCAAGAGAATTGGCGAGGGCAATCAGCGATGACTTCTGATGTAAAACTCCTTGATATAAATAACGTAGCCATTGGTATCGAACGCCGTAAGCGCGAGACTCTTGTTCTCGTACGCGAAGCTAACTTCGATGTTAATTACGGCGAGATGGTCGGCATCGTCGGCGAATCTGGTTCTGGAAAGACAATGATCTGTCGCTCAATAATCGGAACGTTGCAACGTCGTGGCGCATCTGTGATTGGCGGAGAAGTTCTCTTTGAAGGACTTGATTTAAGAACGATCAATGAAGCTAAGTGGAAGTCACTTCGCGGAAAAGTCATTGGATACGTTCCTCAGAGCGCACTCGCCGGACCAAACCCGGTCTTAACGATCGAAAAGCAGTTAGCAGAAGCGCTTTCGCAAGTTGATGGTGAAGGTTCTATGAAGAACCGATCTAAGGAACTTCTTGATCTCGTAAAAATTCGCCGCGTTGACACGGTTATGAAGCAGTATCCGTATCAACTCTCAGGTGGAATGAGACAGCGCGTAATGATCGCTTGCGCCCTTGCTAGCAGACCAAAGTTACTCATTGCAGATGAGCCAACGACTGGTCTTGATGTAACGGTGCAATCTCAAATCATGGAACTTCTCCGTGAAATTCGCCGCGATCTTGGTACCGCAATCATCCTTATCTCACACGATCTAGCGCTTGTCGATGAGGTTTGCGACAAGATAGTTGTGATGCACGCTGGAGCTACGGTTGAAGTTGGTCCAACTTCAAGCATGGCAAAGCCGCGCCACCCTTACACAGTTGCGCTTAACTCATCTCGTATCGATGTGGCAAAGCCAGGTGGCGAACTTATAACCATCAAGGGAAATCCACCTTCAGTTGGCCAATGGAATCCAGGATGTCGCTTCGCCGAACGTTGTGATTATGTCCAACCAGATTGTCTTGTTGGTGATCATCCAGCGTTATCTGGTAAAAAAGGTGACCACCAAAGCGCATGTCTTCACGCCGATAAGATTGGAAAAATCTGATGAGTAAACGCGATGTATTAATGGAAGTAGAAAATGTAAGCGTTACTTTCGGCTCTGGTTCAAACTCTGTTGAAGCAGTGAAGAATTGTTCGCTAACAGTGCACGAAGGTGAACCAATTGGAATCGTAGGCGAATCTGGTTCCGGAAAATCGACCCTTGCTCGCGTTATGGCCGGCCTGCAACCACCTTCAGCCGGTGAAATTCGCTTCCGTGGCGATAATGTATTTAAAGGCAATAAGTCATTCCAAAGCGGTAACCGAAACCAAGTGCAAATGGTCTTTCAGGATCCGTATGGCAGCCTTAACCCACAACTAAATGGGCTTTCTGCTGTAGCAGAAGCGGTTAGATTTCACGCCAAAGTTGGCAAAGATGAAGCCGAACAGAAAGCGCTTGAACTCTTAGAACGAATGGGTATCGGAAGACTCGATGCTCTCAAGCAACCTCGCCAACTTTCCGGCGGTCAGCGCCAGAGAGTTAGTGTGGCGCGTGCCTTATCTGCTAGCCCATCAGTTCTACTTGCCGATGAACCAACGTCAGCAATTGATCAGAGCGCGCAAGCACAACTATTAAAACTCTTCCTAGGACTTTTAAATGATGGCCTAGCAATTGTCTTGGTCTCGCACGATCTTGGCGTTATCCGTTACCTAACCAAGCGGGTATATGTGATGAAAGATGGCGTCTTTGTTGAATCCGGAGATACCGAGACAGTCTTTAATGATCCGCAAGAGGATTACACCAAAATGCTTCTTGCATCTATTCCAGGCGAGCTTGGAAAAGCCGCTCGGGCAAAGTTAAAGAAGTAACTTTAAATTCTGACGTCGATGGTGGTCCCGCCATCGACGACCAGAGTTTGTCCGGTAATAAATGATGCTTCACTTGATGCGAGAAAATAGATAGCTGCTGCTTGCTCGCTCATCTTGGCAAAGCGTCCCAGCGGAATCGCTGCCAGTAATTTCGCCGGCGTTGTAAGGCCCTTATCCTCAAGGTCCTTCATATTTCTACTTTCGGTAAAACCGGGTGCAACCGCATTTACGCGAATTCCATCGCTTGCCCATTCAACTGCCAGAGTCCTAGTCAGCGCTTCAATACCCGCTTTTGAAACGTTGTAGGAAGCGCGCTTTGGCAGACCAACGCGCGCGGCGATAGATGAAATAGAAACGATTGCTCCAGCGGGGGAGTTCTTCAAATGGGGATAAGCGATCTGAGATGCTTTAAATGCACCGTCTAAATGAACAGAAGTTATTTGATCCCAATCGCTATCACTGTAAGTCTCGGTTGCGCCTTGCCTAAAATTACCGGCATTGTTAATCAGCACATCCAGCCGCCCAAATTTAGCGACAAGATTTGCAACGCCTGCTTCTATATCTTGGCGCGAGGTGACATCAATTTTAACGCCGATACTTCGATCACCGGATGGATCTAACTCTTTAAGCGCTGCTTCAATATCGCCCTCATTTAGATCAGAGATTGCAACGTTGTAACCATTTGCAAAGAACTTTTGGGCAGTTGCAAAGCCAATACCGTGGGCGCTTCCGGTGATTAGTACGACGGGTGCTTGGTTAGCCATTAAAGCTCCTTGCTTCTTGTCGTTAGATTATTTTAAGTTCACCCAACGTGGTGGCCCAGCGAGTGCATCTGATAGGTCAGGTAGATCAGGGACGGCCAATCTAAATCCTTTGCCATCGTGGGTATGACCAGATTGACGGCGATCTAGAATCATTTCAGCCAATGGATCAACGCTGGCACCTGGTGCTGAGTACTCGATTGAGAAAGTTGGCGAATCAATGATTGAGGCAATCTGGTGATGGATTGCATCATAAACGTGCCAAGAAATAGCTAACTTGCTATTGGCCATGTACTCATTTAACAAGACCATCCGAGATAAGCCGCCCTGGCATGTTGCATCTATTCGCAACATATCAAGTGCGCCCGTTTCAATAAATGCTTGCGGATGATAGAGATGCGTCTCGTCATCGCCACTTGAAAGTGGAACATCGAGGAGGCGACGTAGTTCAACTAATTCAGCGATACTGCCTGGGATAAATGGATCTTCCACCCAGGCAAGATCTAAACCTTTAACGATCTCGTACGCTTCTTTTGCGGTGCGACAAGACCAAGCTAGATCAGTTGAGACTGCGCAGAGACCTGTGGCTAGCGCCGCTTCAATGCGCTCGCGCGTTAATTTCGGACTTGCACCGACAGGTAACTTCACGCCAACGGCGCCAGCAGCAACGGCTGCTTCAACTTCCCAAGCGATATCTTCGGGTCCACGTGAAGGCGGGTATCCAACAACTGCCCACTTTGGGTGGTCTTTCTCTTTCTTTCCGAAACTTTCTACAACGGTTGTGCCTTTATGGCGCGCAACAGCATCGTGTGTTGCAATATCAACGAGTGAAAGTCCGCGAAGTGATGCACCAGAAGAAAGCGGCGCGCTCATTCTCCGCAATATGGCATCGAAAGTATTAATCGGATCGCCATCAAAGATCTCTTTATATGGCTCAGCAATCAGCGTATTAACAGTGTCAGCAACAGGGGTGCCGCGATCGAGTGAGAAAGCTTGCCCCTTACTTCCATCTGCTAACTCAACTGTGACAATCGCAAATCCGCGTGAACGGATTACATATTGTCCGAGCACAACTGGCTCGGGCAGATTTAAAATAATTCGGCGAGCCGAAAGGTTCTTTATCTTTGGGATCGCACCTTTTCCTTGCGCGAGTGAATTAATCACGGTTCCACGGAATTCTGCGAGGTGTGAATCCACCATCGATTGTGAGCATTTCACCAGTTATGTAGCTGGCATCATTAGATAGCAAGAACTTAACACCGGCAGCGATTTCTTCAGCTTCACCAAAGCGTTCCATTGCATGCATTTCTCTAATTGACGGATCTACTCGCCCTGACTTGAGCCCCTCTTCAAGGAGTGGAGTATTGATGTAGCCAGGAACAACGGCATTTACACGAATTCCAAACTCGGCCCACTCGACAGCGAGAGTGCGAGTTATCGAATCGATTCCAGCCTTGGCTGCAGCGTAAGAAACGCGGCGTGGCCAGCCAAAGATGTGCGAAACGGATGAGAAGTTAACGATTGCGCCAGGGCGCCCGCTCTTTGACCAGAATCGACCGGCAGCCTGATTGGCGAAGAAGGTGCCATCGAGATGGCAAGAGATCATCGCTCTCCACTCTTCAGGAGTGGTTTCAATACTTGATTTATTTGTGGCATATCCCGCGGCTGCAATTAAGGCCGAGAAACCACCGCGCCAAGCAATAGTGCCGGCAAAAGAATCTTGAATCGATTGGTAATCAGTTACATCTGTTTTGAAGAACTTAACACGATCTTTTCCGAATTCCTTCTCTAATTCTTCAATGCGTCCCTCTTTCATATCCAGCAGGGCTGCATGCAGATCTGGCCAATCACGCATCGCGCGTTGTGCGCAAGAGAAGCCGAGGCCACTAGTGCCACCAGTAACTACGACTGTGTCATGTTCAATATCTCTGCGATTCATTTTTCTCCGATTTAAAATTCTAGGTTATAGGAATTGATAAGGGACTAAGGAATTAATCTTGTAAGTACTAGTCTTGTAAGTACAGGGTCATTTCTACTTCAATGCAAAGTTCAGGGAGCATTAGTCGACTGATTTCAACGAAGGATGAGGTAGGAAGAATTTTGGCAAAGAATTCGCCATGTGCTTTTGCAACTCCTTGCCAATCATCAATGTTAGTCATGTATACACGAGTGCGAATTACATCGTTATAAGTTGCGCCTAACTCGTGCACAGCTCTTTCGATCTCTTCGAAAATATATTTCGTTTGACCGTAGGCATCATTTGGAAACATAACTTTGCCATCTCGCGTGGTGGAACTTGTTCCAGCAACTTCGATGAGATTTCCAATTCTTACCGCTCTGGAATATCCAACAATTGGTGCCCAAGGGCGATTTCCATCGACGCGTCTGACTTCTCCCATTAACAAACTCCCATTCAGAAATTTGAGCCTTTGAGGCTCAAATATGGCGAAAATGACTGATATCTCAGCCTAACAGTTGTGCAATTTGAGGTCAATGAATTCCTGATGTGGAGTTTGAGTTCAAGAAAATTATTTAAAAAAGCATTTAATTTTGCTTGAAAAATCACTAACCTTTAGCCATGTCACTCACCGCCAATTGCACCTTTGATCTCAATACATCAAGTGATTTTGTAGGAAAGCGCAGTGGATATATTCAAATTGGCGACTCGACCAATAACAGCGGCTGGGCCCACCATACTGTGCCTATAACTTCGGTAAAAAACGGCAGCGGGCCGCGAGTATTAGTCCTAGCGGGTAATCACGGTGATGAGTATGAAGGACAGATTGCAGCTTTAGATCTTGCTCGTCGTCTAGAAGTTGCAGATGTGAAAGGTGAAGTTTTAATTATTCCGGTGTTATCTGGTCTGGCATCTGCAGCTGGCACACGGCTTTGGCCAAATGGACAAAACTTCAATCGTGTTTTTCCTGGAAAAGTAGATGGAACAATCGCAGAAAAACTCGCATATTTCCTATCGAATGACTTATTCCCTACCTGTGATTCAGTAATCGACATGCACAGCGGTGGACGCAGTATGCACTTCATTCCAAGTATCACCATGGTCTGGGTTTCAAATCTCGAATTGCGAAAAGAAATGCTCCGACAGTCGCTTATGTGTAAGAGCGAATTCACTCTCCTGGGCGGAGAACAACCATCTACCAACCCAGATTCGCTTCTGCCAGGTGATGTAGTTCGACAAGGTAAAGCGGTCGCAACCGGCGAATTTGGCGGTTCTGGAGTCACTACAGCGCAATCTATGGCGGTGATTAGTAGCGGACTAGAGAACTATCTTCGCGGTATGGGCGTTTATGTCGGAGCAGATGTCGCTGCCAGCGTTTACGCAGACTCCATAGATCATCATGGAAAAATTATCGATTCCCGAGATTATTCCATCTCATTTGCCAGCGCCTCGGTGGATGGTATTTATGAGAATCGAGTCGATCTACATCAGAAAGTCGAAGCTGGAGATTTAGTCGGCTTGATTCATAACTTTAAGAGCGCTGAGAATCAAGTAGTAGAGGTGCGAGCAAGCCGCAGTGGAACAGTCGCTTTGGTTAGAGGATATTCACCTGTCACTACTGGAGATGTGGTTTGCCAAATTGGCGAACTCTTCCCTGATTTGGAAAGTTTTGAAAAGTCGTTAACAGAAAAGAGCGCGCGATGAGCGGAACAGTTTCATCCTCAATCGATTTCGATAAGCGCGGCAAGGAATCTGGATACCTAAAAGCCGGCGATTCGACCAATACCAGCGGTTGGGCGATCTTCAACTTGCCAATTCATTCCATTAATTCAGGACCAGGTCCAAAGGTCTTAATCATCGGTGGCAATCACGGCGATGAATACGAGGGTCAATTTGCGATCGCCAATTTAATGCGTGAACTAAATGTAGGTGACATCGCAGGAGAATTGATTGCGATCCCATCTGTTTCATATCCGGCAAGCTTTGCCAGTACTCGCCTTTGGGCCGATGGCACTAATTTTAATCGCATATTTCCGGGTGATGAAAATGGCAGAATTCCCGAGAAAATCGCCCATTATTTGGCAACCGAATTGATTCCTCGAGTCGATGTTGTAATCGATATCCATAGCGGAGGAAGAGGACACCACTTCCTCGAGAGCGCAACTGCTACGTGGAGTGATGATAAGAAATATCGAAGCGATTTGATAAAGAATTTAAATGGATGGAAAACCCGTTACTCTTTGATCTTCCCATCGCACCCAGGTACAAATGAGCAATCACTACTGCCTGGATATGTTGCAAGCCTAGGCAAATCACTCTTTACGGGAGAATTTGGTGGATCCGGCGTTACGTCTGCCACCAGCAATCGGATCACCAGAGCTGCACTGATATCAGCACTGAAAAGTATCGCCTTGCTGAAGCCG
Organism: Candidatus Planktophila sp.; assembly: GCA_964201275.1. GTDB lineage: Bacteria > Actinomycetota > Actinomycetes > Nanopelagicales > Nanopelagicaceae > Planktophila. The sequence continues at coordinate 28,548 of CAXNDQ010000001.1, read as the reverse complement.
GACTTTCATAGCGAAGGTTATGATCACCAAATTAAGATCGAAAATCGTGAATTTATAGATATGCGAGGCGGCGCCACTTACCACTGGGCTGAAGAAGAAGGTCTTTATCAAAACAAGAAGAGACTTGGTGAGAAAGTAGAAAAGGGCGAAGTAATCGGTGCGATTCACTTCCCAGATTCGGCAGACCGTAAACCTCATCTGGTTCACGCTGGACGATCCGGAACAATTGGAGTAATTCGCGGTTATCCGCGTGTTAAGCGCGGGGATTGTCTGATGCTAATCGGGGAGAGTTACAGCGACCTCAATCAGTTGCCTGAATAAGTTTCTTTAATTCAGCAATCGCACTTCCTGAGCCGTCAATAATCTGGCTGGCAATTTCTGTTAATTCTGCACTTTCGCGGTAAAGAGTTGACCATTTGCGCTGGATGCGGGGGATATCGATCGGATCTATTCCAATTCGATCCTGAATTCCAAAGTCAAAGGCAATCTCACTGCTTGATAACTTGATTCTGGCCGATGAAGTTGCTGCTTCAATCTTCTCAATTTTTATATCGGCGTTAAGTGAGGCTGTTTTAGAATCAAATGGATCACCATTTGCAATCGTGTTTGAAATTGCCGCTGCTAGGTCCCACCAAGGACCCTTATTGCTTGAGCCAATCAGCGTAAAAAGCGGCTCGTGAAGCTGTAATTCAATCGATTTCACAGTCTTTGAATCAATCGGCAAATGAGTTTCCAGTTTTTCAAGTGCGTTATGTGAGAACCCGCTATAAGGAAAATAGCGAATTGAAATCTGATGGATTGCATCGTTTGGTTTTGTTGTTGGAAGGTGATCAACGACGCCGAAACGCTCACTCAAACCACCCGGACCATCAACAATATATAGCGGAGCCGGAGAAGACTCTGCCGCTTCTAACGTCGACATCGACCCCATCAGCGCGGCATGAATTCGAGTGAAACGAGTTGCACCGTTCTGTGAGCGCGTCGCATTTGCGCTACCGCCGACTGATGCTGATGCGAAATGGAGGGCTTGTGCTTTCTGATCATCACTTACCCCAAGCAAATTAGCAGTTGCAAGCGCGGCTCCAAATATTCCTGAAGTCGCACTGGCATGCCAGTTTCGAGAGTGAGTTGGCTGAAGAGTTTGGGCAAAGAGACTGGATCCGTGAAAACCTGAAATTACAGCACGGAGAAAGTTCTTTGAGTTAATTTCTTTACGAAATAGAAAGGGGAGCAGGGAAGAAAAAATTATTGACCCCGGGTGGGTGAGCTGCTTCCAATTGACATCGTCCAAATCTGAGACGCTAGATACTTTCGCGAAATAGGCAACGTTAGAAAGTGGGTCATCACCAAATTGGGAAGATACTTTTTTCTTGCCAGAAAGCGCTAAATGTAGATAGTCGGCAAAGAGTAGGCCGGCACGTTCGCGGTCTGCGTCGCTAATTTCAAAGGACGCTAAAGCAGCGCCGATTAACTCTTGATCTGACCAACTTCGGGAGGCGGTACTCATCTTTAGGTAACTAAATACCGCCCTGCGAGCTCGCTCGCTCGATAAATTGAGTCTCAATTAAACTTACGCGCGGTTTTTCTCCTTCAATTCCTTCAAGAATTAGCCTTGCAGCTTCTCGTCCAATTGCTTCTGTGTCGCGATAAACCGTTGAGATATTGTCAGAAAAGACTTCTAAATAAGGCAATTGATCAAGTGCGATAAATGCAATCTCTTTACCCATAGTCAAATTCTTTTCTTTCAGCGCGCGGCTGATTCCCATTAAAGCGCCATGGCCGCCGGCGAGAATTGCAGTAGGAGCAGGGCTTCGATGGAGCAAAATTCGTGCATGTGAGAGCGCGTATTCGGCATCGAATCCGCCGATCGCCATTAAATCAGGATGCATCTTTATCTTGGCATCTTCAAATGCTTTGGTAAATCCTTGCAATCTATTTCTAGTTGGGTAAACGTTATTTGATCCTGTCACAAAGGCAATCTCGCGGTGGCCAGCTTTCAACAAGTGAGTAACCGCTTCATGCACTCCTGCTGCGTGATCTGCAAGTACTGCGCTTGCATTAACGCCTTTTACTTCACGATCTAGCAAGACAATAGGACAACGCGGTCCAGCTAGATTTTTTCTTAAGTATGGCGAATCTTCTGAAACGAGGGATGCGATGATTCCATCAACTCGCCGACGACGAAGAAGTGAAAAGTTGCGATTCTCATTTTCAATATTTCCATCGGAGTTAACCAAGATCATGGAGTAGCCATTGCGACGTAATTCGTGTTCGCAAGAACGGGCAAGGAGTGCGAACATTGGATTGTTGATATCGCGGACAACAAATCCAATAGTTCGTGTAACACCGCTGCGAAGTGATTGCGCAACAAGATTTGGTTCGTAACCTAACTCGTCGGCCACATCTTTTACACGCTTACGCATTTCATCGGAAACATCAGGATGGCCAGAGAGAGCGCGTGAAACACTGGAGAGCGCAACCTCAGCTTTTGCGGCGACCTCGCGGATAGTTACGCGCTGATTTACCGAACGTCCGTTTTCTGATTTCTCACTAGGCACTTCTAAACTCCTCTTTAGGTTTGATACATCCGCCAAATAAGTGAATATCTTTCTTCGATTTCCTGGAACAGATCCTGGATATCAAAGAACTTCACGCATTCGCGGCCAATTCTTCGGAAACTAACTCTTGTCAGCGCCCTTGGCCCAAGGTACTCTTAACTGGAAACGTTTGCTATAGGCAAATTATAGGGAGGCGCCCCAATGGATTTAACCATCACGGCAATTGAGACTGAGCAGATCAGAGTCCCGCTGGTTCGCACCTACCGGGGCAGTCACTACAAGATGACTCATAGATCAACGATCATCACCAGGATTTATACCGCCGGTGGCTTAGTTGGTGAAGCTTACGCAGGCGATGAAGACGCAGGTCTTGCTGAGATTGATTCAATAATTCATGACGAGATTGCACCAAAGATCCTGGGAGAAGATGGATCTGCAATTGAACGACTTTGGGAGATTGCCCGCCCAGCCACTTGGGATATTTTACGAGATCGCCGTCTAGGTCTCGTTGCAACTGCATCAATTGATCTAACTCTTTGGGATCTTTATGCGCGTTCACTTTCTACTCCGCTTCACAAACTCTGGGGTGGGTACAGAAATTGGATTCCCGTGATCACTATCGGTGGTTACTACAACAGTGAGATGACAATTCAAGAAGAAGTTGAGTCACTTGTTGAGCAAGGATTTGCCGGAATGAAATTCAAAATTGGTGGCTTAACTCCTAAGGAAGATGCCAAGCGATTTAAGGAAGCGCGCAAATATGGTGGCGATAACTTGAGAATCGCAGTAGATGCCAATCAGGGTTACACGGTTCCGCAAGCAATTGAATTTTCACACTTAGTACAGGGCGATAACCTGCTGTGGTTTGAAGAACCTTGTATTTGGCAGAACGACAAGCGTGCAATGCGTGATGTCAGATATGCCGGTGGTGTATCTGTCTGCGCGGGTCAGACCGAATTTTCTGCAGCAGGCTGTCGCGACCTAATGGAAGTTGGCGCAATAGATTTCTGTAACTTTGATTCATCTTGGTCAGGTGGCCCAACTGAATGGCGCCGTGCGGCATCTACAGCTCATCTATATGACATCAAGATGGCACACCATGAGGAACCACAAGCAGCCTCACACCTACTTGCGTCAATTCCACACGGAACTTACTTAGAGTTCTTCCATAAGGATCGTGATCCGATCTGGCATAACCTGATCGCCAATCGCCCTGCGCTAAAAAACGGCAATATTACGCTCACAGATGCCCCTGGTCTTGGCTGGGAGCTAGATCGTGATTACGCAGATAAGTATCGAATTAATACGCGCCGAACAGAGAAGTAATTTAATTTAGCTGGCGTCAAAGGCTTGGCGTCGAGCAACAATCTTTGCCGCGCTGCGTAGTGACGCTTCATCGATCATTAGATCGCCAACGGAGATAGCCCCAAGCCCCTGGCTTTTTGCATTCTCATACTTGGCAATTAGCTCGCTAGCGCCTTGGTACTCGCTATCACTTGGTGTAAAAATCTCATTACAGAGTTCAATCTGATCTGGATGAATAACCCACTTGCCGTCGAAACCTAGGGCACGTACTCGCGTAGCACCCTGGGCAAATTTCTCTGAATTTCGGATATCAACTTCTGGGCCATCAAAGGCCAGTTTTTCATTTGCGCGGGCGGCAACCAGGATTTTCATTAGTGGGTAAAGCGTAAATTCCTTGAGGTCGCTCTCACTTAGATCATCTAGTGATGCGCCAAGATCTGCCGCAAAATCGAGTGGACCATAAGATAACGAAAGGCAGCGGGGATGTGCAGCGACGCTCTCTACGTTGGCAAGTCCGGCAGCGCTCTCGATCTGCGCATCAATTAAGAATGACTTTCTCAATAAATCAATTTGGCTCGCGCTTTCGACTTTAGGAAGAACAATTGAGAAGATCGCATCTGTTGGAATTTGAGAAAGTGCGGCCAGATCATCCTCAAAGTATTTAGAGTTCGTCGCGTTGACTCGAATAGATATATATCGGGCGCGAAAAGTTGGTTTTCCAGAGAAAAGTTCGATCAGATTGGATCTCGCACTTACCTTCTCATTCGGAGCAACTGAATCTTCAAGATCAAAGAGGATTTGATCACAAGCAAGCCCCTTTGATTTTTCAATCATTTTTACAGAACTTGCTGGAACGGCGAGCAGTGATCGACGAAGATTTACTTCCATCTGATGACCTTCTCTCCAACCATTGACCGCTTCAAATTGCATGATTTACACTACTGGAAACCTTTCCAATAACTCAAACCCTTGATTGAGGTGTCTCATGGCAGAACTTCTCGCAGGCGCAGCCGTTGTAAATATCGATCCACCGCTGCCCGCAGATCCTCAAGGTTTTGTCCGTCGTGCATTTGCTGTGCGAGATTCATTAGATGAATGCCAAGTTCGCGCCGTTGTTATTACTAACGGCACAACCCAAATGGCGATTCTCACCGCAGATTTAGCAAATATCGATCCTTACTTTGCAGATCGAATTAGATCCACGATCTCAATCGCATCTGGAATTAAATATGACTCAATTCTTTTAAATGTAAGCCATTCACACGCTGGGCTGTGGCCGAGAGAGCACGGCGAGAAGTTGCACGGCGAATATGCAGAGCTAACCCCTGGAGAGGTCGCATATTTTGAAAGGCTACCTTTTGATTATGCAAGCGCAGTAGTTAAAGCGATGGCGCGATTAAAGCCGGCACGAATTTCCGGTGGCACAGGTATCGCACCTGGCATCGCCGTTAATCGCAGAGAGCGCACCGAAGATGGAAGAACTATTCTCGGCTGGAATAAAGAGAACTTTATTGATGAAGAAGTGCCCACCATCAGAATTGATAGCCTGACGGGAGATGCAATAGCAACCCTGGTTGGATTTGGTTGTCATCCAGTATCACTGGGCGGTGAAGTTCCATACAGCGGAAGTGACTTCATTGGGCCTCTTCGTAACCAAGTTGAGTTAATCCGTGGCGGAATCTGCCTCTTCTTACAAGGTGCAGCGGGAAATATTTTGCCGCTGGAAGCATTCTTTGATCATCCTGGTCCCGAAGTTTTGATGGGTAAGCGTCTAGGTCTTGAAGCAGTTCACGCAGTCGCCGATGCAGAGCCACGCGAAATCGAAATTGAGCGAATTGCCTACGGATCAGTTACTCCAATTGCTCTCTATCGCAAACGAGTAAAGCAACCGCAGTCACCCCAACAAATTGCATCGATCAGAAAAGTTCTGCAATTACCACTAAATCCTGCGATGAGCGTTAGCGAAATGCAAGAAGAATTAGCGGCCAAGAAGGCTGATTTTGAAGGGAAAAAAGCCGCTGGTGCGGGGCGTGAGGTTTTAAATCCAATTGGTTATCACATTGCTTGGCTAGAAAAATTTGTTAATTTATCAGCCACAACATCGCTGCCAACTTTTGTCGAAGGCGAACTATGGGTGGCGCGACTTGGAGATGTTGCAATTGTCGGAACTCCGGGCGAAGTATTTACCGAAATTGGTTATGAAGTTAGACAAGCATCCCCATTTAAGGCAACTATCTTTGCCGGGTACTGCCAAGGAGTTTTAGGTTACATCTCAACGCGCGCTGAATATCCTTACGGGGGATATGAGCCATCAGTTGCCCAACGCGGATATGGACATCCAGCACCGTTTGCACCAGAGGCGGGGGAGATGATCGCTACTGAATCGATCGCACTTCTGAATCAACTATACAAAGCAAATAGCTAAGCGCTAGCTACACGTTCTAGCGCACGTAGCGCTGCAGCAACTGCTTCTTGTTCTGAATCCGGATGCCAGAGCGCTGGCTGACAGTAAACCTGTGGCAGTAAGTCAGGCAGTGCATGTGTATTTGGATATTTCCAACCACCTTCTGGGAAATCTTCTTTTCTCGGCAGATACATAATTGTTCCGTTTGAGTAACCAAGAACGAAGGTCTCTGTCATTGGTGATTTGGCTCGGATTTCTTCACCAGTTTGGAAGAACGCTTCTACACCAAGACCAACCAGTGCGATATCTCCGATACGTATCGCGTGCGCTAAGAAATCATCTGTTGGATTCGGGTCACTCAATCTGGCGAGTGTCGCTGCAACCCAGGCGTAAGTTGTCTTTGCAGAACGTATTTCCCAAGAGAGTGCACCACGTGCGATTCGATCTTCAATTTCTTTTCGCCAATGCGCTTCTTGGGTGCGCAGGTGGCCTTCATCAGGCAGTGGGGAGAATCTAAACTTAACGACCTCTTCAGCTCCAGCGAGAGTTACTTCTGGATGATCAGTGCGTGCTTGCCAAGGCTTGAAAAGAATATTTGGCACATTATTGAGCGTGGTTCGATCGCCTTGGAAGCGATGAGTATTTAGCCCAAGTGCGATTCGGACAACTTCTGCCCCGAGCGCGGTACCAACTCGATATACCGATTCGCTGCAATCCTTCTCGTATCCGATTCCAACTTTTGGATTTACGTTGCCTCCGCAACCTTGCAGGAATATTCCGATACCGCCAACTTTCTCCTCAACCAGTTTGCGAGCTGGTCCCGGGAAATCTGCGGAGAGCGTAGTTGAGACGGCGCCATTTACGACTGGATGGCATGAATATCTAAAGAAAGTAACGATTGCCTTGCCAGATAAATCATCAAATCGAATTACACCAACGCTGTCATCAACAGGATGTCCGATAACTTCACCGAGGATATCTTGACCGTTATTCCACTCGCGGCGATAAACATTTAAATCAGCAGCACCCCAAGCATGCGCCATTCTGGCATCCTTCATATTCGCAAGGGCTGAACGAGTGCACTGTGCGATCTTGTCTACGAGGCCATTTTGATATTCATTTACTAGTGGAAGATCTTCTTCATTGCTTGGGCTGCCATTATTTCCTCGAAGAGTAGCGGCGCTATGGTTATGGCTAAGGTTAAAGAGAACATGGGAACGATCAATCTTTAAAATTTCCGCAACGGTATCTCTGAATTCGTGTGATTCTTCTCTGGTCGCGCTGCCCAGGTCACAGCCGATGATCGCGATCGTTGCACCTTTAGATTGCAGAACTGCAACGCCTAATTCCATATCGTCATCAACCGAAGTGATTGGCTCGCCGAAAAGTCTAAATCCACCTTTTCTTAAACCCATAGGTGGATTGATATTTGCCGATGCAGCACCAACTCTTAGACCGGACATTGACTGACCCACTCTCATTTAATCGCCTTTAGTACCAAATCTATAAATGAGTAAAGCGCAAGTCAATGCTTTTTATTACTTGTTATATGCTGGAAAAGTTATTGATTTCCAGGTATTTAATTAAAGCAATATTGCCGAAAGAGGGAGAATTAATAGCGAAGTAGCTGGAAGATATTGCAATAGGCCATGCATAAGGGCGGTGGAAGAATTTGGACCAAATCGATAATGATTAAATGTGGACATAATTGAAGTCATCACGGGATAAGTTGCAAATGCCCCAGATAATTGCGGCCCAAGGTTTTCAGCAAATTGCGTAATTGTGAATATAAGAAAGAGCGCCGATGCGACTCTTAACCAAATATCCCACTTGGGTGCAGGGGGAAGTTTGGCATTTCTGTCGTAAGCAACAAATCTTTTGACGGAGATCGTCCAAACAATTATCCAGAGCGCAATACCTACCCAAAGATCTTTTATGAGGGGATTCAGAATCGCGACACCAATTAGAAATGCTGATGTAGAAGCAGCAATACAAATTGGCCAATTAAAGCGCGGTGCCATACGAGTGTAGGTCGCGATGAAGAAAAGTAGAGCGATCTGTCCTGCATAAGAGCCAACAATTGAGTCATAGAGAAAATCACTGCCATGTTGGAGATAGATAACTAACAAAATCGGCACGAGAATGAATGGGACAGCCATAGAGATGCCACCCCAGCGTGCGCCAAATCTCTTTTGTATGAAGTAGGTTCCAATAACAAAGAGGGGGGCAAAGAGAAGCTTTACAGATAAAACCAACATTAATTAAATCTCTCTGTTACAAATACATCACGGTCCGCGCTCAGCAGAGTTTGAACTGCATCAGTTGCCGCAACCAGGGCTGCTTTAAATATCTTTTCTCCCTTATCGGCTGTAGCCAGAGTTGGATCTCCCATAACTCCAGATTTTGAATCTCGACGGAAATCCAAGGGAATTCCCAAGAAACCTGGTTGGCGGAAATCAATACAAGAGAGAGCGACTCGAACATCAGGCATGTCCTGTGCGATCGCTTTCATATTTACAAGTTCTGGGCGCAGGTAAAGGGCAAGAGAAGTCTCCATCTCGCAGGCGTGCCCCATTCCGCCAATTTCGGATTCACCGATATCTATTAGAACCTGCTTGATTGACTGCCAATAAGAGTAAGTAGGAATTGATACACCAAGTGATTCGCTTAAATCTGCTGTCGACGCTGTGAGAATTCCAGCGTTACCACCATGGCCGTTAATTACTAGAAATCTATAGAAACCATGAGCGGTCAGTGAAGAGAAAATATCGTTAAGTAAATGATGGAAAGTTTCCAGCTTTAATGAAATTGTGCCGGGATATCCCTTATGGTGCGGAGATGTACCCCACCAAATTGGTGGAAGTGCTATTACATTACCGCCGGAATTTTTTGCAATGTTTTCTATTAAGGCGTTTGAATTATAAATATCAGTATCAACTGGTAGATGTGGCCCGTGTTGTTCAATAGCACCAGTCGGCAAGAGAAATATTGTCTTATCTCTATCGAGGCTATCAATTTGCTGCCAGTTAAGTTCATTAAATTTAAAGGCCATTGTGCAAGTATATTGAAATGGATCTGAAATAGATACATTTCTAGCAAGTACTGCAATTCCATCACTGTTCCAGCGATAATTGCAGAAGAAAGTTCTCGTATTACAGGGAAATTTGGATTAGGCTCGTATTTATGAAAAATGTTGAGACCGTACTTGGCCCAGTTCCTGCTGATCAATTAGGTTTTATATTGCCGCACGAACATCTCCTTGTTGATACCTACGATGTCCGTCGCAGTGCAGAGGGCGTACTGCTTGAGTTATCTACAATGAGCGATGAGGTCGCCGATTACAAGGCCGCGGGCGGAAATACAATTGTTGATCAGACAATCTATGGACTACATCCAGATCCAAGTGGATTGGCAGAAATTTCGAAAGCTACCGGTGTTCACATCATCGCCGGTACTGGTTTTTATCATCAACAGTATTATCCAGAATGGTTAGATGACTGGAGTGTTAGCCAAATTGCTGATCGAATGCTCGGGCATATTGTTGATGGTTTCCCAGGCACAGGTATCAAAGCCGGAATTATGGCCGAATTGGGCACCCACCATCGGGGAGTTAAGCCAAATGAGCGCAAAGTGTTGGAAGCTGCAGCAAAAGTTCAGGTAGAGACTAAGCGACCAATCGGAACCCATGCGCTATTTACTGAAGTAGGAATTGAACAATTAAATATTTTAGAGGCGGCGGGAGCAGATCTTGATATAACTTTGATCGGCCACTGCGATACCAATCGCGATATCGAGTACTCCCGCAAATTACTCAAGCGAGGCGTCTGGATTGGTTACGACGCAGTTGGTCAATTAGATAAACAGCGTGATGAGCTTCGCGCGCAGACAATTGCAACCTTAATTAATGAAGGATATTTGGAGAAGATCTTGATCTCCACTGATATCGCGGCTAGAGCAAGATTAAAGATTCACGGTAACGAAGGCTATAAGTTCCTGATTACCAAATTCTTGCCACTACTGCGAAGTGCTGGAGTTACTAAAGAGCAGATTGACACGCTTACAAGAAAGAATCCACAGCGTTTTCTTGCCGGTAAGTAATTAATAGATATGAATTCCGCCGCTGACGTTTAGCGTCGCGCCAGTAATAAAAGATCCGTGATCTGAGGTAACAAAGACTGCAACAGATGCGATCTCTTCTGGTTGACCAATTCTCTTTAGCGGACAAGCATCGATGATTGCCTGCACGTTTTGCGCAGTGTTATCTCGATGCTGCATAGGAGTATCAATCTGGCCGGGCGAGATCGTATTTACGCGGATTCCATAAACTCCTAGCTGTTTTGCTAGACCCCTTGAAAAAGTGACTATTCCTGCTTTGGATGCGGAATAAGCATCAGCGCCAAAGAAAGAACCAGTGGACCAAGAAGGGGAAGTGAAAGAGAGTATCGAACCGGCTCGTTTATTCTCTTTTAGATGTTCAGCCACTGCTCGCGAAATTAAGAAAGTGGATCGCAGATTAGTATCGAATTGGCTATCCCAATCTTCAACTGTCACGTCTTTGAGATCTTTTCGCTTTAACGTTGCACCAGCCAATATCGCTGCATCGACGCCACCAAAGCGGGAAATGGCCGGCCCCATAATTTGCTCGGCACAATTTTCGCCGGATAAATCGACGGAGAGAATTAGATGGCGCGCAGGATCTGAAAATTCGTGCTCCAAATCGGAGAGCCGACCTTTATCTAAACCAATTGCAATAACAGATGCGCCAACGCGTTCGAGTAAAAGTGCGGTCGCTTTTCCTATACCGCTACTTGCACCAGTAACAATTATTCGTTTTCCGTCGAGTCCCCTGCCTATTGATAGATCGCTATCAGAAGACATATTTTTGTACGGTCTTCTCAATCACTTCTACGCCAAGTCCTGGCTTTGATGGAACTGCGATCTTTCCATTCTTATGTGTGAATGGTTCGGTAATTAACTCATGTTGCATTGGATTTTCATCCGGCTTCAACTCTTGCACCAGGCATCGTGGAGTCGATGCCGAAAGTGCAATTGATGCCGCGGTGTTGATCGCACTCGACCAAGCGTGGCTGTTAAACCAGAGTCCGGCAGTTTCAACCAACTTAATTATCGCAAGCGCACCTGTAATTCCTTCTACACGTCCGACATCGCAGCCGATTACGTCGAGAGTTCCAGAGTTAATGGTTTCGGTGTAACCGCGATAATCCCATTCGCGTTCGCTGCCGGCAATCAAAACTTTAGTGTGGTTACGAAGGCGTTTAAATTGCTCATACTCCCAAGGTTCAAATGGTTCTTCCACCCACTTGAGTCCGTACTCCTCCCATGCGCTAACCCGCTTAACTGCATCTTCAAAGGTCCAATTAAGTGATTGTCCGCGATCCATCATGATCCAGGCATCTGGTCCAGCTGCTTGGCGCAGATCGCGCACAAAGTTAATATCTCTTTCTAGTTCGTAACCGACTCGCGCATCGCCACGTTTGCCCATACCGATTTTGAAGCCAAGGTATCCCTCTTTTACATAACGCGCGTGGCGTTCAACCTCAACGTCGAGATTTGCATTAAAAACGTGGGTTGATGCAAGCACCGGAATTTCAGTAACTTCTTGGCTATCGCGCTTACCGATCATCTCAATGAGTGATTGACCAGTTATTTTTCCACGCAAATCCCAGAGCGCAATATCAATTGCGGAGAGCGCGAAGTGGCCCAATCCACCGCGATATGTGTACCACCAAGTCTGTTTGCGAATATCGCGCCAGATGCCGAGATTATGAAGTGGATCTTTTCCAATAATTACATCTGCCAAATCTTCAATGATGGCAGCGGTTCCTTTAGTGCTGCCGGGGAATTGCGTAATCGCTTCGCCCCAACCAACAGTTCCATCGGAAGCGGTGATTCGTACGAAGGTGAGATAACGCCAGGCCATAGAGTCATTTGGCTCTTGGTACTTAACCGGGAAGGCCTCGACCTTACTTATCTTTACCGACATCATCCGCTCCTTTTAGTTGATCAATTGAACTACATTTACTTTCTAGAAAAACTCTCTTCACGTCTAGCAAGTGCTGGCGCAATTTCTGCCACAGTTACCCAACCTGGTTGCGCCTGAATAATTCGCTCAATCGAGTTGATAACCATATTCTGCGATCCCATTTGCGCGCCGATACCCGGATTAAGTGAAATAGTTTGATGCACTTTTCCATCGATGCTGATCTCGATCTCATCTTTCGCAGCCCTGTCTATTCCAACAAGATCTACGTGGCCAAAGAAGTGTGAAGAGAACCAAGGCTTACCCTTAACAATTGCCGTGTAAGTCTGATTAACTCCGGCGCTAAATCCTGGATCAATAACGAATCGCTGCGGGAGATCAATCGCACGATCGGTAAGAACGGGAAGTAATACTTTATCGATTCGTTCAATTTCTAGACCGAGCGCATCTGCAACAACGTTCATCGATTGTGGAAACCCGGCATGTCCCAGAATCTCGCCTCGTTCGACCTTATCTTTAAACTCTTTCTCTGTTGCGCCGACACCGATGCGACGAAGAACTGTTCCACCAAAACCGGAGATATTTACAGTTCGCCTTACTTCAACCGTTGTTCTAGGAGTGCCATCGGCATTTAACTCTGAAGGCGTTGGACCAAGAAGGGTTGCAACTAGCGCATCAAAGATGAGTCCGGGATTCACGCCAGCGCCAGCAATACTGACTCGTTTTACTTTCGCTAATTTATCGAGCTCATCCGCTAATTTTTTATCCACGGCCCACGGGTATGCGCATTCTTCTGCCGAGACCAGAACATTAGAACCGGCGTTGACAGCATCTCTGATGTAACCAGCAACATCTTTAAAGAGGGTGGTTGTCGCAATTAGAACAACGTCAGCCCCAGAATTAAGGGCGAGTTCGCGATCTTCTCGGCGAAAAGGACCAGAGACGCGATGATTTCCTCGCGCGCGCAATCCTGTGGCTACTGCTTGTCCCAGTTGGCCAGCACCATAGATCGCAACCGAAGCCATTTCTCCTCCTATTGCGCGCTAATGCGTTAGTTGTTATTCAAGAACGGCGATTACATCGCCGGTGTTTATCTCAGCATCAATAGCAAATCTCAACTCGACTATTTTTCCCGTCGCAGGGGAGGGAACTGAAAGTTGCGCTTTATCAGTTTCGACTTCCAAGAGATCTTCGCCTTCGTTAACCATATCTCCAACAGCCTTAAACCAAGAAACTAGGTAAACCGAATCAACAGTTTCGGCAACTCGCGGCATAGTGATTTCGATACTCATTTATTGACTAACCTTTCTGCTCCAGATGTTTTCGAACATGGTCTTTGGTGAAGGCTCAGGGGCGTTCTGACATAAAGCAACAGTTGCTTCGATCTCTTTCGCTTTACGAACTTTCATATCAGCGATTTGCTCATCGGTGATCTTGCCGGACTTCTTAGCCCGCTCCTCTAGCAAAAGAAGTGGATCGCGTGACTTCCAAGAATCGAGCTCACCTTCTGGGCGATAGAGCGCTTGATCTGCACGTGAGTGACCGGCAAAGCGATAAGTCTTCGCTTCGATAAAGGTAGGTCCGCCACCAGAACGTGCACGATCGACCGCAGTCTGAATTCCTTCGCGAACAACATCTATATCCATTCCATCGAGTGCGAAATGTGGCATCGCATAGCTTTCGGCGCGGATATGTAGATCTTCGATCGGAGTCGTCAAATTAATACGGCTGTATTCTGCATAAACATTGTTATCGCAGATGAATACAACTGGAAGTTTCCAAATTGCTGCAAGGTTTAGCGTTTCGTGGAATGCACCAATATTTGTTGCACCATCACCGAAAATAGCGACGGCAACTCGGTCATTGCCTTGAACTTGGAATGCAAGTGCAGCACCTGCAGCGATTGGCATACCGCCACCGATGATTGCAGACGTTGGAAGTAAACCTAATTCAAGATCGCAAAGGTGCATTGATCCACCGAGGCCACCGCAACATCCGGTTGCTTTACCCATAATTTCTGACATTGCAGACTCTGGCGTAATGCCGAGAGCAAGTGCAATACCGTGGCTTCGATAGGTTGCAGAAACTGGATCATCTGTGCGCAAAACGCTGGCAAGTCCAATTGCTAACGCTTCTTGTCCGTTGCAAAGGTGGGTTGTGCCTCTAATTGTTCCGGATGCGAAGAGAGCATTAATTTGATTTTCAAATTCGCGAATCTCAACTGCACGTTCAAACTGCGCAACGGGATCAGAAAGTATCGCCTTACGACGATCTAGACCTTTACTCATCTTAGAAACCCTCCCGAATCCACCACGGTTGCGGTGCTTTACCTGTGGCCATCAATTGATCAATCTGATAATTCACTTCAGTTGCATTTGGCAAGAAGCGCGCTTCCAGGCCACCGTTATAAGGAACCGGAACATTTGGGCAGGTGATTCGAATTGGTGCTGATTTGAGTTCTCCGAAGAACTGAGCGCTTACAGCTGCAACAATTTCAGATCCCCAACCACCGCTTTCTGGCTGCTCTTCAACAACAACTAGGCGGCCAGTCTTCTTTACGGATTCAAATACTGTTTTCTTATCCCAAGGAACAATCGTGCAAAGATCGATAACTTCAATATCCAAAGAGCTAGCTGCAGCCGCTTCGCGTGCGATATTTGTCATTTGTCCAAGAGCGACAATGGTGAGATCTTTACCTGGTTTTACAACTCTGGCTTTGCCGATCTCCATCTTAAGATTTGTATCTACCTCGCCACGTTCTGCGTAAGTAATTCTTGGCTCCAAGAACATAACTGGATCTGGATCTTGAATCGCAGCGCGTAACAAGCTGTAGGCGCTCTGTGCATCACTTGGAGATAAAACTTTTAGACCTGGCGTAGCAGCAACCCAGTTTTCAAGAGTCTGTGAATGTTGACCACCGAAACCAAGTCCGCCACCGACAGATGCGCGAACCACCATTGGGACAGAGAGTTTTCCATTACTTAAGTAACGCATCTTTGCGCCTTCAGTAACTAGTTGATCTAGTGCGACGCCAAGAAATTCCATAAACATAATTTCAATAACTGGCTTCAAACCCATTGTTGCTGCGCCAACGGCAGCGCCAGTAAATGCCATTTCAGAAATTGGCGTATCGCGCACGCGAATAGGACCAAACTCTTCAAGGAGGCCTTCAGTTGTCTTGAACGGTCCTTCGGCTGCTGCAATATCTTCGCCGAAGACGATCACCGTTGGATCGGTGCGCATCTCATCAGCGATGGCTGTTGCAATTGCTTGTCTTACGCGCATTGCTGGCATTGCGCCTCCCTCAAAAATCACTAGAAATCGCTACTGGAAACGATTGCTATAGTATGGGCGTATCAGTCGCAAGTCAACGCTTATAGATGTTATTTCAATATGCGAGAGCGAGTAATCAGTGAGCAAAGATCAGATGCCTTCAGATTTACCTCTGGCAGGGATCACCGTTCTTGATGCAACATCGAATATAGCTGGCCCATTTGGCGGGGCGATTCTTGGAGATCTTGGTGCGCGAGTTATAAAAATTGAAACTCCAGCCGCCGATGCCGCAAGAACTATGTCTCCAGTTGAAGGTGATCGTTCAGCATACTTTCATGTAGTAAATCGAAATAAGTCAGCGGTCACAATAGATTTAAAAACTGAATCAGGACGATTGTTCCTGGATAATTTGCTGGATTCCGCCGATGTTTTATTGACCAACTTTCTGCCTGAGAAATTGGCGGAGTATCACCTCACACCAGATGAGTTAATGGCAAAACGACCTGGGCTGATTCTCGGCAATCTTTCTTCTTATGGATCCGAAGGGCCATCTAGACATTTTCCTGGCTACGACGCAACCGTGCAGGCAAGAACTGGAATTATGCAAGTAACCGGAGAACGAAGTGGAGAACCAGTTAGAACTGGAATATCTGTTCTAGATGTCGGCGGCGGAACTTGGCTCGCACTTGGAATTTTAGCCGCGCTAATTAAGCGAGAAAAAACTGGAATTGGAAGTGTTATTGAGACTTCACTTTATGAAACAGGAGTCTCTTGGGTTAGCTATCACCTATCTGCTTTTCAAGTAACGAACGCTCCCTCCATTCGCTCCGGAAGCGGTCATCCCGCCTTTGCGCCTTATGGGTTATTTAAAACCAGCGATGGCGAAATTATGATCGGTGTTGGAAACAATGTGATCTTTGCCCGACTCTGTGCGGTTTTAAATCGCGAAGACATGATTGAAAATGTGAAATTTAAAGAGAATGTGGATCGCGTTAAGAACAACGCTGAATTAGAGGCAGAAATTGAGCGCGTTCTTGTCGAAAAAGGCTCTAAACAATGGGTAGAACTCTTGGCAGCAAGTGGCGTGCCGGCTGATCATTTAGCGCTTCCCGAAGATCTCCTAAATGATCCGCAAGCGGCAGCGCTAGATATTCTCGTTGACTATCCTGATCCAACTTCAAAGGTGAAGAAGATTCCAGGATTGCCGTTTCGAATCGATGGCAAGCGTCCTGGAATTAGAAACCCTGCCCCACATAAAGATCAGAGCTAAATAGCTTTAGCCTTTAAGTGTTTTCTTCATTAGGCGCACGCAGTTCTCAACGATTGAGGTAAAGGAACCTTTTCCATATGGCGGCTGCCAGGCTTGGTAAAGATTGTGATCGCACAACTCTTCACGAACAATGTAACCAATTGCTGAATAGTTAACATCTGTAATCGCAACAACCCCATAGCCCGGAAATGCCGCTCTTACTTCTTGTTGCCAGGCCACATCGATTTCGCAAGAAATGCCAACAAAGATTAGATTGCCAAAGCGCCAAGCAAATACTTGAGTTGGGATTGCGCCCTTTCCTTGAGTGAAGTTAGCAATTGTCTTCTTACGAAGTAAACGTTCTCTAATTCTAAAGTCTTCCTCGGCAGCGAGTTGTTTATCAAGTTCTTCAACCCCTGGCCAATCCTTTGAAGGAAGTCCCACGGTCTCGAAATCAATTGCGCTCTCTTTCGGAATTGCATATGGACGAGGTTCCCAATAAGCAAGAGGTGCACCAGATTCAATTGGCTTTACATATTCCAGGCGATGTCCAGCCGGATACATTCCGAGCAATGTCGAATATGCAGCATGTCCGAGTTGATGTCCGTAACGATCAGCAACTGATGTATCTGCAACATATTGATATGCGGGTGCTAAATCTCCAGAAGCACCTTGCAAGAAGACACAGATTGCGCCATCGGTATTTGCTTCCATAACATCTCGCATACCGCCGATAAAGTCAGGTGAAACGAGACGATTATCGCCGCCCAGAGTGGTTGGGTGGCAGGCATAGTTAACAACAGTTGCCTTAATTGAGTTATCGCTAACTCGAGTAACTCGTCCGACCATCACAGTGTCATCGGTGATTGACTTGTTACTTGGGTTGTAACCAGTTAAGTAACGTGTTGGATTTGCCGGATCTGCCAAGTTTCGATTCTTTGCCAGATCACAGCGACCATCTTTAAAGGTAATGATGCAATCTTCGGCAGTCTCGATCGCTTCGCGAGATGCTTCTAGAATCGCGCCTTTCATTAACTCCAAATAACCTTCAATTAAATCTCCACCCGGAAAATCGGCACGACTGCGGTATGGCCAAGGTGCGCCGTGAGTATGAGAAGAGGCGAGCATCAGATTTGAAATTGGAATACCTAAATCTTTAACAACACTTTCTCTGATCCATTCATCCTCCATACCGGTTAAGTCACCACTTGTACCAAGGTCAAGTGCGACGATAACTGTTGGTTTGCCACCAGGTTGAGCAGTGATTGCTAGAGCGGTTGCATAGATCGGTTTGTGAGTACCGCGCGAGCTTCCATCGTGAGTTGAAAATCCCCAAACCGGTCCGTAAATTCCAAATGGAGGAGTTATATCTCGTCTGGAAACACCGATGACTGCGCGCGCTTCGTGCGGTTGATCTATCAGATTTGGATCTGAAAATGTAGATGGCGTTTCATCAAGGGCTTTGCTATCCATTGGGGCGGTAGTCATATCAATCTCGCAATCTCTAGATCATCGGCTTACTTGGGTAGGTCTTTACTTTTCTTAATACATCAACTGTCCGCCGGATATGTTTAAAACAGTTCCGGTCATATAGCTAGAAGCATCCGAGGCGAGAAATATTGCACCGCCCACCATTTCATTTGGATCAGCCAAGCGACCCATTGGGATCATCTCCACAAACTTAGCCATCGCCTCTTGGCTGGTATCACTCCACATCATCGGCGTATCAACTCCGCCAGGTGAAAGAGAGTTAACGCGCACGCCATCTTTTGCAAATGAACGCGCCAAGCCTTTGGTCATTGAAACTACGCCACCTTTACTTGCGGCGTAAACAACTGAGCCACCGAAACCACCGCTCCACCAACCTTGTGATGAGAAGTTAACGATCGAACCCTTTCGGCCCTTGGACCGAAAAGCATCGCGCGCGGTTCTATTGAGAAAGAAAGTTGATTTTAGATTTACATCGATCTGCAAATCCCAATCTTCTTCAGTGACCTCATCAACTGTTGCGCGGCGACGCAAGACTGCAGCGCAGTGCACCATGGCAACAAATGGCGCAATCGCTTCAGCTGCTTCAAAAATCAAGTGATGATCAGCAATCTTTGATACATCTGCTGCAAATGTTTTATGTCCATCCCCAGTAAGTGTTGCGTGAACTTCCTCGAGTGCCGGTCCAGGACGATCTACAAGAAGTACTTTTGCTCCCGCCTCTGCAAATCCGCGCGCAATCGGTGCACCAATACCGCCGGCTGCTCCGGTGACAACAACGCAATTACCAACTAATCCGCTGCGACTATCCCAAGAAATTGCCATCTATCTATTTCTCAATTCTCATCTAGATTTCCTTGACCTAATGAAAGAAGAATAGGAAGATAACGTATTAAAATCAACGACAAATTGACTAAGAAAATAAGATTGCGAGAGCGCTAATGAGTTCCTTCAAAATTAAGGGAAACCGTGTAGTCATCACTGGCGGCGCAGGTGGCATCGGAAGCGCACTGGTAAAGGGATTCGTTGATGCTGGATCAGAAGTCCTTGTTTCAGCAAGAGAGGCATCACAATTTGAGTCTCTAAAAGATTTCCTCACTGCAAATAACTCGCCCACAACAAAACTGCATTACGTCCTTGCAGATTTCGCCGACCCAAAACAGTGTGGGGCTTTTATAGAAAAGGCCAGAACCGCTCTCGGTGGAATTGATGTATTGGTAATTGCCCACGGTGGCGTTAAGCCCGGTCCGGCAGTTGATACAAGTGATGAAGTTTGGATGGAGCAGATCCAAATAAACCTCTCTTCTTACTTCCAATTAGCTAACGCGGCTGCGGGCGAAATGATCGAACGCGGCAGCGGCAAGATAATTACCTTTGCATCAATGCTCACTTTCCAGGGCGGGTTAAACGCATCGACTTATGCGGCAGCTAAAGGCGGCGTGGGCCAGATGACAAAAGCGCTTTCAAACGAATGGGCTAAATCTGGGGTCAATGTAAATGCCATTGCTCCGGGATATATCAAGACTAAACTCAATAAACATATCTGGACTGATCCGATTCGCAATGATCAGATTCTGAGCCGCCTCACATCTGGGCGCTGGGGAGTACCTGAAGATATGGTCGGACCAACCCTATTTCTTGCATCCGAAGCATCTGACTATATGCATGGCGTAATCCTGCCGGTCGATGGCGGATGGTTATCTAGATGAGTGGTGTCAGATTTGGTATAGATAGTTTCTCTTTCCATCGCTTCTTTGGTGAGAATTCAAAGTGGGAAGTGCCGGCAGAAACGCAATGGCAAACTAAAGATTTTATCGACTTTGCACGCGAGCACGATCTTGATCTGATCACGCTTCAGACCGCATATTTAGATTTAAGCGATAGCCAGACTCAAGCCGAAATAAAGGGCTGGCTCAGCGAAAAAGAGAATTACCTTGCATTTACTTGGGGACACCCAAATGGCTTCGATGGCGGCAAGAAGTTAGAAGCATTTAAGAGCGCAACTGAATGGCTAGAGAGATCAGCCGACTTTGAATTAGAACAAATGCGGATCGTTTTTGGCAACCACTTCAACTTCAATGAAGCCCCACGCATTCGAATGGAACGCATAGGCGAACATTTAGAGTTGTTGGTTAAGCGCGCTCGCCAATTAGGTGTGCGCCTCTCAGTTGAAAATCACGCCGACTTTAACGTCCCGGTCCTGTTAGATATGATCAACGGAATTGATGATCAATATCTTGGACTCTGCCTAGATCTCGGTAACTCCTATCGCGTTGGTGATGACATAAGTCAATTAATGGAAAGTATTGATACTTCAAGAGTTTTTATGATCCAAGCTAAAGAGATTGACCAAATGCCAGATAACGTACAAGGTGCTCCAATTGGGTGGTGGCCAACCGTTAATTTTGGAACCGGAAAGATTGACATTGCCAAAAGAGTTAATCGCCTTATCGCACGGGGCTTTGATGGTCCTATTGCGATAGAACTTTCTAACTTGGGTGCAGGATTAAATGAGATAGGCGTTGCAGAGCAAGCGATTACTCACTTGAGAGAGAATCTTTCGCCGCGTTAGGAGAAGTGCGCTTAACATAAATTTGCAGAATCAATGCAATTATTAAAGTTGTAATTGCTCCAAAGTAAATTGAACTTCTAACTGAGAATGTTTCACTTATCCAGCCCAGCAGAGGGCCTCCAACGGCCAGCGCACCGACCCATAGCGAGATATAAATTCCCCAGATCCGACCATAATGTCTGGGATCCGCAAATTTTCGGATCGACATGTTTCCGGAGATATTTACGCCCATCGCGAAGTAGCCCGCGAAGAAAAGCGTCAAACCGTAAGTGAAATAGTTCGGTGCTGATGCAACCAGGAGCCAAGTGGCACCCATATATGAAGCATTACGGGCCAAGAATGCGATATCAATTTCCGCGCTGGTGCGCGCAACCGCGAGTGATCCAGCGATAGCGCCGAGTGCAAGAGTTGAGACTAAAAGTCCGAAGGATGTTGGACTGACGTCAAAAACCGTTCTTGCCATCAAAGTTGAGGTCATTTGCATATCTTGACCCACCATTGCAATGGCGCAGACGACTGCAATTGGGACCAGAACTGTGCGGTTTTCTCTTAAATATCTGAGTGAATCAAAAAAGGTAACTTTGTTCTCCGATTCTTCCAGTTCGTGCGCAGGAAAATAGAGAGCAGCATTGATTGTCGTTAATAAAAGCACAGCAATTAAATAAGAGCTGCCATTAATTAAAAATCCGGGGCTAGTCCCGAAATGTTCAATTAGTAGCCCTGCAGTAATAGGGCCAACGAGTCGTCCGATATTTAGGTTTATTTGATTCCAACTAAGCGCATTCGGCAAATCTTTATCGCCAACAAGAAGCACGTAGTAACTCTGTCGAACGGGGCCATCAAGACCAGTGAAGATTCCGAGCAAAAGCGCTGAGAATAAAAGAAGATGGAAAGTGATGTGACCAGTCGCTACAAGGATTCCAGTTGATGTCGCAATTAGAAAACCGGCAAAATTGAGCCAAAAGAGGATTCGTTTTTGATCATAGCGATCAGCAAGGACGCCTCCATAAATCGCAAAGACAATTCCAGGCAGAAATTGCGCCGCAACAACCAAACCCAAACTCTTCGCACTCGAAGTTAGGTCAAGGGTTAACCAATCTTGGGCAACTCGCTGCGTAAAGGTTCCGAAAGTGGAAATTAAGGTGGCAATATAAAACTTTCGATAGTTGCTGTTCTTTAACGCAGAGAAAACCACTTTCTCAAAAACCCGCTAATTCTGCACCTGAGTCAGCCCGAAGTACGTGGCCTGTAACAGTGCTCGACATTTCACTCGATAAGAAAAGTACAGCAGCGGCAACTTCTTCAGGTCGCGTCCATCTGCCGTAGGCGTTGATTCTCAAATGCTCCTTCTTCAAATCCTCTAGAACATCATCTTTCATTCCACGTCTAAAGAGCGGTGTATCTAAAGTGGCAGGGGAGAGGGCGTTTACTAAGACTCCATCTCGGCCATTGGCTCTGGCGAAGTTCTTAGTCATTGCGACTGCGCCAGATTTTGATATTCCATAGACAATCGATCCCGGAAGCCCACCAGAAAGTCCTGCAGTAGAAATGAAGTTAGTGATGCGTCCCCATTTTCCTTCCCGCATAACTTTTGCCGCACCTCGCGAGATAAAGAATTGACTTCGCAGATTTACATTAAGCGTTGTATTCCAATGCTCTTCGTCAACATCTTCGGGCAGGACGTTCTGCAAAACCGCGGCGGTGTGAACCAGAATATCTATACGATTAAATTTCTGATAAACATCTTTAATCAACTGATCACAGTTATCAACGGATGAGATATCAGTATTAAAAATTGCAGTAACAGCCTCAGGATTTCCAGCAAGAACCATTGCTTGAGTTTTCTCTAATTCGTCTTGATTGCGATCGATCAGAGCGATATTTGCTCCATATTGAGCCAAAGTCAGTGCACATTGGCGCCCATAACCACCAGCAGCGCCAACAACCATCGCTAGACGACCCTTAATTCCTAAAAGTTGATCTATCGAATTCATAATTACTCCTTGGCTCAGATCTGAATTCTGCCACTAAATATCATTTATTAATATCTTTATCACTGATAACGTTGCCACGTGTTTGAATTAGTTTCCGTATTTGCTGCATTAACAATAGGTCTCGGAACATTTCTTACAAAGGGTATTACTACACAGATCCCATTCCTGACAACGCTAGGTCCACTCTTTCTACTTAACTGCCTTTTCACCCTGCCAATTGCTTTTGTTCAGGGAGGAGATTGGGTCGTCATTGAACCAAAGATCCTCGCACTACATTTAAGCGCAGCACTCGCAAGTGTTATCGCGGGTTATTTCATCTTTGTGATTATTAAGCGAAGTTCGGCGTCAATCTCTTCTATATCTAGCACTCTCTCGCCCGCTGTAGCGCTGGTGCTTGCGCCAATTTGGTTGGGAACCAGCGTCTCAGCTCTGCAAGTAGTAGCAGTCATTGCGCTAATTGCTGCAAGCCTCTTCCCAATCCGATCCAGCATTCCGGGCTTGCGTTTGGGAAAGACAATCTTTTTTACACTCTCGGCGGCCATCACATCGGGCTTTGTATCTGTAAATGTCGCGGTTCTTGGAACCGAAGGCATAAGCGTTTCTGAGACTTTCATCGTAAGACAAGCACTTGCTGGGCTTATTTGTCTCGCCATTTTTCCACCGAGAGGCTTAACGAAGAACGATCTCTTCAAGTTAATTCAGAGAGCATCGCTAATTTCAGTAGGGTCAATTGCCTCGGTTTATGCTCTTCAAGGTGGGGAAATTATCTTGATGGTTTCGATCCTTGCAACTGTGTCGTTGTGGGTTCTGCTCTTCGAATCGATTTCTTACAAGAGAATTCCAGATAGATCAACGATAATTGCAGCAGTGATTGCTGTCGTAGGTATCGTTTCCCTCAGATTTGTAAGTTAAATCGCTTTATTACAGAGATTTAACTGCTTGATCGAGAACTTCTAACATAATTTCAAGTCCGCCAGATGCCACAATGCTTTGCTGGGACTGGTAATTATTTTGCTCGTAGGCGATCTTTGTAGGTAAGTACAGATAGCCGGGACCATTAGTCATATCTAAGAAGACAATCATGCGATCCGCATTTCGGCGGCGCAGATCCCGCGCCAACTCCAAGTACGCCTCGCCACCATGTGCAATCACGATCGCATCTCCGAGCTGCCAAATCCAGACCGGATGTCTTACGGTTCCATCGCCAGTCACGTAATCAATACGAATTTCGTGTTGTTTTCTAATTCTAAAGTTTAGAAAGACCTCGGTTGCGGTGATTGGTGCCCAGGCAACGCGCATCTCTTCATCGGTCAGCAATTCTTTATGAGGCATCTCAACCGAAATCTTCTTTCGCTCAAAGAGTTCATTAGGTTCAACCTTTGTCGGTAGCCAAGAAGCAAGGTTTGAACCCGATGTAATTACTTGGTCAAAGCGAAGTTCGCGCGCTGGCGCAAGCATGCTGGCCAGAGTTGCCAACGTGGCATAGCCCAACATCTCGCCATTGCGATCTGCAACTAAAACATCACCGGAATACTGTTCTTTCGGTGCAACGTTTCCACACGCACCAAGCAAAAAGAGCATCGGCGCATCCGTTGCTTCCACAACTAACTCACGCGCTCTTCCTACATAATCAGGGCTGATTAAATCGCTCTCCCAACCAACTGAAGTTGGATGGCATCCATAATTAACAATAGTGAGAATGATTTTCCCGCTCTGATCTGTAACTCGGCCAACTACTAAAGTGTCATCTGGCTCTAACTCCGGGTTATAACCAACAACCACTTGAGTTGACTCGCCATCGGTTACTACTAAATCGCGTACCGAACCGAGTGCGCACTTTCCGTAAGCCCAAGTTAAATCTGCCTTCTGTCGAGCTTGAATTGCTCGTTTACCAGCGGCAATTAAATCTTCAATCGTTTTTTCGACATAGCCAGCAACTAGTTCGCCACCTTCGCGCGCTGGTTCGTGAATACAGAATGGAGGACCTTTATGGGTCTGGCTTAGATTTACAAGAATTGAATCGATATCTAGCTTTAACTCGCGTGCCATGCGAGATCTAAAATTAACCACATCACATTGATGGCAACCGATCCAGCCAAGATCTAATCCATAAATTAACGAGATATCGCTATCGCCATCGCTACTGATTGCAGCGACCGTTGCCTCCATAGGTTTATGGACACCACGAGAGATTGCGCTCTTGCTCTTTCCCCAAGGATTTGCTGAGATCCCAATTGGGGGAGTGATGTCGGCAGTTGCTATCCCGATTTGGAGTCGTGAAAGGAATGCACCTTCGCGATCAACCGCTGGACGTGCTTTATTCATTTACTTTACTGATTTCGGCATTCGCGCAATCGCTGCAGACACCTCGTCAGTAATCAATTCAAGCGCGCCAACTTCAAGCAGGGTTTGCCAGGATTGATAACGAAAACGTGAATAAGCATCTGGTGTTGGGATGTATACATAACCTGGACCGTTGGTGCAGTTAAGTACAAAGATCACACGATCTGGATGTCTGCGTCGCAGTTCGGTTTGGAAGAATGAGTATGCCTCACCAGGTTGTCCAACAATGATGGCATCGCCCCAAGCCCAGATCCAAACGGGATGCTTGGCGCGCTGATTTTCTAAAACATAACCAGTACGCAATTTACGTGCGCGTGCCAAACGAGTTTCGCGCGCACCAGCATCAATATCTTTCCAACGCTCTTCTAGCTCTTCAAAAGTTGGAAGATCTTGCAGCGGAACATCGATATCTAAGCGAACCGCATCGGTAAATGTAGAACTTTGGAAAGCAAAATCCTCCCATTCGCCAAGCAGCGCTCCAGATTCAACCCGATTCTTAAATCGCATTGCTTTACCTGATGGAATCATCTTTTCTAATACCGCAAGAGATGCGAAACCAAGAATTCGTCCGTTCTTATCTGCAATCTCGTGATTTCCCACATAACCATCACGTGGAGCCAGATCTCCTGAGGCGCCTTGTAAAAAGAGCATCGGTGCACCAGTTTTTTGTTCAACCATTTCACGGGCGGCGCCAATGAAATCAGGTGACACATCAGTATTTTGCCAAGCCAGAGTTGTTGGATGGCACGCGTAATTCACAACTGTTGCAATAATTTTGCCTGAAGAATCACTTACACGACCAACAGTGAGTGTGTCATCGGCTTCTACTCCGGGATTAAAGCCCACGATATCTACTTCACCGCAAGGAAGTTCGCGGTTTACCGCCAGATCGCATTTTCCATATGCCCAAGTTATGGTTGCGGCGATCGCACCATCTTTAGCTTCTTTACACGCGCTAATTATCGAATCGACTGCAAATTGATGATACGGCGCAAGTAATTCGCCACCTTCTAGATGAGCAACATCGCACGCCGTATTTGGGCCAGCATGAGTATGAGTAAGGTGTAATTGAAGTTGATCTTCTTTAATTCCTAGGCCAGCGATAACTTTGCCGCGGATATTTAAATCATCTTTAACTCCCTGCCACCAACCCCAATCAACTGTTACTAAATAAAGCGGGGTTGAGCCGTGCAGAACAGCGAGAGCCGTTGTGGTGATATCGCGATGCAGACCAGTTGCAACGTGTGACTTTGCTGCTCCCCAGCTAGCCGCTCTAATTCCAATCGGTGGATCGATATTGCGTTGTGCAACGCCCGCTTTAAGAGATGCGCTAAACGGATAGTGGAAGAGTTTCTCCTTTGGAGGCAGATCTGTACTGCTCATCTTTGGTATGACTCTTTTAACCACGTTTCATCCACCTCTCGTTAGATTTTCTTAAGTTCTTTATCAACTTGATCTGTAACAGCCTCAATGCAACCCGGTGCTAATAAAGTTTGCCAGGCTTGATAAGCAGGTGCGTTATACGCGGTGCGAATTGGTAAATAGAAGAGCCCTGGCGCATTGGTCAGATTTACAACGAAGATGATTCGACCAGGATTACGCTTACGCAATTCAGTTTGA
The DNA here is from genome assembly GCA_964201275.1 of Candidatus Planktophila sp. Taxonomy (GTDB): domain Bacteria; phylum Actinomycetota; class Actinomycetes; order Nanopelagicales; family Nanopelagicaceae; genus Planktophila. The sequence goes on along the minus strand of CAXNDQ010000001.1, from coordinate 1,741 downwards.
ATATAGGAATACGCCTCACCCGGTTGAGCAACGAAAATTGCCTCACCCCATTGCCAAATCCAAACTGGATGCGTTACCTCAGCGCCAGATTCATATCCAATGCGAAGGCGGGTTGCACGATTAATACGTTCTTCAAGTGCATCAGCATCAATTCCCGCCCACTCTTCACGTAATTGCTCAATGCTCTTCCACTCTTTAACGCGCACTGGCACATCGATGCGAATTTCTTTTGCTTGACTTGATCCAGAGACTTTCTCTTCGTGCCATTCGCCAAGCAGAGCGCCAGATTCAACAATGCCGTTCCATCGCAATCCGCAACCAGGAGATTGCATCGCTTTGAGCGTTGAGATAACTGCGTGCCCCAAAATTGCGCCGTTGCGATCGGCAAGATCAGTGTCACCGCTGTACTGATTGCGTGGTGAAAGTTCTCCTGAGGCTCCTTGTAGAAATAGCATCGGAGCGCCAGTTTCTGCCTCGACAAGTTTGCGTGCCATACCGATGTAATCCGGTGAGATTGCCATATTGTCCCAGGCAAGAGTTGTTGGGTGACAGGCATAGTTTGCGATCGTTGCAATTATCTTTCCATCACGCGTTGATACTCGACCGACGGTGACTGTGTCATCAGCGATTATTTCTGGATTAAATGCCACCACTTCGGCTGAGCCACAAGGTAGATCTCTATTTACCGCTAGGTCACAGTGACCATAACCCCAAGTGATATCTACATCTGCGATTTTTGATGCTGCATCAATACACGCCTCGATAGTTTTCTTAATGATTAATTCCCTAAATTCTGGAACTAATTCTGATCCATCTTTCTTTGCTCTGTGGATGCAAGGCATTGGTACGGCGTGTGTGTGGCTTGAAGAGAAGAGGATTTGATCGCGGCTTACACCGACACCTTTAGCGATTTGCTCGAGCATATCGTCGGCACATTCAGCGCAACCAAGAACGCAGAGATCGATTCCTACAATGAAACTGCGACGACCTCCCTCATCTTCTCGTGCAATCGCTGTTAAGAAGAGACCGATGTGAACACTTTCAGAGCGCGATTTCTTTGATGCACCCCAAATTCCGGATGCGATTCCAACTTTCGGTGTGAATTCGCGTTGTGAAACACCGGCGCGCAGTGCGCTCATAGCCTCCCGCCAATGTGTTATCCCCGGAGTGAGGCTTGCATTTGGTGAATCTATCGATGCCATTGAATTCTCCTGTCCGAGTTCAATACTAGGCGCAAACCTCACGCTTGCGATAGGTCCTTGAGGTGAAATATTTTCCTTTCCAGTTTGGATTTCCAGCAAAAGAAACAAGATTGCGTACCGGAAGAAATTCCGCCCCTGCTTCTGCTGTAAGAAGTAGATTAATGCTGTAAGTAAAGCGCTGAAAAATTCACTCTCTTAATTTCTGCAAATTTTCGGGAAGGCACATTTGTGAAGCAACAACATATTTACCCATTTACTTTCGGTGACATGTCTCAAAAAGATTTGTTAGGTGGCAAAGGTGCCAACCTCGCCGAGATGGTGCGCATTGGTCTGCCTGTTCCACCCGGATTTACAATTGCCACAACAGCTTGCCGCGAATATTTAAAGAGCGGAAAGTTTCCTGATGGACTTCGCAAAGAAATTAGCGATTCTCTTTCTGCGTTAGAAAAAGAGTTAGGCAAAACCTTTGGTGGCGTTGATAATCCGCTTTTAGTCTCTGTTCGATCTGGTGCAAAGTTTTCAATGCCAGGAATGATGGA